>CALDUQ010000017.1 GCA_937924845.1 uncultured Flavobacteriaceae bacterium
ATTGACACAGGAAATACACTTGAAGAAATTTATAATATATTTAAAGAAAAAAATGCAAAACAACTTAAAATTGCAACACTTTTTTTTAAACCAGAAGCCTACACAAAACACTTAAATATAGATTACATCGGCATAAAAATACCTAACAAATTTATAGTTGGCTACGGCTTAGATTATAATGAGTTGGGACGCAATTTACCCGAAGTTTATCAAATAAAAACAACACAACAGATGACCAACATCGTATTATTTGGACCTCCAGGAGCCGGTAAAGGCACGCAAGCCGAGTTTCTTAAACAAAAATACAGTTTAATACACATTTCAACAGGTGATGTATTTAGATATAATATAAAAAACAAAACCGAATTAGGTACTTTAGCTAAATCATATATTGACAAAGGTGAACTGGTTCCTGATGAAGTTACTATAAAAATGCTTAGCGAAGAGGTTGACAAAAATGCCGATGCTAACGGATTTATTTTTGATGGTTTTCCGCGAACTAACACTCAAGCGGAAGCACTTGATACGCTATTAGCTTCAAAAAACTCAGAAATTAACGGCATGATTGCTCTTGAAGTTGACGATGAAGTACTTGTTAAAAGACTACTTAAACGTGGTGAAACAAGTGGCAGAACTGATGACTCTGACGAAAACATTATACGAAATAGAATTACCGAATATTATAAAAAAACAGCAATCCTAAAAAACTTTTATTCTTCTAAAAATAAATACCATGGCGTTAATGGCGAAGGTACTATTACAGAAATTACAGAACGACTTAGCACTGTTATCAATACACTTTAAGTATTTTTTTTTAAATTACTTATAACCCCTTAAATTAACACACACATGACTGAAGGAAATTTTGTTGATTATGTAAAACTATTTGTGTCATCAGGAAATGGCGGAAAAGGATCTGTACACTTACATAGAGAAAAATATATCACAAAAGGAGGTCCCGATGGTGGTGATGGCGGACGAGGTGGCCATGTTATTATTAAAGGTAACAGCAACCTTTGGACGCTTTTTAATTATAAATTTAAACGCCATTTTAAAGCTGAACATGGCGGACATGGTAGCAAGTCTAGAAGTACAGGTGCCGATGGCGCCGATGTATTTATGGAAGTGCCTTTAGGCACAGTTATTAGAGACAAAGAAACTAATGAGGTAATTTATGAAATTTCGGCTCATGATGAAGAGTTTATAATCGCTAAAGGCGGTAAAGGTGGGCGCGGCAATTGGCATTTTAAAAGCGCAACCAATCAAACACCTAGGTATGCACAACCTGGTATACCTGGCGAAGAAAAAGATATTATTTTAGAGCTTAAGGTACTTGCAGATGTAGGGCTAGTTGGGTTTCCAAATGTTGGAAAATCTACACTACTATCTGTAGTGTCATCAGCAAAACCTAAAATTGCAGATTATGAATTTACTACACTAAAACCCAACTTAGGCATTGTAGAGCATCGTGATTATCAAACTTTTGTCATGGCTGACATCCCTGGTATAATTGAAGGTGCTGCCGAAGGCAAAGGCTTAGGACATTATTTTTTAAGACATATTGAACGTAACTCTACATTACTTTTTACTATTCCTGCTGATGCAGAAGATATTAGCGAACATTATGACATTTTATTAAATGAGCTTAAACGCTACAATCCTGAAATGTTAGATAAAGAACGTATTATAGCAATAACAAAAAGTGACTTACTTGACGACGAACTTAAAGCCGAACTTAAAGCCGAGTTAGACCAATCACTTCCTATAGAGTATATGTTTATCTCATCGGTAACTCAACAAGGAATTACCGAACTTAAAGACAAACTTTGGTCAATGCTAAATGATTAATTAAATTTTGGTTTTCTTTTTTGTAAAAACGCCGAGGCACCCTCTTTAAAATCCTCGGTATCAAAGCAAGCGCCAAATTCTTTTATTTCAACTTCATAGCCATCAACACCTGTTTTAAAACTAGCATTAATTGCAGTGATCGCACTACCAATTGCAGTTGCTGAATTTTTTAAAATATTTTGAGCTATTTTATTACAAAATGGCAACAATTCATCTTGAGGCTTTGTGTAGTTTACCAAACCAAAATATAGTGCTTGCTCGGCAGTCATCATTCCTGCGGTCATTATCATTTCCATGGCACGACCTTTACCAATTAGCTGCGGTAATCGCTGTGTTCCTCCATAACCAGGAATAACTCCTAATGAAACTTCTGGCAGTCCCATTTTAGCATTATCGCTAGCTACTCTAAAATGGCACGCCATAGCCAACTCTAAACCGCCACCTAAAGCAAAACCGTTAACTGCCGCTATTATTGGAGTAGTTGAGTTTTCTATTAAATCAAATAACAATGCTTGCCCTTGTTTTGCTAAAGATTCGCCTTCGGCAGCAGTAAAATCGGCAAATTCACTAATATCTGCCCCTGCAACAAAGGCTTTTGTGCCACTACCTGTAAGTATAATTACTTTAACAGTTACAGTTTCAATAGCTGTAGTTATTGCATCAGTAAGCTCAGATATTGTTTGCTTATTAAGCGCATTAAGTTTTGAGGCTCTATCAATTGTAACTGTTGTAATATTTGCTTCTGTAGTTACTAAAATGTTTTTAAATTTCATACTGGTATCATTTAATTTTTAGGAAACGTAATTTTAAACACAGTGCCTTCATTTTTTACTGAAGTAAATGTTATTGTGCCTTTAAATGTTTTTACTATATTTTTTATAATAGGTAAGCCTAAGCCCATACCACTAGTTTTAGTTGTAAATTTTGGTTCAAAAATTCGTGCTTTATTTTCCTCCAAAATACCTATACCATTATCACTAACTTCTATAATAACATTAAATTTATCTAACTTAATAGCAACGCTAATATTAGGTTCACGCTCTTCAGGTATTGCCTGAATTGCATTTTTTATTAAGTTAGTTACCATGCGTATTAATTGCGTTCGATCTAAATTTACTGTAATTATAGGCTTAGCAGGCTTATATATAATTGGTGTATCTGTAAAAATATCTAATGCTAATTGAATCACCTCAACAGCATTAAACTGCTCACTTTTTTGAGCAGGCATTTTAGCAAAACTTGAAAATGCCGAGGCTATTGCACTCATGGTATCTATTTGCTGAATCAATGTTTTGCTATACTCATCTACTTTTTTATGTATTGCTTCATCATTTGGATCAAATTTGCGCTGAAAACTTTGTACGCTTAGTCGCATAGGCGTTAACGGGTTTTTAATTTCGTGTGCAACTTGTTTTGCCATTTCTCGCCAAGCCTGTTCTCGCTCGCTTGTTGCTAATTTTACTGCACTATCTTCGAGTTTATCAATCATACTGTTGTATGATGCTATAAGCACGCTAATTTCTTGACTTGCACCCTTTAACTCTATTTTTTCATTACGCTCTTCTAGACGTGTTTTATTCATCTTATCACTTATGGTTTTTAATGATTTAGTGATATACTTAGATATAAAATACGCAAATAAAATAGCAATCAAAAGCATAATAAAATATGCATAACCTAGCCTTATTAAAAATTCTTTTAATTCTTTATCATTAAAAGAATCATCTTCAAAATACGGTATATTTAAAATCCCTAAAGGTTTTGATTTAAATCCAAATATAATATATGACGATTGTACACTGCCGTCTAAAGTTTCACTTACTTTAACAAAACGCTTATCAATGCTGGTATTAATACCATTTAAAATTTCGGCAGGGATACAATTTAACAAGGCCGTATTACCAAAACTTTGGCGAGTACTTTTAACCAAATTACCTTCTAAATCATAAATATTAAAATGAACATTTAATGTTTCTCTTATTTCATAAATTTTAGATTTAAAAATAAGCGCTAATTTTTCTGTTTCTCTAGCATAGGTGGTTTCATTCAGTTCATACTGAATACTTTTTAACAACTGTTTTTCCTTCCGCTCTAAGCGTTGCAAATTATACTCTTTAGATTGCTCGTTATATTGGTATATTGTTACTGCAGCTATTAATATGGACGCTAAAAACACCAGTAATATCATGTATAAAAAAATACGTGAGCGTAATGAGAGTTTTTTTTGTGCCATAAAACAATTATTCAATTATATGTTAACTACAATTATGCGTTTGGGTTTTTATCTCTAATGCGCTTGTATACTTTTATACCTAGCATTAAAAACACTGCTAACCCAAAAATACCAAGCACTCCAAATATCCAATTGATACTATGCCTTAAAATTACTAAAAATACCACCGCAAAAAGTATAATTGTAGCGCCTTCATTCCATAAGCGCATAAAGTTTGAAGTATATTTTACCTCATCTTTTTGCAATTGCTTAAATATTTGATGAGTTTTTAAATGATACAAAACAAGCAACACTACAAAACAAAGCTTTATTTGCATCCAACCTTCCTCAATATAAAACGGACGTATTAGCAATAAAAACAAAGCAAAACTAACTGCCAAAATTGCCGATGGCCAGGTAATAATAAACCATAAGCGTTTTGCCATAAGTTTTAATTGTTTTCCTAATATTTCCCTTTCGGGAGATGACTTATAAAATGCTTCAATTTGGTACACAAATAACCTTGGAATGTAAAACAACCCTGCAAACCATGTTATTACAAATATTAAGTGTAACGCTTTTATATAATCATAATAATTACTCATTGCCTTAATTTAGGATTTATATTTAATTTTAGCTCTCTTTTTAAAAAATATAATGTAACAACAGTTGCCAAAACATCCGAAATAGGAAATGCAATCCACACTCCTAATTCATCATAAAACATTGGCAATATATAAATTAATGGTATTAAAAACAGCGCCTGACGTGTTATTGTCAACAGTAACGCAGGCATAGCCTTGCCAATAGCTTGAAAATAAGCCGCACCTATTAGTTGTACAGCCACAATTGGTGTGGCTAAAAATGCCCATCTCATTTTATTAGGTGTTTGGCTAATAATTTCAACATCATTTGTAAACCATTTGGTTATAATTTCTGGAAATAACATTAACGCAATAAATAACAATAACGCCAAACATGTTGCATATTTTATTGACACGAAAATAACCGCTTTTACTCGACCAAATTGACGAGCACCGTAATTATAACCTGCTATAGGAATAAAACCCTGTGTTATACCAAATACGGGAAACAAAGCAAACATCATCATACGCCCTACAATGGCATATGACGTTACCGAAGTTTCGCCTCCATAATTGAATAAAATATTATTAATTAACAAAAACGTAATACTAACAACGGCTTGCCTTGCTAATGTTACAAAACCTAAAGCTCCGATTTCACGTACAATAGGCGAACATAATTTTAAGTGTGATATATTTATTTTTAATTCAGAATGTATTGAAGTAAAGTACCAAAAAATAAAAATAAATGAAACCACATACGACCCTGTAGTTGCCCATGCAGCTCCTTCCATACCTAAATCAAAAATATAAATTAAAACATAATCAAATAGTAAATTATTAATAGATGGTATTAGCATGGCGTACATCGCAAATTTTGGCTTGCCCTCTGCCCTAATTACATTATTACCCATCATTACAAAACCCAAGATAGGCACACCATAAAGCACTATAACATAATATGTTTTTGCAGGCTCAAACATAGCGCCTTTACCACCAAATAATGGAATTAATTGATCAACAAAATATAAACCAAATGCTGTAAACGTAACGCAAAACAATAACGTAAGTGTTATTTGATTACCAAATGTTTTAAATGCTTTTGACTTATTATTTGCCCCTAGGGCACGTGATATTATTGAAGCGCCACCAACACCTATTGCCATGCCCAATGCTGCTACAAAAAACGAAACAGGTAACACTACATTTATTGCCGCTATGGCTGTGGGGCCAATCCAATTACCAATAAAAATAGTATCAATAAATATATTTAATGACATTACCAGCACCCCAATTGATGCTGGTATTGATTGCTTTATAAGTAATTTAGAAATTGTTTCGGTTCCTAAATCTTGCGATTTTAAATTGGCCATTAAGCGTTAACAGCTTTGGCATTGGCTTGCCATTGTTTTATCCAATTAGACAGTAAAGTAACAAACTCATCATCATCGTTTAAACAAGGTACGGTTGTAAAATTAGCACCTCCTACTTCATGAAAAATCTCTTCACCTTCCATGGCAATTTCTTCCAAGGTTTCTAAACAATCACTAACAAATGCAGGTGTTACAATAGCCATGTTTTTAACCCCATCTTTACCTAATTTTTCAATTGTACGATCGGTATAAGGCTGTAACCATGGATCAAATCCTAAACGCGATTGAAACGATGTTGAATATGTGCCTTCTTGAAGATTTAAATACTCACCCACCAAACGTGTCACTTCTTTACATTGATGTCTATAGCAAAATTCGTGTGCTTTTGACGCCGTTTCGCAACAGCTACCATCTATTTTACAATGCGATTTTGTAATGTCACTTTTTCTAATGTGACGCTCTGGCACGCCATGATATGAAAACAATAAGTGATCATAGGTTTTATCCTTTAAATGATTTTTTATAGAATTTGATAACACTTCAATATAATCGGCTTTATTATAAAATGCCGGAACTGACTCTATTTTTAAATCAGGAAACGATGTTTTTCTAATATCTTCGGTTAATACCGTTATGGTTTCGGTTGTTGCCATCGCAAATTGCGGATAAAGCGGAAACAATAACACCTCGGTAACTCCCTTATCTACCAATTGCTGCAAGCCTTTTTTTATAGTCATTGACCCATAACGCATTGCTAAAGCTACAGGTATATCAAGCTGATCCTGCATTTTGCTTTTTAAACGCTCTGAAATTACTATAAGTGGCGACCCTTCATCCCACCAAATTTTTTGGTAGGCTTTAGCAGATGCTTTTGGCCTGGTATTTAAAATAATACCTTTTACCAATAAATTTCTAGCCCATAATGGCACGTCAATCACACGTTCGTCCATTAAAAATTCACCTAAATATTTTTTAACATCCTTTGGATCTGGACTATCTGGCGAACCTAAATTAACAAGTAAAACTCCTTTCATAACTATTATTTTCCCGCGTAAGCGGTATGTTTTTTAATTAATTTTTAAATTGATTGCACATACTTTTTGGGTGTTGTGCCATATTTTTTTTTAAACGCTGCTATAAAATGACTCGATGTACTATAACCAACTTTTAAACCTACCTCACTAACATTATACGTGCCTACCTCAAGTAATTTGCGTGCAACTTCCATTTTATAATCTAATAAAAAACTAAAAACCGAATCACCATAAATTTGCTTAAAACCTTCTTTAAGCTTTTTTAAATTAAGTCCAATCTCATCAGCAAGTTCCTGTAAAGTAGGCGGCTCGGCCATTCTTGAAATAATAATGTTTTTAGCTTTTTTAATTTTAATAACATTGGCTTCGTCAACTAAAAACGGGCATTGCTCAACATCGGCCTCTTCACTTGTATTAAAATACAATCCTAACAACTCATAAGCCTTCGCTTTAAAATAGATACCTTTAATAGATGAATTTAAATTGTAATTTATAAGCTGATTTAATACTATTGCCATGGATGGAGAAATTTGCCCGTCGGCATAGTATTTTTTATCAATATTATCGCTATTTAAAAAACTTATATAGTTTGCTTCGGTTGAAAACAAGCTATGAAATTTTTCGATAGTTATTACCAATGAAACTATCCATGAATCGGGATTAATATTTAAATATATGGGCAAATCACGCTTTGGATTATATAGCAACAATGACTGTTCTGCTTTTACTTCAAGTGTGTAGGCACCTTGATTAAATATAAATTGACTTAGCCCTTTTACACTAAAGTGAAACTGAATAAATTTACTATTAACATCACGCTCAATAGTTTTTGTTACATCAAGTTGGTTTTTATACAGCAACAATTTAAAACCATCTTCAATAGCTATTTCATCAAAAACACCTCTAGCGACATTATTTGTGCTATCATTTTGAAATTCTTTTGTGTTTTTATTTATATTCATTCTATATTAACGGTTTGAAACTATACCATTTTATTGCAAAAGTATGATTTTAAAGAGATAAATTAAAGAAACAAAACCAAAAACCTTAAAACGTCATTAAAAGTACTTTAAGCGTTGTTTTTTAACAACACTATCCTTTTACTTTGCAAAACTAATTTGTTTTAAATTGATGCAGCACTATAATATCGCAAAAGGAAACTCATTTTATGCCATAGGTTTAAATTACAAAAAGGCCGATGCTGTAACTCGAGGTATATTTAGTCTTGACGCATCTAGCACTCAATTGGTTTATGAACAGGCTAAAGCAAGTAATATTGAAAGCTTAATAGTAACTTCAACTTGCAACAGAACTGAAATTTATGGTTTTGCACAACATCCTTTTCAACTAATAAAATTGCTTTGCGACAACAGCAAAGGTACTGTTGAAGAGTTTCAAAAAGTAGCTTATGTTTATAAAAACAATGATGCCATTTCGCATTTATTTAAAGTAGGCTCTGGGCTAGATAGCCAAATACTGGGTGATTTTGAAATTATTAGCCAGTTAAAAATAAGCGCTAAAGTTTCAAAAAAGCACAATTTACTTAACGCCTTTTTAGACCGACTTTTAAACGCAGTTATACAAGCAAGTAAACGCATTAAAACCGAAACCGAAATTTCATCGGGTGCAACATCCGTGTCCTTTGCATCGGTACAATACATATTAAAAAATGTAAGCGACATTTCAAACAAAAATATTTTACTGTTTGGCACAGGAAAAATTGGTCGAAACACTTGCGAAAACTTAGTTAAACATACCAAAAACAAACACATAACATTAATTAACAGAACAAAATCAAGAGCTGAAAAAATAGCTGGAAAATTTGATTTGACTGTAAAAGATTACGCTAACTTACAGGAAGAAATTAATATTTCGGATGTATTAGTAGTTGCCACAGGCGCACAATTACCAACTGTAAACAAGCAATTAATCCAAAACACAAAACCACTACTAATTTTAGATTTATCTATACCAAAAAATGTAGATAGCAACGTTAATGAATTAAACCATGTAACACTTGTACATATTGACGAATTATCTAAAATAACAGATGACACTATTGAAAAACGCAAATCACATATCCCTCAAGCCGAAGCTATTATTGAAGAAATCAAATCTGAATTTATTAGCTGGTTAGAAACTAGAAAATTTGCACCAACCATAAAAGCGCTAAAAAACAAACTATTAGATTTTAAACAAACCGAATTAGAAGCGCAACGCAAAAAACAAGCCAATTTTAACGAACATCAAGCCAACTTGGTTAGCAATAATATTATTCAAAAAATAACCAACCATTTTGCACACCACTTAAAAAGTGACGCCGTTGCAACCGACCAAAGCATTGAGCTTATAAAAAAAGTATTTCAACTAGAGGAAACTTCATAACATGTCTAAAATAATAAGAATTGGCACCCGCGATAGCGAACTGGCAATATGGCAAGCCAAAGCCGTTCAAAATATCCTAAAAAAACTAGGACACAAATCAGTACTTGTACCCGTAAAATCAACAGGAGATATTGTACTTGACAAACCTCTATATGAATTAGGAATTACAGGTATTTTTACCAAAACACTTGACATTGCTTTACTTAATGGCGATATTGATGTTGCTGTACACTCCCTAAAAGATGTACCAACAAAATTACCCGAAAGTATCGTACAAGCTGCCGTATTAAAACGCGGTAACGTAAACGACACCCTTGTTTTTAAAGACAATGAAGAGTTTTTGGGCGCTAAAAATGCAATCATTGCAACAAGCAGCTTGCGTCGTAAAGCACAATGGCTTAACCGCTACCCAACCCATACCATTACCGACATAAGAGGTAACGTAAACTCACGTCTAGAAAAACTTAACACTAATACCGATTGGAATGCCGCCATATTTGCAGCAGCAGGACTTGGCAGAATTGATAAGCGACCAACCGATGCCATAAATTTAGATTGGATGATACCTGCCCCTGCCCAAGGTGCAATTATGATAGCAACACGTGAGCAACATCATGACATTTTAGAAATTTTTGCAGAAATAAATGACAAAGAAACCGAAATTTGTACCACTACCGAACGTGATTTTTTACGCTTACTTGAAGGTGGTTGTACAGCCCCTATAGGTGCCTTAGCAAAAATAAAAGACGAAACAATTGAGCTACATGGCGTATTACTAAGCCCTGACGGCACTAAAAAAATTGAAGTTAAAAGTTCGTCAAAAATTGAAAAACATCAAAAACTTGCCGAATACTGTGCTAATTTTATTGTTGAAAAAGGAGGAAAACGATTAATTGGCAATCATGATTTTAATAACGCAAACCCACAAGTTTTTTCAACAAAAAAACTAACCAATAATCAAAAAGACTTATTTGAAAACACACTTAAAGTTGAAAGTGAAGACGTTATCAAAATCAGTATAAATCGAATAAAACCACAGCACCTAAGCGCCCAAATTGAAAATGTAATTATTACCAGCCAAAATGCGGTCGAAGCACTCACAACAAATTTCACAAAAGAAGAATTAAAATTTAAAAACATCTATTGCGTTGGTCGCCGTACAAAGCGTAAAATAGAAACTAAAATAGGAAAAGTAAAGCATGTAGCTAAAAATGCCAAAGCACTTGCCGAACACTTAGTAAATTATATCGAAGGCACCGAAGCCACTTATTTTTGTAGTGACATACGCTTAGACAACATCCCCCAAACACTAGAACAAAACAATATTAAATTAAACGAAATAATTGCTTACAACACAAAATACGATAGCAAAGCCATAAAACAACCCGAAGTAATTATGTTTTACAGCCCATCTACCGTAAAAAGCTATTTGCAAGAAAACGACAATCAAGGCATAGCATTTTGCATTGGTGAAACCACAGCACTTGAGGCTAAAAAACATTTTAATGAAGTTCACGTCTCTAAAATACCAACTGTTGAAAGTGTAATTGAATGCGTTAACCAACATTATAAAAACACATCAAAATTGTAACAAATCATTATTTTTTACAACTAATACAATTGTAGCAAACTAAATATATAATTTACGCTTACGCGGAACACAAAACATGATAAAAAACGACTTATACTTACGTGCTTTAAGAGGTGAAACTGTTGAACGTCCACCAGTTTGGATGATGCGTCAAGCAGGACGCTACCTTCCTGAATTCATGAAAATAAAAGAAAAATACGATTTCTTTACCCGTTGTCGTACCCCTGAGCTAGCCAGTGAAATAACCGTACAACCAATTAGACGTTACGGTATGGACGCCGCAATTTTATTTAGTGATATTTTAGTGATACCTCAAGCCATGAATATTGAGGTAGAAATGAAACCCGATTTTGGCCCATACCTACCCAACCCTGTTAAAAATCAAAACGACGTCAACAATGTAATTGTACCCGATGTAAATGTTGAACTTGATTATGTAATGCAAGCCATAAAAGCTACTAAAGAATTGCTAAATGACGACATACCATTAATAGGTTTTGCAGGTTCACCATGGACAATTTTATGCTACGTTATTCAAGGGCAAGGCAGTAAAAATTTTGACAAAGCCAAAGCCTTTTGTTTTACACAACCCGTTGCAGCTCACCAATTACTACAAAAAATAACCGACACAACAATTGCCTATTTAAAAGCAAAAGTTAATGCTGGTGTAAACGCAGTTCAAATATTTGACTCATGGGGAGGCATGCTTTCGCCTACCGATTATCAAGAATTTTCATGGCAATATATCAATCAAATTATTGAAGCCTTAAAGGATCATGCACCTGTAATAGCCTTTGGTAAAGGTTGCTGGTTTGCACTACAAGATATGGCAAAAAGTAACGCTTCGGCATTAGGTATCGACTGGACAGTTTCTGCCAGAAACGCACGTTATTTAAGTGGTGGCGAAATTACACTTCAAGGTAATTTTGACCCATCACGACTTTTATCGCCTCCAGCGGAAATAAAAAAAATGGTAACCCAAATGATTAATGATTTTGGAAAAGATAAATACATAGTAAATTTAGGCCATGGCATTTTGCCAAATATCCCGCTAGATAACGCTAAAGCATTTATAGATGCCGTAAAAGAATATAATGCTTAAACAAATTACATATAGCATAAAAGTATATTCAAAGGCTATTGACTTGATGTCTAAGCTTAAACTATGGCAGTATTTTATTATACCAATAGCAATAAGCATAGTAGTTTTTTCGGGTATTTTTATAGCCTCATATACATTAAAGGATAATTTGGGTGATTTTATAGCACAAATATATCCTCAAAACTGGTGGGGTAAAAGCACTTTTCAACTACTTACTAATTACATTAGTGGCGCAATTATAATTGTAATAGGGCTAATTTCATACAAGCAAATTGTTATGGCACTATCAGCCCCTTTTATGAGTCCTGTTTCCGAAAAAATTGAAAATTATTTATGTAATAACAGTACAAGTAATTTACAAAACAAATCCTCATTTATAGCACAGCTAAATAGAGGTGTAAAGCTTAATATAAGAAATTTTTTTAAAGAACTTTTTATATCTATACTCATAATTATTAGCGGTTTTATTATGCCTGTAATTGGCAGTATATTTTCTACTGTGTTACTATTTTTAACACAGGCCTATTATGCGGGGTTTGGCAATATTGACTATACTTTAGAGCGTCATTTAGATTATAAAAAAAGTATCCTCTTTGTACAACAAAACAGAGGTTTAGCAATAGGAAACGGCATTGTTTTTATGCTATTTTTATTCATTCCTGTAATTGGTTTGATTATTGTTTTGCCGTTTTCAGTTACCGCAGCATCAATTGCAACCATCGAAAATCTTGACATTACACCTGAGAAAATAAAATTTAACGTTACCGACACCATTACACACAAAAGCCTAAAAAGCTAGTGTGCATTTAACGTTAGTAATTACACAATCACCATGTATAGCACAGCAATTAAAGATAACTTTTACCAATACATTCAAAAACTTCAAGATACAATTACTAATAGCATTGAAGCTATTGATGGCAAAGCTAAATTTCATCAAGATTTATGGGACAGACCAGAAGGTGGTGGCGGCCGAACACGAATTATTGAAAATGGTAATGTCATTGAAAAAGGAGGTGTTAACATATCTTCTGTTCATGGTAAACTCCCAGAGTCAATGCAAAAGTATTTTGGCGTTACCGATGCCAATTTTTATGCCTGCGGATTAAGCTTGGTTTTACACCCAATAAACCCTATGGCGCCTACTGTGCATGCCAATTGGCGCTATTTTGAAATGTACGACCAAAAAGGAAACATTGTTGACCGATGGTTTGGAGGTGGTCAAGATTTAACCCCCTATTACCTGTTTGAAGAGGATGCAACTCATTTTCATAACATTTGCAAAACTGCATGCGACAAACATGACGCTACATTTTACAACACTTATAAAGCCAAATGTGATGACTATTTTTGGAACACACACCGTGATGAAGCTCGTGGTATTGGCGGTATATTTTTTGATTACTGTAAAATTACAGATAAAATGAGCATGCAAAACTGGCTTGATTTTGTTACCGAAATTGGCGATAGTTTTCTAAACAGCTACACCCCAATTCTTGAAAAAAGAAAACATATGCCCTATACTGATGACCAAAAAAAATGGCAAGAAATACGTCGAGGCAGGTATGTAGAGTTTAATCTTGTGCATGACAAAGGTACTTTGTTTGGCTTAAAAACTAACGGACGTATTGAAAGTATCTTAATGAGTTTACCACCAAAGGTACAATGGGTATATAATTTTGAACCAAAAGCCGATAGTGAAGAGCAAAAATTAATTAACATCTTAAAACAGCCTAAACAATGGGCTACTTTATAACCAGTTACAACTTACTTTAAACAGCACCAAAAAAATAAAATATTATGTTTCCTATAAAACGCAATAGACGATTACGAACTAACCAAACGCTTAGAAACTTAGTTAAAGAAAATAGCATAACAGCTAACGATTTTTTAGTGCCGTTATTTATTGTTGAAGGCAATAATATTAAAGAAGAAATTGCATCGATGCCTAACTACTACCGTTTTAGTTTAGACCAACTTGATGCCGAATTAAACGAATTATGGGCATTAGGCTTACGATCAGTTTTACTTTTTGTTAAAGTTCCGGAGGCATTAAAAGACAATGAAGGCAAGGAGGCTTTAAACCCTAACGGTTTAATGCAACGTGCTATTAAGCATATTAAAAACCTATATCCCGAAATGATAGTAATGACCGATGTTGCTCTTGATCCTTACTCAATTTATGGGCATGATGGCATTATTGAAGATGGTGTGATTTTAAATGACGAAACCATTGCTTTTTTAGCTGAAATGAGTATTTCGCACGCCGAGGCTGGTGCCGATTTTGTAGCGCCAAGTGATATGATGGATGGTAGGATATTAGAAATAAGAGAAGCACTTGACGATCATGATTATACCAATATTGGTATAATGAGCTACTCTGCAAAGTATGCTTCGGCATTTTACGGCCCTTTTAGAGATGCTCTAGATTCTGCTCCTGTAGATTTAAAAAATATTCCTAAAGACAAAAAAACTTACCAAATGGATCCTTCAAACCGTATTGAAGCGCATCGTGAAACCGAATTAGACATAGAAGAAGGGGCTGACATTGTTATGATAAAGCCAGGAATGCCTTATCTAGACATTGTACGCGACATAAAAAACGAATTTGACTTACCAATAGCGGTATATCAAGTATCGGGCGAATATGCCATGATTAAAGCCGCTGCAGAAAAAGGCTGGTTAAACCATGATGAGGTTATGCTAGAAAGTATCATTGCATTTAAACGCGCAGGAGCTGATATAATTGCGTCATATTTTGCTAAAGATGTTATAAAATTATTAGCAAAAAACTAATTTATATTATTCAAAATAGTTTCGATAAATCTATCTTCATTATAGGGTTTAGAAATCATATCGTTCATACCAGAGTTTAATATTTTAACTTCTATTTCATCCATTTCAACAGCTGTTAGTGCGATAATTGGCAAGTTTTTATTAAACTCTCTTATCCTTTTTGTGGCTTCAATACCGCTTATACCGGGCATATTTACATCCATCAAAATTAGGTCAAAATAGGTTCTTTTGATTGTTTTAATAGCTTCTTCACCCGAGCCTACTCTGCAAGATTCTATCTTATGTTTTGATAATATTTTTTGAGTTATTTTTTGATTAATAATATTATCATCAACTATTAACACCTTTAAGCTTTTATTTAATTTTTTGGTAGTTTTATTATCTATTTGACTTGAGATCGCCGTTTGATTTAAATCCTCATCAATTTTTTCTAAATTTAAAACAAAACTAAATTCGGCCCCCTTACCTATTTCGCTTTTTAGTTCAATTTCTGTATTATACAGTTTCAATAAACGTTTAACAATTGATAAGCCTAACCCTGCTCCGCCTTGATATATTTGATTATCATAATTTTCAACTTGAGTAAACTCTTCAAAGATTGATTTTTGATTTTCTTTAGATATGCCTATTCCATTGTCTCTAATTATAAATTTAATGTCATACGATTTGTCGTAAACCTCAAGACATTTTACATTAACATTTATATCTACATTTTTATTAAATTTATTAGCATTACCTATTAAATTCATAAGTATTTGCGAAATGCGTATAGCATCTCCCTTAATATATTTAGGTAAATCTAAATCTAACGAAAGTTGTAAGTCGTTATGGTTTTGCACCAAACTATATTGAAACGATTTAATAATATTATTAATCAAACCTTTAATTTCAAACTTGCTGTTTTTCAAAACAATGCTATTTGAGTCTATCTTATTAACTAAAAGTACATCATTAATAAGCGACAATAAATAATCGGCAGAGAATTTAAGCAAATCCAAATCTTCCTTATGTGTTTTATCTTCGATATCGTTTTTTAATATAGATGACAAACCAATAACACCATAAAGCGGTGTACGTAATTCATGACTAACTGTGGATAAAAACTGAGATTTTATTTTTGAGAGTTGCTCTGCCTCCTGTTTTGCCTTTAAATAGGCTTTGTTTTTTTTTCTAAGTTTTTCAATATAGGTAGTTCTGGTTTTAAAAAACAAAAACAAGATAACAATTGAAATAAACAGCACTATTGATGATACTATAAATGCAGTTTTTAAACCTTGATTTTTTTCTTTTATTTTATTAACCAGCGCTTGCTCCTTTAAAATATAATCATTGTGGTAATTGATTTTAAAATTAACAAGGTTTTTTTTCTTTATCTCAGATTCAATTAATTTTGAATACTTAGCTGAACTTAAATTAAACTCATATGCTTTTTTATAATTATTTAAGGCTTTGTATGCTCTAGACATATAACTATAAGCGTCAACAAGCGCAACCTTTTCATAATAACTTAACTCATCAAATGTTTTATTTTTACAAGCGTCTAATATTTTTTGCGCATACTGTTTAGCTAAATCAATTTTATTTACTCTTAAATTATAAAGCGACGAAAATTTATTAAAATATAATTTATCAGTATAAGTAAAATAAGAGGTATTTTGATGTGAACCTAACTTACCTAAGTAAACTTTAACAGCTTCTAGATCATTTACTTTTAAATAATAATCAATTAAGTTTTCGTAATTTATTAATGCATTGCCATAGTTTCTAATTTTTAGCTCGATTCTTAAACTTTCTTTAAGATAATTAAGTCCTTTTTGTGGGTTTTTATTGTTTTTGATATACAATACACCCAAATCATTAGTTGCCCAAGCAATTAAACTGTCAGATTTCATTTCTCTAGCAATATCAAGCCCCTTATGCATATATACTATTGAATTGTCATAATCTAAAGTTCGCTCATAAACATCTTGAACAAGGTCATAGCCCAAAAATTGATAAAACTTATTATTAAGTTTTTCAGCATTTTTAATTAACTGATCTCCCGAGCTAAGTGCTTTGATATAATCAAAAGCTTCTAAGTAGTTTTCGGTTTCTTTATGTAAAACCTCTAATTTATCAACATCATATTGGGCAGCATCTTGAGCATAACTACCTACAAAGGATAAAACTATAATCCAAAAAACAAAAAAACTATACCATTTACCTTTCATATATCAGGGCTTCAAAAAAAATTAATTACTATAAAAAATGACCACTAATTTAAACCTATTACTAACAACTAAGTTTTAAATCATTTATTTTCATATTTTAGCACTAAATATAAAAAAACGATGAGTATTTTACTATTATATGGTGTATTATCTATATTATTTTCTTTTATCTGTTCAATACTTGAAGCTGTTCTTTTAAGTGTTACACCAACCTTTATCTCTATTAAAAAGAAGGAAAAAAAGAGTTATGCCAATGCCTTGGAAATTTTAAAAAATGATGTTGACAAACCTCTAATTGCTATCCTAACGCTAAACACTATTGCGCACACAGTTGGCGCAATAATGGTTGGTGCCGAAGCTAAAAAAGTGTTTGGCGACTCTGGTAATGGTGTTTTTATGGTTTCTGCAATTATGACCATTTTAATATTAGTAGCTTCTGAAATTATACCAAAAACTATTGGGGCTACACACTGGAAATCGTTAGTTGGCTTTTCGACAAGAACCTTAAATGGATTAATTTTTATTTTTAAATGGACAGGTATAATATGGGTTTTACAATTAGTTACTAAATTTTTTGGTAAAGGCCATCACGGCAGTGTACTTAGTCGTGAAGATTTTGAAGCTATGACTCAAATGGCTGAAGATGAAGGCGTATTTAAAGAATCTGAAAGCACAGTAATTAAAAATTTAATTAATTTTAAAGAAATTTTAGTTAAAGATGTAATGACACCAAGAACGGTTATAGAAACAGCATCGGAAGATATGACCATAAATGAATTTTATAAACAACATTTAAATTTAAAATTTTCTCGAATACCTATTTACAATCAAAGCTCTGATAACATTACAGGCTACTTTTTAAAAGACAGTTTACTTCAAGCTATTATCAATAAAAAAGGAGAGCAACCGCTAAAATCTATAAAAAGAGACTTAACCGTTACTACCCGTAATTTCCCTATTCCTAGTTTATTTGATGAACTTGTTGAAAAACGTGAGCATATTGCTTTAGTTGTTGATGAGTTTGGCTCGGTAAGCGGTATTGTTACCCAAGAAGATGTTATTGAAACACTATTAGGCTTAGAAATAATGGATGAAAGCGACAATGTAGCAGATTTACAATCATTGGCTCGAAAAAGCTGGGAAAAAAGAGCTAAACGCCTTGGAATTATAAACAATGAAAACCCTAATTAATTGGATGTTTGTTTAATAAAAACACCTTTAGGTATAACAAAAATTTGTGGTGGTATAAATGGAATATCTTCCATATCAGTATCTAACCACGATTTAAGTACTACTAAAGTACCAAACACACTTAAAAAATGTGTTATGCAACTGCAAGAATATTTTGAAGGTAAGCGCCAAACATTTGATTTAAAATTAAACCCAAAGGGAACAGATTTTCAAAAGCAAGTTTGGCATTTATTAGAAACAGAAGTGCCTTTTGGAAAAACATTATCTTACCTCGAACTAGCAAAGCGATACGGTAATGTAAAAACCATTAGAGCTATAGCTAATGCAAATGCTAAAAACCCAATTTGGATAATTATACCTTGCCATAGAATAATTGGTAGCGACGGAAAATTAACAGGTTACGCTGGAGGTTTACACAGAAAACAATGGCTTATTAACCATGAAGCTCCAAATAAACAAAAAAGCTTATTTTTGTGAAAGTTTTAGTATTTAGTAGCGACTATACGTCCTTATCTAATAAAATGTGTTTTTTAAGTACTGATTTTAAATACAATTGACAGCAACCAATACGGCCATATTAATTTTTTCTTTATCGGATGATGAAGCAGTAAAAAACAAATCGTTTTATTACAAAAATAATCTGTCCCAAATATTAAATGCCAATACCCTTAAAACTGTTAAAAAAACTAATGTTGACTTTTTTCATTATACCGAAAAAAACCAACAAGGAAATACTTTTGGTGAGCGCTTTACCAATGCTATTGATGCTGTATTTAAAAAAGGTTATGATAATGTTATTGCAATAGGAAATGACACCCCAAAAATAAACACTAAACACCTTACTGAAGCCATAAGCATATTAAACACTAATGGCTTTGCACTAGGTCCATCTACAGATGGTGGTTTTTATTTAATTGCCCTGCAAAAAAAACATTTTGACAAAGCTATTTTTTGTGATTTTAACTGGAAAACAAACAAAATCACTAAAGAGATAAAAAATTACATAAAATCAAAACATATAACAATCACTACGTTTAATTATTTAAATGATGTCGATTCTTTTTTTGATTTAAAAAGTGTGCTAAAAACTTTATCTAGTAAATTTTTGGCTTTGTATTTGGAAATACAAAAATTAATCCAAATACAATCACTTGTTACTCATCACATTAATTTTTCTCTTTTTCAAATAGTTACTCCCAAAATCTTAAACAAAGGGTCTCCCCTTTAATAGCTAAGCTAAACCATTACTAAATTAATTTAATAGACTACAGCACAACCAATTAATGTGTTATAAATATTATAGGCTCAAGTGTGTGCTTTTTTTTATAAATCAATCAATATTTAAAATAACGTGAAAAAAATATATTTAATCATCCTAATGTTTGCAGGCCTTTTAACATCTGCTCAAGAAAGTATTACCGTAAATGCTATAGACTTTAACACGCTTACTCCCGTAAGCAACATTAAAATATCACTTGAAAACATTAATCAAGGTATTAACACTACGGCAATAACCAATACTTTAGGAAAAGTAAAATTCGCCTCATTACCCGTTATCAATGGTTATATTGCTTCATTTGAGGGTAATGACAAATATGCAGCAGCAGTATCAAAACCAATTGATATTAGATCTAACCAAGATATTGTTGTGCAAATATTGTTAGTTTCGGCAAAAACAAATCAACAAAATTTAGACGAAGTAATAATAACTTCAAACAACTCAACTTCAAAAATAAATCGAAAATCAGCAGAAGTATCGTTTGAACTAAAAGAAGTTGAATTAAAAGCATTACCTGTAGAAGGTCGAGATATAACACGGTCATTATATCGACTGCCAAATGTATCTCAAGCAACTAGTGGTTTTCCGGAGGCACCAAATGTAAGTATTAATGGCGGCAATAGTATTTTTACAAGCTATTTAATTGACGGCTTAGATAATAACGAGCGTTTTTTAGGCGGTCAACGCTTTGCAATTCCTGTTGGATTTACTAAAGATATTACTGTACTTACTAATAATTATTCGGCAGAATTTGGACTATCCAACAACGGTGTAATTAATGTAACTACAAAATCTGGCGGCAATGAATTAACTGGCGAAGTGTTTTTTGTAACACGTCCTGGTGCTGTAATTGATGCGAGTTCGGCATTTTCGCAACGCGATTTATCAGGTAATTTTGTAAAAGATGGTTTTCAGCGCTATCAACAAGGATTTGCAATTGGCGGTGCTTTAGTAAAAAACAAAACCTTCTTTTTTTTAAATGCCGAATATACCAAAGATATCAAAGACAATTTACTTAACTCTCCTGGACTTAATGTAAATGAAGCCGTGAGAGGCAATAATGATTTTACCTATCTATCGGCAAAAATTGACCATAATTGGTCTCAAAAATTTAGAAGTTCATTAAGAGCAAATGTTGGTCTTGTAGGCATAGAACGCCAAGGTGGTGGTACCGAAGGTGGTACAAATTTTCCAACATCAAGAAACACTCAAGACCGAAACTCTATAAATATAGCTTTTAAAAACGATTACATTGCTGATAAGTTTAGTTTACAATCTAATTTTCAATACTCAAGATTTAACTGGAATTATGGTAGACCTACCAATGAAAATAACCCAAGAGTTGTGGTTTTAGGAAGTACCGAAAATGACACCTTTCTTGAAAACAATCCAACAGCAAGCGGAGAAAGAGTAATTGCTGGCTTAGGTCACCCTGGATTTGTGTTTGATGAAATAGAGAACACATTTCAAATACAGCAAAAAGGTAAATTTTATTTAGATAAACACACTATAAAAGCTGGTTTAGGATTAATTTCGGGTAATCACACTTTATTTGGCGGAGGTAACCCTAATGGCAACTATACTGTAAGATTAAACAACCTACAACTTTTAGCACTTCGAAATGCTAATTTAGGAGCTAACCTTACCGCTAACGATTTAACAAATTTACCTGGCGACATTAACGTCACTAATTATGTGGTTGAACTTAGACCTCAATCCTTCGGAACAGCTCAAAATATTTTTTCGGCTTATATCGAAGATGAATACCATTTAAATGATAAATTAAACATCATCCTAGGCTTACGTTATGATTATGATAGTTTATCAAAAGGAGGCGATAGTAAAGGTGATTTAAATAATCTTGCACCTCGAGCAAATTTTAATTATAAATTAAACCAAAACAGTACGTTAAGAGGTGGTTACGGCATATTTTATGACAAAATAAACTACGCTGTATATAGTGATGCTTTGCAGCGAAATAGTACTTCAAGCGATTACAAAACACAAATACAAGCCTTAATAGATAGAGGTCACTTACCACTAGACACAAATATTGATCGAGTAACGTTTAATGGCAATATTGGTGCTGCTGTTGGAGGCGTATCTTATCTTGAAGGCCCTACAAGCGAGAGCCTTCAAAATGTTAGAGACACACAATTTAGTAATGAGTTGCGTATACTTAACCCAAATGGGTTTCAAAACCCATATACACATCAATATACAATTGGTTATCAATTACAAATTAACGATGATAAACTATTTTATGTAGATTTAGTTCATAACCGTTCTGAAGATTTATTTAGACTTCGCGATGTTAATGCCCCCGATGCCTTTCCTGTAGACTCAAATTTTACAAATAATGATATTCGATCCGTGGAAGATGCAGATCTAACAAGACCAGTTCCTATAGTTAATGGTGCAGCTTTAATAAATGGCCAGCGTTATACAGGTGTTGCCCGTAAAGTAATATTAACAGAAAGTGAAGGTAAATCAAGATATTGGGCAGCAAGTTTTAATTACCAAAAAGATAGAGGTGATGACAATTACTCCTACCGAATTAATTACACCTTATCGAGTTTAAAAAATGACACCGATGGCATTAATTTTAGAGCTCAGGACTCCAATAATTTTGCAGCCGATTACGGGCCATCAATTAATGACCGTACACATATAATTAATGGTATTTTTAGTTATTACCCAACAAAAGGATTGTCATTGACTTTAGCTGGGTTAGTACAGAGTGGACAACCAATTACACGGATACCTGATGATGCTATTTTTGACACACGAGATTTAAACGGTGATGGCACATCATTTGGCGAAAACTTTTTAGGAAATAGCGACAGGTCGCCTGGCGAAAGCCGCAATAATGATCGTTTGCCGTTTTCGTATAATTATGATTTTTCTGCGCAATACCAATTTGATTTGGGCAAATCAAAAATTGAATTAAGAGCCGATGTGTTTAATATTTTTAATACTGTTAATTTAAGCGGATTTAGTAATAGTGCTACCCAAAGTAATCAATTACAAGAAGGCTCAAGAGCAAGTGGTCAATTTGAAGCCACTAATGCTGCGCCGCCAAGACAATTTCAATTTAGTGCGCGTTATTTATTTTAAAACATAAATTATATCCATCAGTATAATTAGTTATGCTGATGGCTTTTAAAATTATCATCCACATGTATATCCGTTTAAAAATAGCTTTTGTTTGTTTAGTTATACTTTTTACAAACTCTTGTAAAAAAGAGAATTTAGACTCTCCTAAACTAAATTTAATTATCGATGCTGATACTGCTAATGAGGTTGATGATTTATTTGCGATTGTAAGAGCTATTAATGAGCCTAAATTTAACTTACTTGGCATAACTTCTGCTCAATTTCATACTTCACCTTATGCAAGCGATAGCACAGTTTATGAAAGTCAAAACATCAATAAAACTATTTTACGGTTAATGCATAGGGACAATTTACCTTTGCCCTTGGGTAGTAATTCACCTTTAGCAACTACCAATACACCTTCCTCATCAGAGGCATCAAAATTTATTATTAAATCGGCTCATGCATTACCTAATAATCAAAAACTGCATATTACTATTTTAGGCCCTTGCACCAATGTAGCATCAGCAATTTTAGAAGACCCTACAATAACACCAAAATTAAGCGTTCATTATATTGGATTTTGGCATACAGCAGCTACAAATACTGTTAATCGTAATGAATTTAACTCGCGCAATGACCAAAACGCAGTTGATGTATTACTTAACACTGTAGGATTAGATTTTAATGTAATGACGGCAACAACCTCAAAACACTTAGTGTTTAAAAAATCTGATGTAGATTTACATCTAAAAAACAAAAGCGAAATAGGCAATTATTTGGCTAATCGATGGGAAACTTACACCAGATGGTGGACAAAAAAAGATCCTGAGAAGAACGAATGGATTATGTGGGATGTCGCCATAATTGAAGCACTTGCAAACCCAAAACTTTCAGTAAAACAACAATTTTTAACGCCCAAAACAAATACACAACGTTATATTGGCATGCATACAGCAATAAATGCTGAACAAATGACTACAAATTTCTGGAACGTTGTAAAACAATAGTAATACATATGTACATAGACTTAAACACCTCAAAAAACAAATTATCTGATCTATTACAAGAAATCGGTTTTTTTAGCACTGACGACGAACATATTTTAACAATAGAAAAACCCGGTGACGGAAACATGAATGTGGTTATTAGAGCCGAAACCTTGTCACGATCTTTTATAATAAAACAATCTCGCGAGTTTGTTCAAAAATACCAAGATATAAAAGCACCAATTGATCGTATTGACGTTGAATATCAATTTTATAAAGCTATTGAAAACGAAGCATCAATTGCCGAATATTTCCCTAAAGTACTAGCTTATAAAAAAGAACATCATTTATTAATACTAGAAGATTTGGGGAATTGTAAAGACATGTCCTTTCTTTATAATTTTAAAATGATTTCAGAAGAAACAATATCTGAATTAACACAAATTACCAAAATAATACACGGCTCAAAACACACAAAAAACTACCCTGAAAACAAATTGCTTAGAGAGCTAAATCATCAACATATTTTTGTATTACCTTTTGAGGAAACCAATGGCTTTAATCTTGATGAAATTCAAAACGGTTTACAAAAACTATCATTAAAATATAAAAAAGATTTTTTACTTAAATCAACAATTAACACTATTGGCTATCAATACCTATCCGAGGGCAACACTTTAATTCATGGCGATTATTACCCTGGTAGTTGGATGCTAAAAAATCAAGATATTTATGTTATTGACCCCGAATTTAGCTTTTTAGGATTTCCAGAGTTTGACTTAGGTGTACTAGCGGCGCATATTGTATTAATTACTAGCAACAAAGCCTATATTTCAACTATTATAAACACCTATAACAGCAACACCATTGACAAAAAACTTGTTGAGCAAATTGCTGGTATCGAAATTATGCGACGCATCATAGGTATTGCTCAATTACCTTTATCTAGAACTCTTAACGAAAAAGAAATGTTATTAGATATGGCCTACAACCTAATTATGCCTTAAAACAATAAATTAGTATATTTAAGAATTAAATCACTACAATGAAATTCTTAAAAAATACATTTAAAAGTTTAATACTAATTATTGCAGCGCTAATACTTTTGGCTTACCTATTTGATTATGATTATATTTTAAAAGGCATACGTGTTGTTTATTTTACAGGTCATAAAACTGCTTTTATTGACGATTACCCTTATTTTGAAAATGACACAATAAAAAAAGGAACTACTGTAAATACTTGGGCGTTAAGCAAAAATTACAATACTCTTAAGCCCACTTCTACATTAACTAAAACCAATTTAAAGTACGGCACAATAGCATATGTAATTATTAAAAACGATAGTATTACCTACGAATGGTATGCCAAAAACTATAGCAAAACCTCAAAAACAAACTCGTTTTCTATGGCAAAAAGTATTGTATCAGCAATGCTAGGCAAAGCAATTATGGAAGGGTATATTAAAAATTTAGACCAACCTGTAGGTGATTTTTTTCCTGAATTTAAAAACGCTAAAACTACCGTTGGTGATTTATCCGCGATGGCCTCTGGCTTAAATTGGGTTGAACATTACACAAGTCCATTTTCAATAACAGCACGTGCCAATTATGATGACAATCTAAAAGAAACTATATTAAACCTAAAGGTTAGCGAAACCCCAGGTAAAACATTTAAGTACCTTAGCGGAAGCACTCAATTACTAGGTATGGTGATTGAAAAAGCTACAGGTACAACCCTGACAAATTATTTATCCAAAAGCTTTTGGCAGCCCCTTGGTGCAGCACAAAATGCCTTATGGCAACTTGATGATAAAAAAAACAAACTCGCCAAAGCTTTTTGTTGCATCTCGAGTAATGCCCGTGACTTTGCCCGATTTGGAAAATTATATAAAAATCACGGCCAATGGAACGGAAAACAAATACTTGACTCTACATTTATTGCAAAATCAATAAAACCTCGATTTAAAAACGCACCCTACGGCTATGGTTTTTGGCTAAGTAATTACAAAAACAAATCGCTTTTTGCTATGCGCGGCATTTTAGGGCAATATGTAATTACTATTCCCGAAGATGATGTCATAATTGTAAGACTAGGCCATGAACGTAGTGACACTTTTAAAAATGCGTTTACTACAGATTTTTACACCTATATTGATGAAGCTTACAATATGCTTAATATGAATTAATATGATGCTATCAAAACTAAACCTTGAACACATCCTGTTTCTTGATATTGAAACGGTTCCCGAATTTCAAAATTTTTCAGAGTTAGACAAAACAACTCAAGAATTATGGGCAAATAAAACAAAATATCAAAGAAAAGAAGATATCTCTGCCGAAGACTTTTATAATCGGGCTGGCATTTGGGCCGAATTCGGAAAAATCATTTGCATTTCTGTTGGCTATTTTAAAATAAATGGTGAATCACGGATATTTAGAACCACCTCTTTTTATGGTGATGAAATCACAATCCTTAAAGATTTTAAAAACTTATTAGAAACCCATTACAACCATTCAAAACACTTACTTTGTGCCCATAATGGCAAAGAGTTTGATTTTCCTTATATCGCAAGGCGTATGATTATTAATAGCATAGAATTGCCGTACAAGCTAAATTTATTTGGCAAAAAACCATGGGAAATCCCGCATTTAGACACACTTGAGCTTTGGAAATTTGGTGATTATAAAAACTATACCTCACTAAAACTACTTACAAAAGTACTTGGTATACCATCACCAAAAGATGATATTGATGGTAGTGAAGTTTATAATGTTTATTTTAAAGATAATAATATTGACCGAATTATTACCTACTGTGAAAAAGACACCATTGCTGTAGCTCAAATATTTTTAAGACTAAGAGGTGAGCCTATCCTTACAAAAGATGAAATTACACATATTGCTTAATTACAATCCAATTTCTGCCTTTTAATCACTTAGACAAGTGTAATATTGTTTTAAATTATTAGCTTGATATTTTAACTCTTTTTGTTGTGCTTTTTTTTAGTTTTCGATTTCAATCAATTTATTTTAAAGCTTACGCATCCATTCTTCCTTATTTGGATTAACACCACAACTCACTAAAAATAATGGTTTTAATTTTTAAAACAGCTTTCTTAACAATTTATTGTAAATTGGCTCAAAACACATTGCAACAACACTAATACACCATTTTAATATCTTTTAAAGCGGTATCTCTATTTATAGAAGAGTCAAAATGTAGCACCCCAGTAGATGGTGTATATGATGTATATACCAAGCTACCATTATAATAATAGGTAACTATTGTATTAATCCGTCTAATCTCAAAAGTATCATTAACACTTAAGTTAACACCTTGTATTTCAACAATCCTACCTCCGTTTTCATATATTAATAACCTACTACTATTCACAATATAAAAGGCATGATCAATTCTATTAAAAGACGCATTAGCTGCAGGATCAATACCAAAACCTGCCATCGCAAACGAAAACCTAATCCCCATAGCTGTAATACCTGCATAAGTAAATGACAAGCTACAATTAGTATTTGCGGGTACTGACCCAAAAGTGGCTTGCTTATCCCAACCAAGTGCGTTACTTGATGACTCCATAGTACCTAAACCAGTAGCTACATTTGCCGAAACATTTTCCCAAGGCACCGCAGCACTACCTGGAATTAAAGTAATTACATCTTTAACGTTAACAGGTAAAATTTCATTAGGGTTTGACTCCTGTATATATAAAGGGTAAATACCAATATCATTGCCCGTTGCTAAGGTCAAAACAGCTTCTATACCCGAAACAATTTCGGTATTAACAATAGTAATATTACTGCTACCTCCTAAAATTTCAAAAACAGTGTTTTGATCAAAATTAAACCCCGTAACTCTTATTTCAGTAGCAGTTGCATTTCTAGGGACACTTTGAGGAAAAACACTTATTAGTACAGGTTTAAAAGAAACATCTTCACCAGGCAAACCTTGCTCACCTTGCGGACCTTGCGGACCTTGAACCCCAGCTAACCCTTGTTGCAACTCTAAGTTTACAGGCACACCTATATCAGTAATCACCTCAACATCATCAAACTGTTCTATTATAATTTGCGACGGATAATCATCTTGCGACATTAATACAGGCAAATTTGTGGTAGTTTCGTTTTCTAGTACAATTTCAAAAACATCAGTAAGCTCAACATCTTCTTTTTCAAAAATCCATCGGGTACTTGCTGCAGAATTATCATCTAAATTTTTAATAAAATTACTACCAAAAACTCGTTGCTCAGCAACATTATTAATGTATAAAATGCAATTTATGTTGGCATTAGTTGCCGAGCTTAAAAAATTTAATTGCACTTCAATTTTAACAGCACCTTCTAATCCCGAAATTTGGTTTGTTCCTATAGTGGCATTAATTTGATTTTTTAGCACCTCGCCATTTACAATACGCATATTGGGCAATTCACTTACCAATCCCTCATCAACCCTAATTAGGGTTTGTTTAGATGTTTTAACAATTTCTTTTTCAAGATTAATTTTATACGTATCCGTTCCGGAGGCCGTCCATTGATTAGCAATGTCATCCCATCTCAAGGCATCAGTAACACTTGTACCCTTTCCTGATATATTACCAATAGGTTTTAACCTACCACTAGTTAACCCAATATAATAAACATCCAATTCAAAATCATAATACAAATCCCCTTCAGCAGCATTAAGAGCAGATTGTATCGCAGTAATCTCTAAAGTTGTATAATCTGTAGGCTGTGTTTGTGCCCTTATAATGTTAAAGGCTAAAACACAAACAAAAATTAGCGATAATCGCTGCAAATCAAGATTGATATTTAGCTTAAAGCGAAACATTAATAAGAAAGTTTAATATCTCTAAAAGATACATTTCTATGCAATGAGCAATCAAAAAACAACTCGTCGGTTGATGGTACTGCCGATGTGTATATTAAATTTCCATTTTGATGATAGGTGATTACCGATCCTGTACGTTTTAACTCAAAAAAATCGCCCGGATTTAGTGACAATGAAATATTTCCTCTCGAATTACCATTTTCATACGCTAATATTCTTGAATTTGTGAAAAAATAAAACGCATGATCTAAGCTAGTAAAACTAGCATCTGTTAGCGGATCGGAGTTTAACCCAATCATTCCAAGCGACGAAGCAGTACTATTTACACCTGTACCACCATAAGTAAACTCTAAAATACAATCTGTATTGGCAGGCACGCTACCAAAAGTGGCTTGCTTATTCCAACCCTGTAATGTCGTGTTAGTTTGCAAGGCACCAACAGTATCACTTAAACCAGCAGTTACATTTTCCCAAGCTACATTATCGCCAGGGATTAGCACAACCCTATTTACTAAACTAAAAGTAATATTTTGTCCAAAATGAGGTGCTCCATTATTAAACGCTTCTAGCTGAAGATTTTCGACAATAGACCCAGAGTCTAGAGTTAATCGCGCCAAACCAGGGGATAATATTTCAACATTGGTAATTGTTAAATTACCTGCAGTACCCCCAGCAAACTGAAATTGTGTATTGGTATCAAAATACAAGCCATCAACAAAGGTTTGATAACCCGTTTGGTTAATAGGTATTTGATCACGAGAAACACTTTCAATATACGGCATTAGTACAGAGTTAACGCCTGTTGGGCCAGGTACACCTTGCACTCCCTGCGGCCCTTGTGGACCAGGAGGTCCTGGTGGGCCTTGAGTAATTGAGCCATTTATTGCGGCAGTAACATTAGTAATAATTTCTAGATTGTTTGTTTGTTCTATAAAAACATACGAGTTTTCAATACCTGATGACACCAAATTTACTATACCCGAATTTGCTTCTCTTTCAAATCTAATTTGAATCAAATCGGCAGGCACAACATTATCTAAAGTAAATACAAAACTAGAACTTGATGAGTTATTATTTGAAAAATTTGATATAAAATTAGAACCAAAAACCCGCTGAACAGCAGCCCCATTAAGGTATAAAACACAGTTTAAATTGGTATTACTAGAACTAGCTAAAAAATTGGGTTGCACAACAATATCTATTGCTCCTTCAAGGTTAGTTAATGTACTGCCTGCTATGGTCGCATTAGTTTCATTAAAAACAAAACTTTCTGGTACTGCGGTAAAACTCGTTAAGTTTACATTATTTGATGCCGCCAATTTTACCCTAGCTCGCTTACTGCTACTAATAACTTCTTTATCTAAAACCAAGGTTCCTAAAGTTGGTGGTGAAG
>CALDUQ010000018.1 GCA_937924845.1 uncultured Flavobacteriaceae bacterium
CTATGAATTTAGTTTAGACGGAATTGAATGGCAAACCGAAAATAGGTTTGAGAATCTTAAATTTGGGCAGTATACAGTTTTTGTAAGAGATGTATTAAGTTGTAATGCTTTGCAATCTAATACGGTAACTGTTATTGATTATCCTAGGTTTTTGACACCAAATAATGATGGTATTAATGACACATGGAATATTCAAGGAGCAGAAGAAATACCTGATGCTATAATTTATATTTTTGATAGGCAAGGTAAATTACTTAAACAAATATTGCCAAACGGACAGGGCTGGAATGGCTTGGTAAATGGTGTAAAATTACCTGCTAATGATTATTGGTTTACAGTAGAGTATAACGAGCCAAACACTCAAATACGTAAACAATTTAAAGCGCATTTTACTTTAAAACGATAATTTAACAGATAATAAAAAAAGAGCCGTAACATAATTGTATACGGCTCTTTTTATGAGTTTAATATAAGGTTAATTAAGTTTTTTCTTATAAAAAAACATAAAATATAGGCCTGTTAATATAAGAGGAATACTTAATAATTGACCTGTATTCATATATAAAAATAAATCCTCACGGCCTGTAACTTGTTCAATTTTAAATTGTTCTACAAATAGTCTTACGGTCCATAATAAAACTAAAAATAATCCAAAAATAAAACCTAATTGTTTGCTTTTGTTAGTTTTCCAATAGGTAAAGTAAATAATTACAAACACAATTATATATCCAAAAGCCTCGTACAATTGGCCAGGATGCCTTGCAATCAAATCATGTTTTGCAAAGGTAATTGCCCATGGTAAATCGCTGCTAGCAGGCTTGCCAATCATTTCAGAATTGAAAAAATTGCCTATTCTTACAAAAACAGCGCCTAATGATACCGCTACAACCACACGATCTAAAATCCATAAAATAGATTTTTTGAGTATTTTTTTATTATACAAATACATCGATAAAATCATGCCAATTGCAGCACCATGACTAGCTAAGCCTTGAAAGCCAGTAAATTTAAAACCACCATTAAATTTAAATGGCAAAAAAATGCTAAAAAAATCATCTTTAATAAGTTCGGGTTGGTAAAAAATAACATGCCCCAATCTGGCACCAATCATTATGCCTAATACCGAATACATGAATAATGAATCTAGTTTTTCGCTATTTAAGCCTTCACGTAAATATATTTTTTTTGTGATATGCCATCCTAGTATAAAGGCAACCATCCACATCAAACTATAGTAATGAATTTTAAAATCACCAAAAATTGTAATTCCTTCGGAAGCTGGGTCCCAAATAATTTGTAAAAAATACATGCTTTAAATTTTAAGTATGTAAATATAAAGTTTAAAGATTGATAAATTCAATTGAGTTGCAATAAAAAAAAGCCTCGAATCGAGGCTTTTTTTTATTATATAATTAGCATGGCATCACCATAGCTATAAAATTTGTAGCCTTCTTTAACAGCTTCATCATAAGCACGTTTAATAAAATCAACTCCAGCAAAAGCCGAAACCATCATTAGTAATGTAGATTTTGGTGTGTGAAAATTTGTAATCATGCAGTTAGCAATGCTAAAATCATATGGAGGAAAAATAAACTTATTAGTCCAACCTTCATATTCATTTAAAGTGCCGCTTGATGATACTGAGCTTTCAATAGCTCGCATTGCTGTTGTACCTACAGCACAAATTCGCTTTTTGTTTTTTAATGCGGTATTAATTTTTTCGGTAGCTTCTTTTTTGATAATAATTTCCTCACTATCCATTTTATGTTTTGATAAATCTTCAACCTCAACAGGGTTAAAAGTACCCAAGCCAACGTGTAAAGTAAGTTCGGCAAAATCAACACCTTTTATTTCCAAACGTTTTAATAAATGCTTAGAAAAGTGTAAACCAGCAGTAGGAGCCGCTACTGCACCCTCATTTTTAGCAAAAATAGTTTGGTAGCGTTCTTCATCTTCAGGAATTATATCTCTTTTAATATACTTTGGCAAAGGGGTTTCGCCAAGCTCATTAAGTTTTTTTCTAAACTCGGTGTATGAACCATCATATAAAAAGCGTAATGTACGGCCTCTTGATGTTGTATTATCAATAACCTCAGCCACCAAGGTTTCGTCATCACCAAAATATAATTTATTTCCAATTCGTATTTTACGAGCAGGATCAACAAGTACATCCCATAAGCGCTGTTCACTATTTAACTCTCGTAATAAAAAAACCTCAATACGTGCACCTGTTTTTTCTTTATTACCATAAAGGCGAGCAGGAAAAACCTTTGTGTTGTTAAGAATCATTATGTCATCTTCTTCAAAATAATCGATAAGATCTTTAAATTGTTTATGTTCAATTGTTTGTTCCTTTCGATTTAACACCATAAGTCTAGCTTCGTCTCTATTTTCTGAAGGAAATTCGGCTAATAATTCTTCTGGTAATTCAAAATTGAAGTTTGATAATTTCATCGTTTATACGGGTTTTTAAATAATTTGCAAATATACAATGTTGATATAGGCGTTGTCAAGTAAATTGAGTTATATTTTACAGCTCATTTTTTACTTATAAAATTAGTTGCTTGTGGTTTTAATGCCTACGGAATTTAAATCATGCCAAAAATCGGGATAAGATTTTGAAACCACTTGGGCGTCATTAATTGTAAATTCCTGTTTTAGCGCCAACGGAGCAAAAGCCATTGCCATTCGATGGTCATGGTAGGTGTTTATTGCAACATGTTGGTTTAGGTTTTTAATTTTGTTTATGCGTAAGCTATCTTTAGTTATAATAACTTCAGTCCCAAATTTTTCAATTTCATTTTTTAAGGCTTGTAATCGATCGGTTTCTTTAATTTTTAAGGTGTGAAGCCCAGTTATATGGCATGGTATGTTTAGTCCTAAGCAGGTAACTGCAATTGTTTGAGCTATATCGGGCGCATTTGCCAAATCATAATTAAAAGCTGCATTAGCAGTAGGTTTACTGGTTTTTTGTAATGTAATATTGTGGGAGCTAAAACTAGTTTTAACACCAAATTGCTCATAAATTGAAGCCAAAACAGAGTCACCCTGTAGGCTGTTTTGCTTGTAAGATGACAGTGTTATTGCTGCGCCAATATCACTTAAAGCTATTAGGCTGTAAAAGTATGATGCCGATGACCAATCTGACTCAACAATTAAAGTTTTTTGCTCAATTGGTTGTTTTGCCGAAACAATGGTTATGGTGTTATTGTTAAATGATGTTTGTATGCCAATTTGGTTTAATAAATTAAGCGTCATTTTTATATATGGTACCGATGTAATTTGACCTTGAAGGTTAATAGTAAAACCATTTTTAAATTTGCTGCCAATTAAAATTAGTGCCGAAATATATTGACTGCTAATATTTGCTTTAATCGAAACCGTATTTTTAACTAATTGTTTACCTGTTATTTTAATAGGTGGATAGCCTTCATGTTTTACATAACTAATACTAGCGCCAAGGCTATTTAAAGCATCAACTAGCACTTTTATAGGGCGTTCCTGCATACGGTTTGATCCTGTAAGTGTTATAGATGCATTAGTATTGTTGCTAGCAAAGTAGGCGGTTAAAAATCGCATGGCTGTACCAGCGTGGTTTATGTCAATAATAGCTTCGTTAGATTGCAGGGCTTTTTGCATTAACTGCGAATCATCAGAATTAGAAATGTTTTTAATAGACAGTTTAGGGTATAAAGCTTGAAGTAAAAGCAGCCGATTGGATTCGCTTTTAGAGCCAGTAATTGTTATGTGCTGATTGTTTTTTAAAACAGATTTTTCTAATCGTAAATTCATAAGCTATTTTAGCTTTTTATTATTATGATGTCTATCGTGGTCGCGTTTTGTTTTGATGTCTAGTTTTTTATCAAAAGCATCTTGTAAATTAACACCTGTTTGGTTTGCTAAGCATAACACTACAAACATAACATCGGCCAACTCTTCGCCCAAATCTTTGTTCTTGTCACTTTCTTTTTCGCTTTGCTCACCGTATCTACGTGCAATTATTCGGGCAACTTCACCAACTTCTTCGGTGAGCTGAGCCATATTTGTAAGTTCATTAAAATAACGAACCCCATGGTTTTTTATCCACTCGTCTACTTGTTTTTGTGCGTTTTGTATATCCATTAGGTTTTATTTTTTGTATCAATAATAATAGTGACAGGCCCATCATTAATTAACTCTATTTTCATGTCAGCCCCAAACTCACCACTTTTAATGGGGGCATTTAATTTGATTTCAAATGCCTTCAAAAATTGATTGTAAATAGGTTTTGCTATGTCTGGTTTTGCTGCTTTTATATAGCTAGGTCTGTTTCCTTTTTTTGTGCTAGCGTGTAATGTAAACTGGCTAATAATTAGCACTTCACCATTTATATCTAATAATGAGTTGTTCATAACATCATCAGCATTATTAAAAATACGCAGATTACAAATTTTATTGATTAACCAATTGATGTCCTCATCAGTGTCCTCATCAACAATGCCTACCAAAATAACAAGACCTTGTTTTATTTCACCAATTATATTTTGGCTCACCGTAACATTTGCTTTAGTAACTCGCTGTATAACGGCCTTCATGCTTAGTTTTGTTCGTTGTCAAAATTATCGGTTCGGTAGTGCGCATCTTCGCCTTCTAAAATTTGCACATAGCTTTTGTATCTAGAAAAAGCAATTTGGTCATTTTCTAGGGCATCTTTAATGGCGCATTTAGGCTCTTTTAGATGTAAACAGTTGTTAAATTTACAATTGTGTTTTAATTCAAAAAATTCTGGAAAATAGTCACCAACTTCTTCTTTTTCCATATTAAAAATCCCAAAACCTTTAATACCAGGGGTGTCAATAATTTTGGCATTAAAAGTTAAATCAAACATTTCGGCAAACGTAGTGGTGTGTTGTCCTTGTTGGTGTTGTACCGAAATCATTTTAGTTTTTAAATTTAAATTAGGCTCAATAGTATTGACTAAAGTCGATTTACCAACGCCCGAATGGCCTGCAAACATGCTAACTTTACCAAGCATTAATTTTTTTATTTTATCAATGTTTTTTCCTGTCTTCGCAGAAATGCCAATGCACTCGTACCCAATTTTTCGGTATAAATGAGCTAAATATTTAACCTCAAGCAAAGTATCATCGTCGTATGTATCAATTTTATTAAAAACAAGTACGGTTTTAATGTCGTAGGCTTGTGCAGTAACTAAAAATCGATCAATAAAACTGGTGAACGTTTGCGGATTATTAATGGTTATTAATAAAAAAACTTGATCAATATTAGAGGCAATAATATGCGTTTGTTTTGAAAGATTTACCGACTTTCTAACAATATAATTTTGGCGTTCATGTATGTTATGTATAACACCTGTAACGGTATTGTTTTTAGTTTCAGCTTCAAAATCTACGTAATCACCAACCGCAATTGGGTTAGTGCTTTTAATGCCGTCAAGACGGAATCGTCCTTTTATTCGGCACTCAAAAGTTTCGTTAGTTTCTGTTTTAACAGTATACCAACTGCCTGTAGATTTATATACTAAGCCAACCATTTTAAAAAATTTACGGTTACAGGTATTATCATATATTTAGTTTTTAATAACTTTTTCTTGATGATTTATTGATTCTTGATGAATGGCTTTAAACATACGTAAAATAAATTCTTCACTCAAGTTTTTTTCTTCACCTTCTAAAATCATATTGCCCAAAATTTCGTTCCAACGTTTGGATTGCAAAACGGCAACGTTTTTTTCTTTTTTAAGTTGTCCTATTTCTCTAGATATGGTCATGCGTTTACCAAGTAAATCAACCAATTGGTTGTCGGCAACATTAATTTGTGCACGAAGACTTTCTAAAGAGTCTTTATAGCTTGCATCTGTATTAGTTTCTTTTCTAATTGTTAAATCACTCATGATTTGCTTTAAGGTATTTGGCGTTACTTGTTGAGCCGCATCACTCCAAGCATTGTCAGGATCGGTGTGAGTTTCAATCATTAAGCCGTCAAAATTTAAATCTAAAGCGGTTTGTGATACATCAAAAATCATTTTTCTGTTTCCTGTAATATGTGAAGGGTCACAAATTAAAGGTAAATCAGGAAATTTGTTTTGAAATTCTATGGCAAGTTGCCATTCGGGGATGTTTCTGTACTTGGTTTTTTCGTAAGTAGAAAAACCTCTATGTATAGCGCCTAGATTTTTAATATTTGCTGTGTATAAGCGTTCAATACCACCTAGCCACAATGCTAAATCTGGGTTTACAGGATTTTTTACAAGTACAATTTTGTCAGTTCCGTTTAAAGCATCAGCAATTTCTTGCATAATAAAAGGCGAAACGGTTGATCGTGCACCTATCCATAATAAATCGATATCATGCTCTAAGGCTAGTTTTACGTGTGCTGCATTTGCAACTTCGGTACAGGTTTTCATACCTGTTTCTTCTTTAACTTTTTGTAGCCATTTTAAGCCTAACGCGCCTACGCCTTCAAAGTTTCCTGGACGTGTTCTTGGTTTCCAAATACCAGCTCTGTAATAGTTAACATCAGAATCTTTTAATTCGTGCGCAATTTTTAAAACCTGTTCTTCGGTTTCTGCACTACAAGGCCCTGCTATTACTAGTGGATGCGCTAAATTGATATCATCCAACCATGTTCTTAATTCTTTTTTGTTTTCCATTTTTCTCGGTTTAAATTCCTTTTAGTATTTGTTTTATATAATTAGTCGATTCCATTGCTGTTTTTATTGCCTCAAAGTTGTCTTTTTCCATTAAGGTTTTAAAAGTTGTAAGGTTATTTATGTATTCGTTTAAGGTTTCAATAACATTACTCTTATTTTGTTTAAAAATAGGCGCCCACATATTTGGTGAGCTTTTTGCTAACCTTACGGTAGATTCAAATCCGCTGCCAGCCATGTCAAAAATATCACGCTCATTTTTTGCTTTTTCAATAACAGTTTTACCTAGCATAAATGAGCTAATGTGCGACAGGTGGGATACATAGGCAATGTGTTGGTCATGTGCCTCTGGGTTCATATACCTAATGCGCATGCCTATATCTTGAAATAATTTTAATGCCTTTTCTTGTAGTTTAAAGGTTGTTTTTTCGACCTCACAAATGATATTAGTTTTGCCTTCAAATAAATTTGAAATGGCTGCTTTTGGTCCAGAAAATTCTGTTCCTGCAATTGGGTGTGTTGCTAAAAAATTACGACGGTTAGGATGTTGTTCTACTACTTTACAAATGTCCATTTTTGTTGAGCCAACATCAATAACTAAGGTGTTTATGTTTATCAAATCTAGTAACTGGGGTAGTAATTTAACCGTTTTGTCAACAGGTATTGCTACAATCACTAAATCGGCATTTTTAATATCTACCAAATTTGCTTTTTTGTCGATTAAATGAAGCTTAATAGCTTGATTTAAGTGCTCGTCGCTATGGTCTACCCCAAAAATTGTTGCATTTGGGTTTGCTTTTTTTATTGATAAAGCCAAGCTGCCTCCAATTAAACCAACGCCTATTATATATATGTTTTTCATTGGTTAAGTCGTTTTAAAGCATCGTTAAGTTGCTGTTGGTTTGCACATAATGAAAACCTAATATAGCCCTCGCCTTTACTGCCAAAAATAGTACCAGGGGTAATAAATATATGATTGTTTTTTAGTATGTTATCAATTACGGTTTCAGAGGTTTGGCCTTTAGGTAATTTTGCCCAAACAAACATTCCGCTAGTATTTTTGCTGTAGGTACAGTTAAGTTTATCGGCTAATAGCCAAGTTAATTCTCGTCTTTTTTTATAAATAGAGTTGATGTGTTTAAACCAATCGTCCGAAAGGTTTAAAGCTTCAATAGCGCCTTTTTGTAAGCCAAAAAACATGCCAGAGTCCATGTTGCTTTTTACTTTCAAAATATTTTGAATGATGTGCTTGTTTCCTAAAACCATACCCACACGCCATCCAGCCATATTAAAGGTTTTACTTAGCGAGTTAAGTTCAATCGCTACATCTTTGGCGCCTTCGATTTGTAAAATACTAATGGGGTTATCGTTAAGTATAAAGCTATAAGGGTTGTCATTTACAATTAAAATTGAATGGCGTTTAGCAAAAGCAATTAGGTTTTTAAAAAGTTGTAAAGGCGCGTTTGTTCCTGTTGGCATGTGCGGGTAATTTACCCACATTAGTTTCACTTTACTTAAATCGGTGTTTTCTAAAGCTTCAAAATTTGGTAACCAATTATTGGTTTCCTCCAAATCATAAAACCGTGGTGTTGCACCCACTAATTTTGTGACCGATTGGTAGGTTGGGTAGCCAGGGTTGGGTATTAATACCTGGTCACCAGCGTTTAAATACGCCATTGAAATGTGCATAATACCTTCCTTACTTCCCATTAATGGTAAAATTTCATGGTCAGGGTTTACATTTACCTTAAAATTTTTATTATAAAATTGAGAAATAGCCAGCCTTAACTCAGGTAAACCTTGATAGCTTTGATATTTGTGGGCTGTTGTGTTGTTTATACTTTGTGTTAAAGCTGTAGTTACCGCAGTTGGAGGTTGTAAATCAGGGCTGCCAATACCAAGATTGATAACAGATTTTCCTTCAGCATTCATTGCTGCTACTTCTTTTAGTTTTCTTGAAAAATAATATTCTTCAACAGTTTGTAGTCGGTTGGCGGCTCTAATCATTTTTTCCGTTTTTATATTCACCAAGTACTTTAAATTCTTCTGCCATAATAATCATTAATGACTTTGCTTTTTGATAATCTTCATACAAATTAAAAGTCACGTCTACAAAAAATGAATACACCCATGGAGTGTTAATTTTTGGTAATGATTGTATTTTGGTTAGGTTTAATTTACAGTCACTCATCACATTTAAAATTGCGGCAAGGCTACCTCGTTTATGGTCTAATTCAAATTTTAATGACGCTTTGTTAACAATAGTTTTGTCAGTTTTTGAATTGTTTTTTTGAACAACAACAAACCGTGTTTCGTTATGTTTAATGGTTTGAATGCTTTCTGCAAGCAATTTTAATTTAAATATTTTTGCAGCCGATTTACTGGCTATAGCGCCAATGTGCTTTATTTGATTATCATGAATACGTTTAGCAACCTCGGCAGTATCTTTATCTTCAACCAATTTAATATGCGGATGGTTTTTAAAAAACGACTTACATTGTAAAAGCGCCATGGGATGAGAGTGTACCTCGGTAATGTCACTAATGTTTTGACCGTTTAAAGCCATTAAGTTATGTTGAATATCAAGGTAGTACTCATCAATAATGGTAAGGTTATTGTTGTCAATCAAAGCATAATTAGGTATGATAGATCCCGCAATTGAGTTTTCGAGCGCCATAATACCTAAGTCACAGGTGTTGTTTGTTAAGCTGTCAACAAGTTCATCAAAACTTAAACATTTATTTAAAGTGATAGTGTTGTCAAAAAAATGTTGACTAACAGCATGATGAAATGAGCCTTCTATACCTTGTATTGCTATTGATTTGTTCATAAAAAAAAGTCTCGATGTTTTATCGAGACTTAGTATTTTTCGGTTAATTTATAATTTATAACTTACATTTACACAGTCTCGCTTCTTCCAAAAAAGAAGAAGTAAAAATAAGTGTAATATGTTAGTTTTGTAAAATTCATTTATACATTGCTAAAGTAAATAATATTTTAAAAAATCAAAGCAAAATATGATAAATTTTAGTTTTTTCGTTTAAAACTTAATTGATATCACATTTTATTTTAAATATATAATAATAGATTTATGTCTATAGAAGTAAATCACGTTTCAAAAATTTATGGCAAACAGGTTGCATTAAACGATGTGTCATTTAAAATTAAAAGTCCTGAAGTGGTTGGTTTTTTAGGTCCAAATGGAGCAGGAAAATCAACCATGATGAAAATTTTAACTACTTATTTAGAGCCAGATTCAGGTGAGGTGGTCGTTTCAGGTTTCTCTGCTAAGCAAAATCAGTATAAAATAAAACAAAGGGTGGGATACTTGTCTGAGCAAAACCCATTATATTTTGAAATGTATGTTAGGGAGTATTTGAGTTTTGTTGCAAAAACGCATAAAATTAAAGCCAATCGTATTGAAAATGTTATTGATATTACAGGCTTAACGCCTGAAGCGCATAAAAAAATTGAACAACTTTCTAAAGGTTATAAACAACGAGTTGGTTTGGCGGCTGCATTATTACACGATCCCGATGTGTTAATATTAGATGAGCCTACAACAGGGCTTGACCCTAATCAATTATTGGAGGTAAGGCGGTTGATTAAAAATTTAGGCAAGCACAAAACCGTATTTTTATCAACACATATCATGCAAGAGGTTGAAGCGATGTGTGATCGAGTTATTATTATTGATAAAGGTAAAATTGTAGCCGATAAGCATTTAGCAGATTTAAAAAAAGGGCAATCTCAAGTTATTGTTGTGGAGTTTGATTATAGGGTTGAAGATGCGTTTTTACTAAAGTTGCCTAACGTTAAAGCTGTTAAAAATACATTTGGTTTTGTTTATGAAATTACGTTTTCAACAGATGTTGATATGCGACCTTCAGTATTTGATTTTGCAAATTCAAACCAATTAAAAATTTTACAGCTTAATCAAAAAAATAATAATCTCGAAACTTTGTTTAGAGATTTGACAAGTTAACTGGTTTTTTATTGCGTTTTTTGTTGTTTGTGCTGATAATAAAAATGAATAATGTAATTTTTAGTTTTTTTTGATGTAAAATTTGTTTTATATTTTTTTTAATTCAAATATTTGTAATTCAAAGTTCAAACACATTTTGAAATGTTATTAAGAAAGACCGAGGGATTAGACCCAACGACGTCTTGGCAACCCTTTAATAGTTAGTATAGCTAAAAAAATTATTAAAGAAGGTGCTAAATTCTACCAAAAAATATTTTGGATAGATAACATGAGCTCAATTTTATTGAGTAACCATTTCTTATAACATTTTTTTATTACAATCTATATCGGAACGACCGGTGCAGATGAATTTTGATTATTTATTAATTAAAAGTTTAAAAAAATGAGCAATCACAATTTCGCAACAAAGGCATTACACTCAGGGCATGATGTAAACAAAAACGGGGGTACGCGCGCAGTGCCAATTTACCAATCATCAGCATACGTGTTTAAAAACTCTGATGATGCAGCAGGACGATTTAATTTGTCAATTCCCGATTTTATTTATACGCGGTTAAATAACCCGACTACCGATGTTTTAGAAAAACGCTTAGCCGATCTTGAAGGCGGTATTGCGGCAGTAGCAACAGCCTCAGGTGCATCGGCAATTTCAACCACTTTATTAACGCTGTTACGTGCTGGCGACCATATAGTGGCTTCAAATAGCTTGTATGGCGGCACATACAATTTGTTAAGTGTAACATTGCCTAGGCATGGTATTACAACCACATTTGTTGACCCATCTGATCCTGAAAATTTTGCAAAAGCGGCACAGCAAAATACCAGAGCCGTATTTATAGAATCACTAGGAAATCCAAAACTTGATGTTTTAGATATCGAATTAATTGCCCAGCAAACAAAAGCGCTAAAGGTGCCGTTAATTGTTGATAATACAGTGGCAACACCAAGTTTGTTAAACCCAATACAATATGGTGCGAATATTGTTATCCATTCACTTACAAAATATATTAACGGTACTGGTACGGCTTTAGGTGGTGTTATAATTGATGCAGGTACATTTGATTGGACTAACGGAAAGTTTCCTGAATTTACCGAGCCATCCGCAGGATATCATGGTTTGGTATATAGCGAAGTGTTAAAAGAAGCTGCTTTTATTGCGAAAATCAGGATTGAAGGCTTGCGTGATTATGGTAGTGCGTTAAGTCCGTTTAACACATTTTTAATCCTTCAGGGTTTAGAAACTTTAGATATCAGGATTAAACAGCATAGCGAAAACGCTTTAAAATTAGCAACTTGGTTAGAAAGTAATGATGAGGTGGCTTGGGTAAATTATCCAGGATTAGCATCTAGTAAATTTAAAAATTTGTCAAACAAATATTTGCCAAAAGGGCAAAGTGGTATTGTTACTTTTGGATTAAAAGGCGGTTTTGAAGCGGCAAAAAAGGTGGTAGACTCAACTAAAGTATTTTCGTTATTAGCTAATATTGGCGACACAAAATCTTTAATTATCCATCCAGCTAGTACTACACATCAACAATTAAATGAGATCCAACAAAACGCTACTGGTGTTACTGCCGATTTAATTAGATTATCCGTAGGTATAGAAAATATTGAAGATTTAAAGCAAGATTTAAAAGCTGCATTTAAGTTAATTAGCCATGTATTAGCTTAACCTTAATTAGCTGCCAAAATTTATTTTGGCAGCTAATTTTTATTTTTTAATCATATGACAAACGGACTAAAATCTTTGTTAATTACAAACTTTGTGACGCAAAATCACACAAAAATTGACGCGATAAAATTAAGCTATCAGTTGTTTGGTAAACCTTTGGGTGATGCACCAATTGTTTTGGTAAACCATGCCTTGACAGGCAATAGTAATGTTTGTGGCGACAATGGTTGGTGGTGCAGTTTAGTTGGCAGTGGCAAAGTTATTGATACAGATTTTTATACAGTTTTAGCTTTTAATATCCCAGGTAATGGTTATGATGGGTTTATGATTACTAATTATCAAAATTTTGTAGCAAAAGATATTGCTGAGTTATTTTTATTAGGATTAAAAAAATTAAACATAAAAAAATTATTTACCATAATTGGCGGCTCTTTAGGCGGTGGTATTGCTTGGGAAATGCTAGCTTTAAGTCCAAAACTAACTCAGCATTTAGTTCCAATTGCGAGCGATTGGAAATCTACAGATTGGTTAATTGCAAATTGTAAATTGCAGGCCTTAATACTCAATAACTCAAAACAGCCTGTTTATGATGCTCGCGTTCATGCCATGTTAAGCTATCGTACACCGCAATCGTTAAATAATAGATTTAATCGAGCAAACGATAACGGTGTTTTTGAGGTCGAAAATTGGTTAAATCATCATGGTAAAATACTTCAAAATCGTTTTCAGCTTGCTGCATATAAGTTAATGAATCAATTATTAAGTGGTATTAATGCTGCAAAAAGCCATAAAAATATAGCAAGTGCCTTAAAGACAACATCAGCAACTATTTGTATTGTTGGAGTTAACACTGATTTGTTTTTTATTCCGGAGGAAAATAAAAAAACTAAAAACACTTTACGTGCAGCAGGGCTGAAGGTGCATTATAATGAAATACAATCGGAGCATGGTCATGATGCTTTTTTGATGGAATATCAGCAATTAGCAAGCATATTAAAACCTATTTTTAAAACAGATATAGCTATAAATAAGCCAAAAGCAGTTAACCATATTGCAAATGTTTAGTTAAGCGGTTTTAAAATGAGGTGTTTTAAACTATAATTATTAAATTTGCTTTACAAAATTAAAATTGATTATGACATTTCCATTTTTAGCAATTAGCCCAATTCAAATAACTTTAATAGTTGTTGCAGTATTATTATTGTTTGGCGGTAAAAAAATTCCAGAATTAATGCGTGGTCTTGGTAGCGGAATTAAAGAATTTAAAGATGCTAGTAAAGAAGAAGAAAACGCAGATGATAAAAAATAATTAAAAATTTTATCATTGTTTAATATAAAAAAATCCAGCGCATTGCGCTGGATTTTTTTATTTAATGGCTATAGATTTTATGATGGATTCGAGTTCAAATACAAACTCGCGTTTGGCTACCGATGGCGCAAAAACAAACCCTTCGGCAATAATATAACGGTTGTTAATTTTGTCTTCAATCGCATAATTAATAAATGGACCCGACATAAATGCGCCTTTAACAATCCAAGTGCTTTTGGTTTCGTAAGTTGGCTTGTTATCTATACTCGTTTTGCCAAAAAACGGTGCGTAAGCTTTGTCGGTAACCATATACGTGTCTTCGGTAGGGCCAGGAATATGTTTTTTGCTAACAGAATCGCGCATGGCAACAATATCATCAATCAGTTTTTCATTGTTAGATGATGCGTTAAGCGGAATTTCATACAACATTAAGTTTACAGTGCCTGTTTTGATATCACGTCGTATCCAGAAAAAATTATCGTCTTCTTTGGCAATTCGGTAAGCCGACGGAAACTCAATAGTTATCCCTAGTTGCTCTTCAATTTTATCGGTTTTAAATGGCGATATTTTTGTGCGTCGTTGACGCTCTTTAATTTCAGCTTTTTTAAAGGTCGAAATTATTTTGTCCTTATTACTATATATTTGCTCAATAATATCGTGGTTTGTAGCCCCGCTTATCACCACCATTTTTTGAGGTTTAGCAAATGGGTTGTCAAAAAACTTAGTTTCGGCAGTTTTGTTTTTGCCTTTTTCAATTTTTAAAACAGTTCGGTTTTTTCTTGCAAAATCTGTAAAAACCGATGTTGGCATTTGTCGCATCGAAAAACCAGGTTCGTCTTGAGGTAAACCGTAAACAGCCTCGCCAATTGAGTCACGTATGGCGTTACCAATGCTTTCACTCCATAAGTCATTGTCAATTACAACCGATAAATGATTGATTTTTCCAGACGATTTTGGGAGGACTTTGTTTTGATTTTCTTTGCTATTATTACATGAGGTGAAAAGTAATGCACAAAAGGCTAGGGTGAATAATTTATTCATTTATTAATGAGTTATGTTTGTATGTAATTTTAGTACCACTAATATCGTGCCTTTTTTTAAAAATTCAATAATATTAAAAATAAATATTTGTATGATGTAGGTTAAAATATTAATTTTTGTAGTGATAACGGCAGGCGGCAATAAGTAACTGTGTGTTTTCGTATTTGTATACCAAGCGATGCTCGGAAGTTATTCGTCTAGACCAATAGCCTTGTAAATCACCTTTTAGGGCTTCAGGTTTTCCTATGCCTTCAAAAGGAGTTAGTAAGCAAACTTTAATTAAATTATTAATGCGTTGCGTCACTTTTTTGTCAACTTTTTGCCAATATAAGTAGTCTTCCCAAGATGATGTTGACCAAATTAACCTCACTTTATTCGATTAATTTTTTTTCTGTACCTCTGCCAGCTTCTAACTCTTTAATAGAATTTAATAAAACATCTCTATTATTACCTGTTAATAAATAGGTGGTTTCTTTTAAAGAATTGTACTCGTCTAATGATATTAACACTAGATCCTTGCCGTTTTTTCTTTTTATGATAATATCACTAACATCATTAATTACTTTGTCGAACCAGTGCTTTAGGTTTGAGCGAAAATCTGTATAATTTACTGTTTCCATAAAGCTAAAATACAAAAAAAAGTACTTAAAAAAGTACTTTTTGATTTAAAATATCGAAATTACAATAGTAATCATCTTTTTTTAAGCGTATTGTTTTGTTATTCCTTTGGGAAAAAAGGAATCTAGGTGGTTTTATTTTTTTGGATTCCTGCCTACGCAGGAATGAAAAACGATACTAAAACAGCTTGTTAATTAAAAATAGCCTTATAAATATCGTTACCGTTAGCAAACAACACAAGTCCTATTAAAATAAAAAAGCCAGCCATTTGTGCGTATTCCATAAATTTATCGCCAGGTTTACGACCAGATATCATTTCATAAAGTAAAAACATGACATGACCACCATCTAAAGCAGGTATTGGTAATAAATTTAATACCCCAAGCATTAATGATAAAAAAGCAGTTAAACTCCAAAAATCTGCCCACGACCATGAGGCTGGGAAAATATCATAAATAGCTTTAAAGCCACCAACACCTTTGTATGCACCTGTGCTTGGCGAAAATATTTTAGCCAATTGGCTAAAATAACCTGTAATTTGTTTTTTAAACATGGTGCCTCCAACAGCAAAGCTTTCAAAAAAACCGTAGTCTTTACGGATGATGTCAAAATAGCCTAATTCGGCAAAACGAGGGTTGTGGCTACTTGGATAAATGCCCATTTTACCATCGCTATCAATTTTTAATGAACGTGTAATTTTTTCGTTTCCTCTTAAAAATTCAGCGGTCACTGTTTGGTTTTTGTATGTGTTAAGTACTGTGCCTAGTTGATCAAAGTATTTTACAGGTGAGCCATTTATAGATAAAAGAATATCTCCCTGTATAATGTCTGCATCTTTGTTTTGAGATTCTTCTGCAATAGCAGCGGCCATAAATGGTATGCGGTAATTAAATAAACCAGAATCTCTGTTTGATGCCGATAGCTGTCCTAAAAAATCCGCAGGCAATGTAATAGTTTGTTGTTTGCCATCGCGCTCAATGGTATAATTTTCAGCTTCAATCAATTCGGTTCTTACATCAGAGTCTGTATAAACTTTCTTGTCGTTTACGGCAATGATTTTATCGCCAGTTTTAAATCCTAAATCTAGTAGTAATTCATTCTCAATCCAATAGCCATCTTTTAAGCTTTTAAGTGATACATCAGTATTACCGTAGCCAAAAGCCAAACACACATAAATAATGTAGGCTAAAATAAAGTTTACGGTAACTCCGCCAAGCATAATGATAAGCCGTTGCCAAGCTGGTTTTGACCTAAATTCCCACGGTTGTGGTGGTAAAGCCATTTGTTCTTTATCCATGCTTTCGTCAATCATTCCTGATATTTTAACATAGCCGCCAAGTGGTAGCCAGCCAATACCATAAACGGTTTCGCCTATTTTCTTTTTAAAAAGTGAGAATTTTACATCAAAAAATAAATAAAATTTTTCGACACGGGTTTTAAATGCTTTTGCAGGTATAAAATGCCCTAATTCGTGTAAAACAATAAGTAATGATAAGCTTAATAGAAACTGAGAAATTTTAATAATAAACTCCATATGTTAAGTTGCAGTGTTTTTTTAAATAATCACACAAAAGTAAAGTTTTAAACTAATAATATAGGTATAACTTGATTTTTTGGTTAAAATTTAACAGCTTACATTAAATAAACCTTTTAACGCTCAAGCTTTACTTGTATTTTTGCATTTTAATTACAAGATGATGTTTTCGTATATAAAGCAATATAAATATTTTTGGTTGGGTTTTTTTGTGTTTTCGTCAATTGTAATTAGGTTGTTTTATGGCGCTTTAAAACCTATTGAAAAATTGCAAATTCATAGCCCGTATTCGGTTAATCCAAAATTGGTTGATACGACAATTCAGCATGTTAAAAAAAGTCATTTTATAGCAGATTTTAGTTTGATTAATCAAAATGGCGACACGATTACTCAAAATAACTATCAAGATAAAATTTATGTTGCCGATTTCTTTTTTACAACCTGCCCGTCAATATGCGTTGCCATGGCTTATAACATGAGGGATTTGCAAAACGTGTTTAAAGATGATGATGAGGTAATGTTTTTGTCACATTCGGTTAAACCGGAAGAAGACAGCGTTGCGCAGATAAAAAAATATGCATTGTCAAAAGGCGTAATTGATGGCAAATGGAATGTGGTAACTGGGTCAAAAAAACAAATATATGACCTTGCCAGAAAATCATACTTAGCGGTTGAAGATGCAAATTTTGCTGGGGATTATGATATGATTCACACCGAAAACTTCATGCTTATTGATAAAAAACGTCAAATACGAGGCTTTTATGATGGTACCGACCCTAAAGAGATGGAAAAACTGTTAAACGACATTAAATTGTTAAAACGACTTTATAAATAATTTAAGGGGTTTGTGCTCTAAAAACTTTATGGTTTGATAGTTTTCTAGTACTTTTGTTCTTTAAAATCAATCTAAATAAGAGCTAAAGTGACAATTGCTGATTTAAAAAAAGGGGAAAAAGGAATTATAACCGATATATCGTCAGATAATATTCCGTTAAAACTTTTAGAAATGGGTTGCTTACCTGGCAACCAAGTTGAATTGTTGCAAATAGCACCGTTTTTTGACCCCTTATACCTAAATATTAACGGTTGTAAGTTAGCGATACGTAAAGAAACGGCAAGTTCAATTTTAATAGATAAACTATAAATTACCATGGGTAAACAATTAAATGTAGCACTTATTGGTAATCCTAATACAGGTAAAACCTCTGTTTTTAATGCCTTAACAGGCTTAAATCAAAAAGTTGGTAATTATCCTGGCATAACCGTTGATAAAAAAGAAGGGATTTGTAAACTACCACGAGGGGTTAAGGCTCATATCTTGGATTTGCCGGGGACGTATAGTTTAAATGCGTCATCGCTAGATGAAAACGTGGTTGTTGAGTTGTTGCTTAATAAAAACGATAAAGATTACCCAGATGTAGCTGTAATTGTAAGTGATGTTGAGAATTTAAAACGTAATTTGTTGTTGTTTACACAAATTAAAGATTTAAAAATACCAACCATTTTGGCTATTAATATGGCTGATTTAATGCAGCGTAAAGGTATAGAGTTAAATATTCCTTTACTAGAAACGCAGTTAAATACAAAAATAGCCTTAATTAGTACACGCAAAAATAGTGGTATTGATAGTTTAAAAACATTAATTGCTAATTATAAATCATTGTCAATTGAGCCATGTTTGGATACTACAACTATTGATATTGAGTATTTTGACCGACTTAAAAAGGCTTTTCCAGAGCAAGATTTGTATAAATTATGGTTGGTGATTACGCAAGACGTGAATTTTGGTAAGGTTGATCGAAACCCTATCGATATTAGTGTTTTTAAAACCAAGTCAGAGTCCGAGTTAAAGCGTTTACAACAGAAGGAAACTATAAAACGCTACCAATTTATAAACACCGTTTTAAAGCAAGGTCAAACTATAGATGCGTCAAAAGCAACTGGGGTAAAAGCATCGCTAGACCGCTTGTTAACTCATAGAATTTTTGGTTACGCCATATTTTTTGTGATTTTATTATTGATTTTTCAAGCCATTTACGTTTGGGCTACCATTCCAATGGATTTTATTGATGAGCAGTTTGCGGCATTATCCGATTGGGTAAAAACCACTTTGCCTAGCGGGGCATTTACAAATTTACTTGCCGAAGGTATTATTGCAGGTATAGGTGGTGTGGTTATTTTTATACCGCAAATTGCATTTTTATTTTTATTTAGTGCCATTTTGGAAGAAAGCGGCTACATGAGTCGTGTGGTATTTTTAATGGATCGACTTATGCGTCGTTTTGGTTTGAGCGGTAAAAGTGTAGTACCTTTAATATCAGGTACAGCATGCGCAATTCCGGCAATTATGGCGGCACGAAATATAGAAAGCTGGAAAGAACGATTAATTACCATTTTAGTAACCCCATTTACAACCTGTTCGGCACGTTTGCCAGTTTATATTATTATTATAGGTTTGGTAATCCCCGACGATACCTTTTTAGGCTTTAGTTACCAAGCTTTAGCGCTAATGTTTTTGTATTTAATAGGTTTTTTGGTGGCTATTTTATCGGCTTATATTTTAAATAAAGTGCTAAAAATAAAAAACAAATCGTATTTCGTTATCGAAATGCCTAGTTATAAACTACCATTGTTAAAAAATGTCGTGTTTCAAGTCGTTGAAAAAACAAAGTCGTTTGTGCTTGAGGCAGGGAAAATTATTTTAACCATTTCAATCATTATATGGGCATTGGCGTCTTATGGGCCGGGGGAATCTTTCGCTAAAGCGGAAGAATTTGTAACTGCATCAAACCCAAGTTTAACAGCTATGGAGTTAGAAGATAAAGTGGCGTCTTACAAATTAGAGCATTCATATATTGGTATAATGGGTAAATTTATCGAGCCTGCAATAAAACCCTTAGGTTATGATTGGAAAATTGGTATTGGTATTGTAACCTCATTTGCTGCTCGTGAAGTTTTTGTGGGAACTCTTGCTACAATTTATAGCGTAGGGAGCTCTGAAGGTGATGAAGATACGGTTAAGCACCGAATGGCTTCGGAGGTTTATGCCGATGGCTCTAAAGTGTTTACATTTGCATCGGGCATATCATTGCTTTTATTTTATGCATTTGCCATGCAATGCATGAGTACACTTGCTATTGTAAAACGCGAAACTAATAGCTGGAAATGGCCAATTATACAATTGATAGGGATGACGGCTATTGCTTACATTGCTTCGTTAATTGCTTTTCAGTTCTTAAAATAAAGGTGAATACGGTTATACAAAACATATTGGTTGTTGTGGTTGTTGCTTTGGCAATAGGGGTGTTACTTCGTAAATTTTTAGTTAAGCAAAAACCTAAAAACAACAAAGGATGCAATAATTGTAGTTAAAAATTATAGCTACACTATAAAAACTTTTTTTGTGTTAAAAGTTTTTGCAGTATATTTGATGTGTTAATTTACAGCAAATTATATGCGTGACAAAATTATAAATAAAGCTTCGAGCTTATTTTTAAACTTAGGTTTTAAAAGTGTCACCATGGATGATATTGCAGCTGGCATGGGCGTGTCAAAAAAAACCATTTACCAAAATTTTAGTAATAAAGCTGATTTAGTGAAAGCGTGTACCTTACATGTTTTTCAGTTTATTTCCGAAGGTATCGATGCTATATGTGCTTTAGAGCATTGCCCTATAGAAGAGTTATTTGAGGTTAAAAAGTTTGTTATGAAGCATCTAAAAGATGAAAAATCTTCACCTCAATATCAATTGCAAAAATATTACCCCGAAATTTATAACACACTTAAATATAAACAATTTGTGGTAATGCAGTCTTGTATTAAAAGCAATATACATAAAGGTATGAAGTTAAAATTATATCGGGATAATCTAGATGTAGAGTTTATTTCACGAATTTATTTTTCTGGAATGTTAGCGTTAAAAGACAAAGAGTTATTTTTAGAGCATCAGTTTAACATGACTAATTTAATGCAAAATTATATCGAATATCATTTACGAGGTATATCAACCCCAAAAGGAATCGAAAAACTAAACGCCCTAGTGTTATGATAATACGTAGTTTAAAAATGGTACTTGTAGTTTGTAGCCTAAGTGGTTTATTAGGTTTTTCTCAACAAAACCCAAAACAACTTAATTTACAAGAGGCTATAAATTATGCGCTTGAGCATAATGTAAATGCCTTAAATGCTAGACGTGATATTGCAATTTCATTAAAACAAAAATGGGAAACTACAGCATCGGGTTTGCCTCAAATACATGGTGATATTAGTTATCAAAATCAATTAATTCAACCCACATCATTTATACCTTCAGAATTTTTTGGAGGAGCGCCAGGTACTTTTACACCTGTAGTTTTTGGTGTTAAGCAAAATGCCTCTGTAAATGCTACATTAACACAATTATTATTTGATGGATCATATTTAGTGGGGTTACAAGCAGCAAAAACATTTTTAGAATTTTCTAAAAATGCTAATGAAAAAACAATTTTAGAAATAAGAAAAGCTGTAATTAATGCTTATGGTGCTGTTTTAATTTCGCAAGAAAGTTTAGCCGTTTTTGATAATAATATTGAGGTATTAACTAAAAATTTACACGATACTAAAATTATTGTTGAAAATGGTTTTGCCGAACTCGAAACCGTAGAGCAATTAAGTATTACGTTAGCACAGCTTACTAATGCTCGCGAAAATGCATTGCAATCAAAACAAATAGCCTTGCAAGTTTTTAACAACACGATTGGGTTACCAATTGCAAATAATACGGTACTTACCGATACGCTACAAAGTTTGGCTTTGGTAAATGGTATAACTGCAAATCAAAACTTTGAAATTACTAAAAATATAGATTTTAAAATTGCAAAAAACTTTACCAAACAGCGCGAACTTGAGTTAAAATTAGAACGTAGTAAAGCCTTACCAAGTTTATCAGGTTTTTTAACATTAGGAACCGCAACAGGAAGAAATGAATTTGATTTTTTAAGGGATGACACACCTTGGTTTGCGCAAAGTATCGTTGGCGTTAGTTTAAATGTGCCTATTTTTAGTTCGGGCCTAAGAGCTGCACGAACTGCCAAAGCAAAATTAGCTCTAGAAAAAGCCAATGCAGAGTTTGATAACACACAACAGCAATTGCAATTGGCTTATGCAAAAGCAAAAGCTAATCATGAATTTGCGGTTAAAACTTATAAAAATACAATTGAAAATCTTGAGCTTGCTAATCGCATTGCGCAAAAAAACAACACCAAATTTAAAGAAGGACTTGCAACCTCTTTTGAGTTACGACAAGCACAATTACAATTATATACAATTCAGCAGGAAATGCTGCAATCTATGCTAAATATTGTGCTTACAAAAGCCGAAATAGATACGCTACTAAACACGCCAAACTTTACTAATGAGTAGGGTGGTTTGAATAAAAAAATTAAAAGAGTTCACGATTATGAAACTTAAACTTATTTGTATTACATTACTAGTTGTTACTGCCTGTAAACCTAACAAAAATGATAATTTTGACATCAATACGGCAAGTTTAGATAAACTGCAAAAGGAAAAATTAACACAACTTAAAGTATATGATAGTATAAACAACATTTTAAGTAAACTTGATGTTGAAATTTCAAAAAAAGACACACTTAAACGTTTGCCTGTAGTGACAGCCTATATAGTTAAAGATACACTATTTAAGCATTTTGTTGAACTACAAGGTAATGTAGCTACAGATAAAAATGTGTTAATATATCCAGAATATCAGGGTATGTTGACTAAAGTATATGTTAAGGAAGGTCAGCAGGTTAGAAAAGGAGAGCTTTTAGCAATTATTGATGATGGTGGGTTAGGCAATCAATTAGCACAGTTAAAAACACAATACCAATTAGCACAAACAACCTTTGAGCGACAATCGCGATTATGGAAACAACAAATAGGCAGTGAAATGCAATATTTACAAGCCAAATCAGCAATGGAGTCTACAGGAAGTGCCGTAAAACAAATAAAATCTCAATTAGCTCGTACTAAAATTAAAGCACCTTTTTCGGGTGTTATTGATGAGTTGGTAACAAAACAAGGTCAAATTGTAACCCCTGGGGCAGTGCCTTTAATGCGTATTATTAATCTTAATGCGATGTATGTTAAGGCCAATGTACCCGAAACGTATTTGAATACAGTTGTAAAAGGCGTGCCAGTAAATGTAACGTTTCCTTCAATCAAAAAGCAAGTGACAGGCGTTGTGAAAACGGTGAGTAACTATATAAATCCGAGTAATCGTACTTTTGATATTCAAATAAATGTGCCAAATCAAGAAAAAAAAATAAAGCCAAACTTAATCGCTAAACTTGAAATTAACGATTACAATAAAAATAACGCAATATTAATACCAAGTAACGTCATACAAGAAAATGCAATTGGCGATAAGTTTGTTTATGTAATTGATAAAAGTAAAGCTACTGCCATTGCGGTAAAAAGGAAAATTGAAATAGGTTTTAAAAATCAAGGTTATTTTGAAGTTGTAAAAGGATTAAGCGCAGGAGATGTTATTGTAAATGAAGGTGCTTTAACCTTAAAAGATGGCACCGAAATTAAGATTGAAAATAAATAATTTCAAAAAAAATGACACAAAAAGCAAAATATTTTGGACTTTCAAATTGGGCAATAGGTAATAAAATGACAACCTTTGTTATCATTGCTATTGTGTTGATAGGCGGATTAATGTCATACATTGGTTTGCCTAGAGAATCTTTTCCCGAAATTATTGAATCTAAAATTTATATAAGTTCGGTGTTTCCAGGAAATGCTGCCGAAGATGTAGAAAAACTGGTCACTAAGCCATTAGAGGAGGCTTTAAATGATATCACAGGAGTTACAAAAATCACATCAAATTCACTTCAAGATTATTCTATTATAACGGTAGAGTTTGAGGAAACCATTCCGCCCGAAGCGGCAAAAGTAAAAGTTAAAAATAAGTTAGATGCGGTTAAATCACAGCCCGATTGGCCAACTATGGATGGCGGTGCAAAAGTTGAACCTAACGCATTTGATTTAAATATATCAGAAATCACCCCAATTGCTCAAATAAATTTAAAAGGAGATTACTCAAGCGCGCAGTTAAAAACATTTGCAGAGTTACTTCAAGACGATATTGAGGATATTCCTGAAATTAAAGAAGCAACTTTACTGGGTATACAAGATAAAGAAATTGAAATAGCAGTTGATGTGTATAAAATGACTGCAGCTAACCTGAGTATGAATCAGGTTATTAGGGCGGTTCAGGGCGAAAATGTTACGATTTCCGGAGGAAATATTATTGAAAATGGATTAGAACGTAATATTAGAGTTGTTGGCGAAATTAATACGCCGTCAGAGTTAAACGATATTGTGGTTAAAAATGATGGCGGTGCCGTGTCTATTAGAGATATTGCTACAATTAATTTTAGAGAAAAAGATAAAACCACGTATGCGCGTGAGTACGGCGACCAGGTAGTGATGCTTAGTATTAAGAAAAAAAGCGGTGAAAATATGATAGCCGCAATGGAAAAAATTAGAGCGATAATTAAGGCTTCAAGACAAACGTATTTACCTAGTAATTTACAAATATCAATAGCAAGTGATCAATCGGTAAGAACAGAAGCACAAGTTGCCGAACTCGAAAATTCTATAATTTTTGGGGTGATATTAGTGGTTAGTGTTTTAATGTTTTTTCTAGGATTTCGTAACGCCCTTTTTGTAGGTATTGCCATTCCGCTTTCTATATTATTGTCCTTTTTACTTTTGCCTTTAGTGGGTGACTTTATAGGGATTAATATTACCTTAAATACCATGGTGCTGTTTGCAACTGTAATGGGCTTAGGTATGCTTGTAGATAATGGTATTGTTGTGGTTGAAAATGTATACCGATTAATGGATGAAGGCATGCCTCGACTTGAAGCCGCTAAGCAAGGTGTAGGCGAAATTGCTTGGCCCATTATAGCATCAACAGGTACTACTTTAGCAGCATTTTTGCCTTTAGGATTTTGGCCAGGTGTTATGGGGAAATTTATGATATATTTTCCGTTAACTTTAGCTACAGTTTTATTTTCGTCATTATTTGTTGCCTTAATAATTAACTCAATGCTTACATCGGTTTTGATGAAAACCGAAGAAAACGAAATGTCAAGGAAAAACTTATTACGTATCAGTATTACCTTGTTGGTTTTTGGTTTACTAATGGTTATATGTGGTTATCTTGAAAATACCATCTTGTTTACAATAATAGCAATTTTAAGTTTTGTTATCGCTTTAGTTTTATTAATATGGGGGTGGCTAGACCGTACAAAAACCAAATGGCTTAAACTTGGATTTGCAGTAGTTTTAATTGCTGTTTTATTTTTGTTCTTGGGAACAAAAGGCACTCCAAAAGCATTAATTGGCTTCGGAAATGTATTTATTGCTATTGCAATATTGTTATGGTTTTTTAAATATGTATTGACACCAGCATCTCAAAAATTTCAATTTGTATGGATGCCTGCACTTGAGCGTAAATATAAATTGTTTTTAGCAAAAGTTTTAAAAGGTAAAAATCCGTATATTTTTGTGTTTGGCACCTTTGTACTGTTAGTAATTTCGTTTGGGGTATTTGCCATTGCTCAGCCTAATATATTATTTTTTCCCGAAAATCAACCTAATCAAGCCATTGTATATATCGAGTATTCGCAAGGTACAGCGATAAATAAAACCAACGCAATTACCACAAAGATTGAAAAGGAAGTGTTTGGTGTGCTAGATCAATATAGTTACTCAAAAGACGGAATGCCCTATAATTTTATGGCAGAGTCAATTATTACACAAGTTGGTGAAGGCGCAGGAAACCCACAAACCGATGGTGGTTCACAAACAGAAATGCCACATCGTGGCAAGGTTACTGTGCTTTTTAGGGAATATAAATATAGGTATGATAAGCAAGGTAATAAGGTGTCAAGTGCTACAGTGCTTGATAAAATTAGAAAAAAAGTAAAAGATTACCCTGGTGTAAGTGTAATTGTAGATAAAGATCCTGCCGGTCCCCCTCCGGGTTATGCGATTAATTTAGAGTTAAAAGGTAATGATTATAATGAACTTTTGGCTGAAGCCGAAAAAGTAAGAAGCTATATTAATAAACAAGGTATTTTAGGTATAGAGGATTTAAAAATTAATGTTAATCAAAATAAACCAGAAATGGAGGTTTATGTTGATCGAAAAAAAGCAGGAGAATTAGGGGTTAGTACATCGGCAGTTGGTAGTGCGTTACGAACCGCAATTTATGGGTTTGATGCCTCTACGTTTAAAGATGATGATGACGATTATGATATTGTTGTGCGTTTTGACAAAGAAAGTCGTTATAATGAAAATGCACTTTTTAATCAAAATATTACTTTTAGAGATAATAAGGGGCAACTTAAAAGCATACCCATTTCGGCAGTAGTATCAACTAAAAACATAGCAACCTTTAGTTCAATAAAAAGGAAAAACCTTAAGCGCGTAATTACAATTTATTCAAATGTATTGGGCGAATTTAATGCGACTCAAGTTGTAGGTAAAATACAAAAGGCTTTAACTACTTATAAAATGCCAAAAACAATTACTTATAATTTTACCGGTGAGCAAGAAGAGCAAGCTAAAAATCAGGAGTTTTTGTTTAAGGCTTTATTAATAGCATTGGCATTAATTTTATTAATAATAGTTGCTCAGTTTAACTCGGTTTCAAAACCTTTTATAATTTTTATCGCGATTATTTTAAGCTTTATTGGTGTGCTTTTTGGACTAGTGATTTTTAATATGGATTTTGTGGTAATCATGACCATGATGGGCATCATATCACTTGCAGGTATTGTTGTTAATAATGCCATTGTGTTGATAGATTATACACAGTTACTTATTGACAGGAAAAAGGACGAAATTGGTTTGTCAGAATCTCAATATTTAACACGTAGTGACTACCGTGATGCTATTATTGCCGCAGGACAAAATAGGTTGCGACCTGTATTATTAACGGCAATAACAACTATTTTAGGTCTTATTCCGTTAGCAATAGGGTTAAATATTGACTTTTTTAGTTTGTTTACAACCTATAATCCGCAAATATATATTGGTGGAGACAACACAATGTTTTGGGGGCCAATGTCTTGGACTATAATTTTTGGTTTAACTTTTGCAACGTTTTTAACCTTAATCATTGTGCCTGCTATGTTTTATTTATTAAATAGGGCTAAAATTAGGTTTTCTGAAGATAGTTAAGCTTTTAAAATATTATAATTACTGCCAATTTGTAATGGCTAATATTTGATGTTTAAGGCTTCAAAAATATGACTCATGGTCCAAGCAGGGCCAATCATTAAAAATTGTAAGTCTTTTATAAAACTAGGTTTTTTACCTTCATGATTATGACCAATAAATTGTAAAACCCATGCAAAAATAAAAATACAAGCCATAATGAGCCATAATGGAGCAAAATTTAAGACTTCTAGTTGATGGATTCCTAATAAAACAAGTGCCGAAAATATAAGCATACCAATACATAAAGTAATTGAAAGGCGCAAATAATATATTAATCCAATAATACTAACTAATGTTCCGTAGTGTAAATAGGGGGATAAATAGTAAGGTAGTAATTGTTCAATACTATTGCTTATAGGGATAGAGGCAAGCAATCCTATTAAACTAAAAAAAATGGCAGGTACACAAAAATAATGTATCATTTTATTTAGTTTAGTTTGATGACTTTCACCATACTCGTTAAGTAATTGTTCTATTTTTTTCATTAGTTGTATTATAATAGTTTGCAGGTAAAGCAATAGTTTTATATAAATATACTTAAATTTAATCAATACATTAAGTCTTAAATAAAAGCTTTATACTTGTTACTGTTTAATGTCATAATAACTTGTAGCTAGTATTTATTTAATAAGCAGCTCACTAAAACAGTTTTAATTTATTAGCACGTTTTAATTTTATGAAAAGTAAATTTATACTACTTGTTTTACTTCCAGTTTTTAAAATAGCTGCGCAAAATGATAGTTTTAATTCATTTACTTTAACACCAGAACTTGCGATAGGTATAACAAATGCGTCAAACGCAAATTTTCCTGATAGAGGTTTGCAAAGGCAAGTTTTTATGAGTTTTGGTTGGGGTCATCAAATAAAACAGCAAGAATGGGCTTCGTTTCTAAAAACCACCAAATCTGGTTTTAGTATTGGGTATACTGATTTAGCTAACAATATCTGCTCGATTGGGCCTCAAGTATTATTTAATAAAAACAACAAAGCTACCAACTAATAATTTTTATGTAGGAGGGTTTATAAACTCTAATTTTGGACAAGCCGATTTTACTGAGTTGGCTATTGGTTTTACTAGAATTTTAAACCCAAAAACAAAAAATTAAATAATTTAGTTAGTTTTAACTTTACCAGTTAAAACATTAGCATTTTTGTTAATAGGATTTCCTGTGGTACGTCTATAAATAGCAAGTTGCCCGCAATGCGTTAATGCATCGGCAATTGGTCCGTTTAGCATATTCCAAAACGGGAAACTAGTTTCTTTTTTGTTAGTTTTAAAAACGATTTTGTTTTTTGTTAAGTCAATAGTTTTTAGATAAATTTCAGAGGCTTGTTGTAAATTTTCTAGCGTTTTTTTTCGTTTACCTTGGTAACTAATAGGCTTTTTAGTATTAGTTGTTTCACTATTATTAGGTTGGTTTAAAGCGGTGTTTAAAATATAGTGCGATAAATCTAAAATATGGTCAATGGTTTCAAGGCTTGTTCTGCCATCAGGATTAGCTTTGTAGTTTAAGTCTTTGTCGGTCAAACCTTCTGAAGCCCAGTAAAACCTAAAGCCTAATCCGTCAATCATTCGAGAAACAATGGCACCATTAGTATACTCGGTAGGTGCGTTAGGTAGCTCATAATACGGTAATGATGATACATTTTGAGCTTGGGTCATACTAAATAAAATTAAAAATAATGTGGTTAATAAAGTTTTCATGTTAAAAAGAGTTTGTTAGTTATTCGTTGTTAAGTTGTTGTTTGTATATGTCGATATTTGCCTTTACATCGTCATCAAGTTCGGGTGTTTTAATATCAGAGTACGTTTTTAGTGTGTCGTATAAAGTTTTTGCCACTATATACCGTGCAGTCGGTTTGTTGTCTGCAGGAATGATAAACCAAGGCGCATGTGTTTTTGAAGTTGAATTGATGGCTTTTTCATAACAATCTTGATAATTATCCCATAGTTTGCGTTCCTTTAAATCGCCAGGCGAAAATTTCCAGTTTTTTTCTTGTTTATCAAGTCTCCTAAGTAATCTGTTTTTTTGTTCGTCTTTAGATAAGTTTAAAAAGAATTTAAAAATTATAGTGCCGTTGTTAGCAATATGTTTTTCAAAATTATTAATTTGTTCAAAGCGTTGGTTCCAAAAAGTATCATCAACATCAGCGATAGATTTGATATTAGGTAAATTTTCGCCCAAAATATATTCAGGATGTACTCTGGTAACCAATACATTTTCATAATGTGTTCGGTTAAATACACCAAATTTACCACGTGCTGGTAGTGCGATATAATGACGCCATAAATAATCATGGTTGCGCTCTAAGTCCGTAGGCACTTTAAAACTATGTACCACAATACCACGGGTGTTAAAATCTTTAAATACTTCACGTATCATGCTATCTTTTCCGGCAGTATCCATGCCTTGTATGCAAATTAATACGGCATATTTACCATGAGCATAAATGGTATCTTGTAATTTGCCTAAGGCTTTACGTGTTTTTTTTAACGCTTTTTCAATGTCTTTTTCATCCGACTTTAAATCAATATGTGTGTTACAATTTTTAAGTTTTATGGTGCTGCTAACTTTAAAATCGGTTATGTTTAAGTTTTTCATATTAAATCCAATTATTTTGATGCAAAAAGTTTAACATCATTAACGCTAACTTCATTTTCGCCCAAAATTATTAAGCGTTCAATAACATTTCGTAGTTCACGTATGTTACCCGTCCAATCATAATTTTGAAGTAACTTTATAGCATCTTGAGAGAATGTTTTTTTTGTTCCGCCTTGAGCTTTCGAAATTTGTTTTGTAAAATGTTCAATAAGTAAAGGGATGTCATCTCGACGATCATTTAAAGCAGGTACCTTTATTAATATTACTGCCAAGCGGTGGTATAAATCTTCTCTAAAATTACCATCGGCAATTTCTTGTTTAAGGTTTTTATTAGTGGCAGCTACCACTCGCACATTAACTTTTATGTCTTTATCGCTACCAACTCGTTGGATTTTATTTTCCTGTAAAGCTCTTAATACTTTTGCTTGCGCAGAAAGGCTCATGTCTCCAATTTCGTCTAAAAAAATAGTGCCGTTTGTTGCAGCTTCAAATTTACCTGCACGATCTTTATTGGCTGAGGTAAAGGCGCCTTTTACGTGTCCAAACAATTCACTTTCAATTAATTCCGAAGGTATGGCAGCGCAATTTACCTCAATCATTGGGTGCTTTGAACGTTCGCTTTTTTGGTGTAACCAATGTGCAACTAGTTCTTTACCTGTGCCGTTTGGCCCTGTTATTAATACGCGTGCATTAGTAGGAGCAACTTTATCAATAATTGTTTTAATTTGAGATATTTCGTTGCTATTGCCAATCATTTCGTAGTTTTTGCTAACTTTTTTCTTTAGTAGCTTGTTTTCTACAATGAGTTCTTTTTTGTCTAAGGCATTGCGAACTGTATTAAGCAATCGGTTTAAATCTGGTGGTTTTGATATGTAATCAAAAGCGCCAATTCGCATGGTGTTTACAGCGGTATCAAGATCGCCGTGTCCTGAAATCATTACCATTGGTGTTTCTGGTTTAGCTTTTTTTACGGCTTCTAGCACTTCTACACCATCCATTTTTGGCATTTTAATGTCGCATAACACCAAGTCATAATCTTCTTTTTTGATTTTATTAAGTCCAGCAATACCATCTTCGGCTTCATCTAGTATGTAGCTATCGTTTTCTTCAGATAAAATTTTAACTAATACACGGCGTATTGCAGCTTCATCTTCTATGACTAATATTTTTGGCATCTGTTATTAATTAATGGTTATATACATGAACATCGCGTTGCGGAAACGGTATGCTAATATTTTGCTCTTTAAAGGTTTGATAAATTTTAAAGCGTAAGTTGCTTTTTACAAGCGGGACATTAAAACTATCAGTAATAAAAAAATATAATCTAAACTGTAAAGCACTATCGCCAAAATCTTCAAAAAACACATCGGATTTTGGAGATTTTAGGATTGCTTTTTCTTGTTTAGTAATGTTTAATAATAGTGTTTTTACTAAATCAATATCTGTGCCATAGGCAACGCCAACATCTACAAAATCACGTGTTATTTCGTTGTTTTGTGTCCAGTTGTATAAGGTTTCGCTTAAAAATTTGTTGTTTGGTATTACTAGTATTTTGTCGTCATTAGTAATGGCTTTGGTGGTACGTAAGTTTACTTCGGTAATTTTACCAATTTTTTTGTCAATTTCAATAATATCGTTTACCGTTACGGTTTTGTCAAATAAAATAAAAATTCCTGAAATAATGTCCTGAAATAATTTTTGCATTCCTAAACCAATACCAACAAAAATAGCGGTAGATGCGGCGAGCAATGCGGTAACTTTAATTCCAGAGCTATTTAGTGCTGATACAATAACTATAGAAAACACAAAGTATTTTAAAAATGTAAAAACCGTTTTGAAACGGTTTTTATCATTTTCTTTAAGACGCTTTGACGCTATAAGGTGTATTGATCGAAGCGCATAATGTGTTATAATAAGTACAACAATTAAAATAAGAATAGCTTTGATACTTACTTGGATAGTTTCACCAAAATGAAATTTGTAATTTAAAACACTCGATATGTTATCCAAAATGCTATTCATAATTTAGTATTTAAGCCATTTAAGCAATTCTTTATAACTTGGTTTTTTGCCATACATTAAAATACCAACACGATATATTTTGGCAGCAAACCAAACTGTAAGCATAAATGTGCCATAAAGTAATACAAGTGATACTAATTGTTGCCAAATTGGTACGCCAAAAGGTATGCGCATAAGCATGACTACTGGCGAGGTAAACGGGATAAATGAAAACACCGTTGATACTGTGCCATGAGGATCTTCAATAACTGTGAAAAAACCTACATAAATCCCTAACATTAACGGCATTAAAATGGGCATCATAAATTGTTGCGTATCAGTTTCATTATCAACAGCAGCTCCAATTGCAGCGTATAATGAGCTATATAAAAAGTAGCCGCCAATAAAAAACATTAAAAACGCAATTATTAAGTTTAGCAAAGGTAGGTTGTAAATGCCTTGCATTATGCCTTGAACTTTACCCTGTAACCCATCTTGAGTTATAGTTTGCGCAATAAGTTCTTGCTGCTGTGTTTGCATTGCAGTTGGATCAATATTAAAAATCATTGAGCTAATGCTAACTAAAACACCTGCCAAAATAACCCAAATTACAAATTGTGTAATACCAGCAAATGAAGTTCCTAATATTTTACCAAGCATTAATTGAATGGGCTTAACCGAAGAAATAATGACTTCAATAATGCGGCTAGTTTTTTCTTCAATTACACTTCTCATAATCATATTGCCGTATATAATAATAAACATAAATAAAAGGTAACCCGCAGCACCACCAAATACTAATTTTATTACATTATCAACTTTGGATGATTTTTTACCTTCAAAACTTTCTTGAATAATATCAATCGAGGTTTCTGAAGCTTTAATCATGGCAATATCAACACCTTTTTTTTGAAGTTTTAAATTTCGGTATGTTTTTTCGAGCTTTGACTCTAAATTAGAAATCACTGATAAAGAAGGTGAATCTTCCGAATAAAAACTAATTGTGTTTTTTATTTGCGTAGTGTCAGTATTTTTAGCAATATGTAATAAGCCGTAGTTTTCATTAGTTTTTACTTGTTTTTTAGCGTCTTCTAAACTTATGTTACTTAGTAAGTTGTAAGTTGTATGTTCGGTATTTTTAAATACATTGCTCACCAAGCCCGATTCATCTAATATGGATATTGTACGTTCTTTATTTTTGTTAAGCTGAGTTAAATACCCAATAAATGTAAATAAGCCTATCATTATAATTGGGCTTAAAAACGTCATCATAATAAATGATTTGTTTTTAATTTTGGTTAAGTACTCGCGTTTAATTATTAATTTTAAATGATTCATTTATTAATTGTTTTGTACCGTTTTTATAAAAATTTCGTTAGCTGTTGGTATTAATTCATTAAAATGATTTACCTCTGCTTTTTCCATTAAAAATGATAGTAAGCTATTTGATGATTCTCCGTCTTGCAGTTTTATATTTAGTTTTAAATCGTTGTTAAGCGATTTAAAATCGGCAGTAGAGGTTTTAAATTTACTGTTTATCGTGTTGATTAAATCATTTTCATTGTCAGTAACTAAGCCCACTTCAAACGTGTTAGATTTATATTGACGCTTAATGTCAATTAATTTACCATCAAGTATTTTGTTAGATTGGTGTATAAGTGCAATATGGTCACAAAGCTCTTCAACCGATTCCATGCGATGTGTCGAAAAAATTACCGTTGCACCTTCATCCCGAAGTTGTAAAATTTCATCTTTAATTAAATTGGCATTAATAGGGTCGAAGCCCGAAAATGGCTCATCAAAAATTAATAATTTAGGCTGGTGTAGTACGGTAACAATAAATTGTACCTTTTGAGCCATACCTTTTGATAACTCCTGTATTTTTTTACCCCACCAGTCACCAATTTCAAATTTTTCAAACCAGTATTTTAGTCTTTTTTTTGCATCATGTTTACTCAGGCCTTTTAATTGTGCTAGGTATAATGCTTGCTCGCCAACTTTCATCGATTTGTACAAGCCTCGTTCTTCAGGTAAATATCCAATGTCTTTAATGTGTGCAGGTTGTAAAGCTTGATTGCCTAAAAACACGTTGCCAGTATCTGGCATTGTAATTTGGTTAATAATACGTATAAGTGTTGTTTTTCCTGCACCATTTGGGCCTAATAGCCCAAAAATACTTCCTTCGGGTACCGCAATAGAAACATTGTTTAAGGCTTTGTATGTTCCAAATTGCTTTGATACGCCTTCGGCAACGAGTAAATTATTCATGTAATTTTGTTTTCAATAAGTGGTGTAAAGATATTAAATGTTATAGTTTATTGAAATTAAAATTTGAGAGGTTTTTAATTGTAATTTCAATCTTAAAAATTAAGTTAATACCCCTATTTTTGCATCCAAAAATATAGTTATAAAATCACTTCTCAAATACCTGTTTTTATTACCCTGTTTCGTTTTGTTTTCGCAAGAAAAGCAAAACGATTACTTTTTTGATGTCAATTATTTTAGGGGGAATATAGCGTTGCATAATCCAACAATATTACATTTAATAAAAGGGCGCCCACAGGGTGGCATTATTGGCTGGAATAAAAAAACGTATGGCACTAAGGCTTGGCAGCAGCGGTATAATTATCCAGATTATGGGGTGTCGTTAAGTTTTCAAGATTATGCCAATCCTGTTTTGGGTGCTAGTTATGCATTACACGGGCATGTTAATTTTTATTTTTTAAAACGACATTTAATGTTTAGGGTAGCGCAAGGTTTTTCATATAGCACAAACCCGTATGATAAAGAAGATAATCCTAAAAATAATGCTTTTGGTTCAGATATTTTAAGTAGCACCTACTTGATGCTAAATTATAAAAAGGATAATGTGTTTAAGCAATTTGGTTTTCAAACAGGGCTAATGCTTATGCATAACTCAAACGGCAACACCAAAGCGCCTAATACAAGCATAAATACGGTGAATTTCAATTTTGGAATGACTTATGATTTATCATCTCCAGATAAAAAGTATATTGAGTCTAAAGATATCAACTCAAAATTTACAGAGTCAATTAAATATAATTTAGTGTTTAGAGGCGGTGTAAATCAAAATGATTTGGTTGGCAATTCGCAATTTCCGTTTTATATATTTTCAGCTTACGCAGATAAACGATTAAGTTATAAAAGCGCTTTGCAATTTGGTGCCGAAGTGTTTTTTTCTAATTTCTTAAAAAATCACATTCGCTATCGCAGTATAGCATTTCCTGACCAAGATTTTGATCCTGATGCCGATTTTAAACGTGTAGGGATTTTTATTGGGCATGAGTTATTTGTAAGTAAAATTTCGGTAATTACACAATTAGGCTACTATGCGTATTACCCATACCCTTTTGAAAATAGGGTGTATTTAAGAGCAGGATTAAAATATTATTTTTACAAAAATTGGTTTGGCACTTTTACAGTTAAATCGCATGGTGCTGCGGCCGAAGCGGCCGAATTTGCAATAGGAATACGATTGTAGTCGTTATAGGTTTAAAATATAATACATATGAGAGATAATAAAAAAGTAATATATTGGTTGCTTACAGGTTGTGTACTTATTTTTATAATGGTAATTGTAGGTGGTATTACCAGGTTAACACACTCTGGTTTATCCATTTCAAATTATAAATTAATATCGGGCACTATACCCCCAATTGGAGAGTCAGAATGGCAACAAGCCTTTGATTTGTACAAGCAATATCCCGAATATCAAAAAATTAGAAATAATTTTACACTCGAAGATTTTAAAGGTATCTATTTTTGGGAGTGGATACACCGCCTAATTGGTCGTTTAATTGGTATTGTGTTTTTAATACCATTTTTATATTTTTTAATCACTAAACAATTAACAAAGCCAACGGTTAAAAAAAGTATTATTCTCTTAGCGTTAGGCGCATTTCAAGGGTTTTTAGGTTGGTATATGGTAAAAAGCGGCTTGGTAGATCGCCCAGACGTGAGCCATTATAGGTTGGCAGCACATCTAACCACCGCATTTTTAACCTTTGCCTACACGTTTTGGGTGGCTTTAGATTTGATTTTTTCCTTTAAAAAGGAAATTATCAAAGTGGGGTTTAAAAATTTACTACGATTCACCTTTGCCATATTAATATTACAAATTATTTATGGAGCTTATGTAGCAGGTTTAGATGCAGGGTTTATTCATAATAATTGGCCTTTTATGAATGACGGACACTTTATGCATGAAAGTGTTTTGATAGAGCAAACCCCAACATATAGAAATTTTATAGAAGGTAAAAGTGGTGTTCAATTTGTACATCGAAACTTGGCCTATGTGGTTGTCGTTTTGGTGATTGTAATTTGGATAAAAGCAAAACTAAGCCAGCTTACAGTGTATCAAAATAAAGGTGTAAATTTATTATTAATAATGGTAGGTGTTCAATTTTTATTAGGAATTTTAACTATTTTGTTTTTGCCAAAAGCTCCTGTTTTACTAGGAGTGTTGCACCAAATAGGCGCGTTTTTTTTATTAACAATAATGACCTTTACCTTACATCGTTTTAGTAAATAAATTTAAAAATAATACCTTTGCAAATCAATACAACAGGGCATGATATACAGATTTAGAATTATACTTGATAATGACACTGAGGATGATGTTTTTAGAGATATCGAAATAAGAAAAACAGATACTCTAGAAGATTTACACAATAGCATTGCGCAATCATTTGGTTTTGATGGCTCAGAAATGGCGTCGTTTTACTTAAGTGATGATGAATGGAATCAAGGTGAGGAAATTTCTTTATTCGATATGAGCGAACGTGCAAATACTGTTAAGTTAATGAGCGAAACTAGTATTGGAGACACCTGTGGCGTTAAAAATACCAAGCTTATTTATGTGTACGACTTTTTTAGTATGTGGACCTTTTTTGTAGAGCTTGGTGAAATAGTAGAAGAATCCGAAGGTACAGATTACCCAAATTTAATGTATGTACATGGGCAATTGCCAGCATCGGCTCCCGAAAAAACTTTTGAAGCCGAAAACTTAGGTCTACCAAATGACGATTTTGAATCAGATGATTACAATGACGACTTTTTAGACCCAAGTAATTACGACGACTTAGACTCGTTTCATTTAAATTAAACGAGTTTAAAACCAAGCTTTTTTAGCTTTTTGGTAAGTGTTTACAAAATCGGCATTGCTTTTTGTAAGATAAATTATGCCTTCAATAAAGGTAAATACCCATACGGCAGCACCTAAAATACTACCCATTCCTAAAAAGCCAAAAATATTTAAAGCCAAAGTAGCTCCTAATAAAATTAACCCTTCTTTGGTATAGCCTAATACAAATTTGTGAACACCAAAACCACCAAGGAGGATTGCAGTTACTCCAGCTAAAACTTTTTTGTTTTTACCCGTTAGCTTTTCATAAGCCTCTTTGGCTTCGCCAGAAAATTCATTCGCTTTTTCTTTTGCCTTATCGGCTAATTCTTTGGCGTCATCAGTAAAAATTTCGGCTTTTTCACTAATTATTTTCTTTGCTTTTTTAAATTCTTCTTTAGTATCCCCAATCATCTCGTTGAGGTCATCTTGTAAATTTTTATTATCTGACATAATTTTTATTTTTAATTATTTAAATGCGCTATCAATAGGTTCCCAAAGCTCAATTTTATTACCATCAGGATCGAGTATCCATCCAAACTTTCCGTAATCGTAGGTTTTCATGTCGCCAATAATAGTTACGCCTTCATCTTTTAAGGTTTTAAGTAAGCGTTCTAAGTTTTCGACTCTGTAATTTACCATAAACGGTTGTTTACTTGGACTAAAATAAGTAGTGTCTTCCTTAAAGGGCGACCATTGTGTAGAGCAGTCGTTGTTATGTTTATCTTTCCACCAAAATGTGCATCCGTAATCATCTACGGGTAGCCCTAAGTGTTTAGCATACCATGATTTAGTTTTTTTTGGGTCTTTTGTTTTGAAGAAAATGCCTCCAAGGCCAGTAACACGTTTTTTCATATACTTATGTGTAGGTGTTTTAATTGTATTGTTACAGTTTTTTATTTTTTTATAGATTTTTCATAAATATTAATCCATTCATCGCAGGTCATTTTTGTGATGAGTTCGCCTATTAACTCAAAAGGAATGTCATTCATTTTTTTGAATCTAATACAACTTTTACCCATATCAAGTTTGTATTTACAGTGTTTGGGATATTGGGTTATAAACCAACCTAACAATTCTTTTTTAGCATATATTCCCATATGGTATAATGCGATAAAATTTTTTTGTGAAGCAATATTTATAAATGGCAAAGGGAGTTTGTTGTCGCAATGATAGCCGTTTGGGTAGTATGTGTGTGGTACATAATAACCAATCATATTGTAATTAATACCCTCATCAAAACCATCAGGAAGATGTTCTAAAATAGTATTTCTAAGTAGTTGTAAAGCTGGTTGCCTTTCTGTTGGGGCTTGCTTAATGTAGTCGGTTGGGTTTAATATTTTAGTTTTCATTTATAAGAGGTTTAATGTCTTATAAATTTAATAAAATTTAGCTTTGATTTTGTCAACAATGGTTTGCGATAATTTTATATGACTTTCATTAGTCCAGCCAGCTACATGAGGTGTTAAAATAACATTATCAGCTTTTGTTAGATAATTAAAAGCATTGGGTATTTTGGTTGTAAATAAATTTTCAAAAGATGATTTTTCAAATTCTAAAACATCAAGACCTGCGCCTAAAATTTTACCCGATTTTAAAGCCTCAACTAAACAAGATGTAACCACGCTTTTCCCTCTGGCTGTATTGATTAGCCAAAACGGTTTTTTAAATTGATTAATAAACGCAGTGTTTATCATGTTTTTGGTTAGTAAGGTTTCTGGCGTATGTAAACTTAAAACATCAGCTTCATTTTGGAGCTGCTCTAGGCTTACTTGCGTTGCATTTTTATCGCCAACGTTAGCTTTAATGTCGTAGCATAATACCATTACATCAAAGCCTTGTAGCTTTTTAGCAAAAGCTTTGCCCATGTTGCCATAACCAATAAGGCCTACTGTTTTGCCGTCAAGCTCAATACCTCTATTAGCTTCTCTAAGCCATTGTCCTCTTTTAACTTGGGTGTTTGCAATAGTGATTTTGTTAAACAGATTTAATAATAATGCAAGGCTATGCTCGCCAACGGCATTTCTGTTGCCCTCAGGGGCAGAAATTAAGTGAATGTGCTTTGATGCGGCATACTCGCAATCAATGTTTTCGAGCCCTGCACCAACGCGAGCAATAAATTTAAGCTGTGTTGCTTTATCAATAAATTGCTGGTCAATTTTAAATCTACTTCTAATTACAATACCATCATAGTGATGGATTTTAGTTTCGATAATAGTTTTTGTAGACAAAAAATCTTCATCATTAACAGCACCTAATTCATTAAGTTGTTGTATTAATACATCATGGTTGCTGTCAAGATGAAGAATTTTCATAGTCTAAAAATTTACTATTTAAAATTAATTAAATATGTAAAGCTCTATCTTCTGTAGCAGCTAAAGCGGCTTCTTTAATAGCTTCGGTATATGTTGGGTGCGCGTGTGACATGCGCGAAATATCCTCGGCACTTGCGCGGTATTCCATTGCGATTACAGCTTCAGCTATTAAATCGGCAGCACGAGCTCCAACAATGTGTACGCCAAGTATTTCATCTGTTGTTTTGTCGGCCAAAATTTTAACAAATCCGTCAATATCCATACTTGCTCTACTTCGTCCTAAGGCACGCATAGGAAATTGTCCTGCTTTATAAGCAATGCCTTCGGCTTTTAATTCTTCTTCCGTTTTTCCAACGGCAGCAACCTCTGGCCAAGTATATACAACACCAGGTATTAAGTTGTAATTAATGTGTGGTTTTTGTCCAGCAATAGTTTCAGCAACAAAAACACCTTCTTCTTCGGCTTTATGCGCAAGCATTGCACCTTTTACGACATCACCTATGGCGTATATGTTTGGTGCCGATGTTTGTAAATTGTGGTTAACTTCAACACGGTTACGATCGTCTAATTTTACGTTAGCTGCATCGGTATTTAAGCCATTAGTGTAAGGTTGTCTTCCAACGCATACTAAGCAGTAATCGCCTTTAAATTCAACAGTTTCACCTTTTTTATTGGTAGCCGTAACAGTTACTTCGTCGCCTTTGCGTTCAACTGCAGTTACCTGGTGAGAAGGGTTGATTTTAAATTTTTGTTTTTTAAGTATTTTATTAACCTCTTTAGATACGCCTTTGTCCATTGTAGGTAAAATGCGATCAGCATACTCAACAACCGTTACCTCAGCACCGAGGCGCTTGTATACTTGCCCTAATTCTAACCCAATAACACCGCCACCAATAACGATAAAGTGTTTTGGGATTTCTTTAAGTTTAAGGGCTTCGGTTGATGTAATTACACGTTCTTTATCTAGTTTTATAAACGGTAAGTTGGCTGGTTTACTACCAGTAGCAATTATGGTGTGTTTAGCTTCAATTTCGGTAGTTTCATCACCAGTAATGGTAATATGTGTAGCATCTTTAAAACTGCCCAAACCATGGTAAACATCAATTTTATTTTTGTCCATTAAAAAGTTAATACCTCCAGTAGTTTGATCAACTACAGATTGTTTACGTGCAATCATTTTTTCAAGGTTAACTTTAATTTCTCCAGGAATTTCAATACCATGCTCTTCAAAATGCTTAATAGCATCGTGATAATGATGTGATGAATCTAAAAGTGCTTTACTAGGTATACAGCCTACATTTAAACAAGTACCTCCAAGCGTTGAGTATTTTTCAATAATAGCAGTTTTCATGCCTAATTGTGCGCAACGTATAGCGGCAACGTATCCTCCAGGTCCAGAGCCTATAACAGCAACATCATATGAATTCATAAAGTGTAATATTTTATATATTTTATATAACAAAAATACACTTTTGTAAATGTTTTTTTAGTTTTTTGATATTGAAATCTAAGTTTTTTCAACATAAAACTAATTGTTATTGTAATATTATAGCGAATACTGTATTAAATAAACAAGTTTGCAGCAATACCGTCAGCCAAAAATTTGCCTTTTGAGGTTGTTGTAACGGTGTTGTTAGGGTTGATTTGTAGTATATCCTGTTGGATGTAATTTTGTATGGATGCTAAAAGTTGTGTTTTATAGTTTGAGCCAAATTCGTTTTTTATGTAATTAAGATGGATCCCCCAAATGGTTCGAAGTCCAATCATAATATACTCGTTATAGCGATCTGTTACCGATAATTTTTCTGTAGTTTGTGGTAAAACATTAGTATTAATAGCGTTGATATATTTGCTGTTGTTAGCGATATTCCAGCTACGCTGAATTTTATTGTATGAATGGGCTGATGGTCCAATGCCTATGTAGGGTTTGCCTTGCCAATATGCGGTGTTGTGTTTTGAGTAAAAGTTAGGTTTGCCAAAATTTGAAATTTCGTAATGGGTATAGCCTGCTTTGTTTAAGGTTTTGGTAAGATAATTAAAATGTGATAATGCTAAATCATCATCAATACTAGGGTAGGTGCCTTGTTTTATAAATTTATCTAAAGCTGTTTTGGGTTCTACCGTTAGCGCATAGCTAGAGATGTGATTAACGTTAAATTTTAAAGCTATGTTTAAATTTTTAGCCCATTGCTCTAAAGTCATATTAGGGATGCCGTAAATTAAATCGATTGTAATATTATCGAAATACTTTGTAGCGATGTCTAAGCATTTTTGAGATTCGGTCGCAGTGTGTGCTCGATTCATGGCTTGTAAATCGTTTTCAAAAAATGACTGTATGCCAATGCTTAATCGGTTTATAGGTGAATTTGCTAAGTCTTTGATTTTGCCTTCGGATAAATCATCAGGATTGGCTTCTAAAGTAATTTCTGGAGTGTTGCTTACAGCGTAATTGTTGTAAACGGTTTGAATGATTTGATTAATTTGGGTAGATGATAATAAGCTAGGGGTGCCGCCTCCAAAATAAATGGTTTCAATAGTTTGGTTTTTGAGCTCGTTTTTTCTTAAAACTAATTCTTTATTGATGGCACTTAATAAATCGTCTTTTTTTTTGAGTGATGTCGAAAAATGAAAGTCGCAATAATGGCAAGCTTGTTTACAAAATGGAATATGGATATAAATGCCGCTCATGTTATTGTGATTATTTTTTAACTCTGTTTTCATTTTGCTTTACAAAACTATCCCAGCCCGAGTAACTTTTACCAATGGTTACTTTGTTTGAGTTGTAAAAATGGCATACTGCAGCTGCTAAACCATCAGTAGCATCTAGATTTTTTGGTAATGTTTTTATGTTTAATTGGCTTTGTAACATTTTTGCAACTTGCTCTTTGCTTGCATTTCCGTTTCCGGTAATGGCCATTTTTATTTTTTTAGGTAAATACTCGGTAATTGGTATTTCTCTAGATAGGCCAGCTGCCATGGCAACGCCTTGAGCTCTCCCTAGTTTTAGCATACTTTGTACGTTTTTGCCAAAAAATGGGGCTTCGATAGCAATTTCATCGGGGTGATGCGTGTCAATTAATTGTATTGTACGCTCAAAAATTAGTTTTAACTTTAGGTAATGATCGGTATATTTAGATAAATTTAGTTCATTAAACTGAATAAAGCGCATAGACTTATTTACAATTTCTATAAGCCCAAAGCCCATAATAGTAGTGCCGGGGTCAATGCCTAATATGATGCGATTGTTTTTCATTTTTAAAATTTAATGATAAAAATAGTAAATAAAAAAACCCTTAAAATCTATATTTAGATTATTAAGGGTTTTAAAGTGGTACCTCCAGGAATCGAACCAGGGACACAAGGATTTTCAGTCCTTTGCTCTACCAACTGAGCTAAGGTACCATGCCTAAGCGGATGCAAATATATACGCATTTTTAAGATATGCAAAATAATTTATGTAAAAATTATTTAAAAAATACAACGATTTTAAAAGTGTGTTGAAATTTAGCGTTTTACATAAGTGATAAATGAAAATGCATGTTTGTGTTTTTCACTTTTTTCATGATATATTGTTTGAGTTTGTTGCCAAATATCAGAGTTTATCTCAGGGAATAAAGTGTCACCTTCAAAACTATCATGAACCCGAGTTAACTCGATGGTTTGGGCTATATTAATTGATTGTTTGTATATTTCGCCACCACCAATAATAAAAGGTTGTTCGTCGTTTTTACAAGCTTTTATTGCTTGCTCAAGCGAATTTACTATAATCACACCATCTGGAGCGTTGTAGTTTGCTTGATTTGTAATAACAACATGCGTGCGATTTGGTAGTGGTTTTGGAAAACTTTCAAAAGTTTTTCGGCCCATTATGATATGATGTCCGTTTGTTAAGCGTTTAAAGCGCTTTAAATCATCACTTATGTGCCAAATAAGTTTATTGTCTTTGCCAATAACATTGTTTTCCGCTGCAGCGGCAATAATTGTAAGTTTAGAGGTGTTTTGTGTTGTTATTGCTTTAGTAGTACTGTAATTAGCACTTTTTAGTTTAATTAATTCTTCTTTTTCAAGTTGTAGCTTTAGCTTTTCAATCCTGTTTTCTTGCTGTGCCACAAGCTTGTTTAATTGCGCTTTTTCCCATGCTTTACCCATAAATTTATGAGTTATATAAACATTAATAGTGTGATATATTACCAATGCAACCCATAATAAAATAACAATAAATGACCAATCGATTTCAAAATAGGTGTACGTAGCGCCTATTTTTAAAAATAGGTTGCCAACTAATAGTAATGTGCCTACGATTAAAAATAGGATAAAGTGTGTGTGTAACCTTTTTTTTTGTTTTATGCGGCGTTGTGCATTTTCAATACGTTCTAATTGATCAGGATCAAGTTGTGTTTGTATTTTGTGTTTTTTTCCAAACATGCATTTGTTTTTATATTGCTACTTTTCCCTTTATATGCGGATGTGGTTCGTAATTTTTAAGTGTAAAATCTTCGAACTTAAAGTCAAAAATATCTTTAATTTCTGGATTTAAAATCATTTTTGGTAAAGGTTTTGGCGCTCTACTTAATTGCAGTTTTAATTGGTCTAAATGATTATTGTAGATATGAGCGTCACCAAAAGTGTGAATAAATTCGCCAGCTTGGTAGCCGCAAACTTGTGCCATCATCATTGTAAATAATGCGTAAGATGCTATATTAAATGGTACGCCTAAAAATATATCGGCACTACGCTGGTATAATTGACAAGATAGTTTTCCGTCAGCTACATAAAACTGAAAAAAGGCATGGCAGGGTGGTAGTGCAGCTTTGCCGTTTGCTACATTTTCGCTAAATGACAGGGCATTATCGGGTAGTACAGACGGATTCCAAGCCGAAACAAGCATGCGTCTGCTATTTGGGTTATGTTTAAGGGTGTGAATAATATCCTTAATTTGGTCAATTTCTTCATTGTTCCAATTTCGCCATTGATGGCCGTATACGGGTCCCAGATTTCCGTTTTGGTCAGCCCATTCGTTCCAAATTTTAACACCATTTTCGGTTAAATACTTGGTGTTGGTATCGCCTTTTAAAAACCAAAGGAGTTCGAAAATTATTGATTTTAAGTGAATTTTTTTTGTGGTTACCATAGGGAAACCTTTACTTAAATCAAATCGCATTTGGTGTCCAAATACACTTTTTGTACCGGTGCCTGTACGATCTCCTTTTTCGTTACCGTTTTCTAAAACATGTTTTACTAAATCTAAATATTGTTTCATTTTCTAGTAGTGTGTTTTATCCAATTATCATTCCGGCTATTGTTGCCGAAATTAATGATGCGATTGTCCCGCCAATTAAGGCTTTCATGCCTAGTTTTGATAAATTTTTACGTTGCCCAGGTGCTAGCGAGCCAATACCTCCAATTTGAATACCAATAGATGCAAAGTTAGCAAAGCCACATAATAAGTAGGTTGCCATTATTATTGATTTATTGTATGTTAAATGGGTTGCGTTTGCTGCGTTTTTTAATTCGGCTAGTTGTATGTAGCCTACAAACTCACTTGCTGCTAGTTTTATGCCCAGTAATTGCCCCATTAGCATTGTGTCTTCTTTGGCAACTCCAATAATCCACATCAGTGGTGCAAAAACGCTTCCTAAAATGGCTTCGAGCGAAAATTTGTTGTATGACGTGTTATTTGCCATCCATTGATTTAAAGTTGTGATGTCGCCAACCCAACCTAAAATACCGTTTATCATAGCAATAAAGGCAACAAATACTAATAGCATTGCACCTACATTAACAGCAAGTTTAAGCCCTTCGGTAGTGCCGTTTGCTATGGCGTCTAAAACGTTTGAACCTATTTTTTCGGAAGAGACTTTAATATCGGAGTTTGTTTTTTCCGTTTGCGGTAATAAAATTTTAGAAATAACAATGGCTCCTGGAGCTGCCATAACTGATGCTGCTAATAAATGTTTTGCGTAAAAAAGGCGTAAGGCATCATCTTCACCCCCCAAAAAGCCAATGTAAGCTGCTAATACTGCTCCTGCAACTGTAGCCATACCACCAACCATAACTAGTAGTATTTCAGATTTGTTCATTTTCTCAAGGTATGCCTTGATAAGTAAAGGCGCTTCTGTTTGACCTAAAAATATATTACCGGCAACACTTAAACTTTCGGCACCCGAAATTTTAAGAAGCTTAGCAAGCGTCCATGCCATAAATTTTACTACTTTTTGTATGATACCAAGGTAAAATAGAAGGGATGTTAGCGCTGAAAAAAAGATGATTGTTGGAAGTACTTGAAATGCAAATATAAATCCGAAGGCATCCATATCTGTGACTAAGCCTTGAAATAAAAATTCGCTTCCGGCTCTTGTAAAGTCTAAAACATTTACAAAAACTTTACCAATGGCATTAAATGCTTTTTGAATAAATGGTATTTTTAAAACACCTATGGCAATTAATAATTGTAGTGATAACCCAACACCAACACCTTTCCAATTGATGTTTTTTTTGTTACTACTAAATAGAAAGGCAATGCCTATTAAAGTAGCCATTCCTAAAACACCTCGCCATAATGTATGTAGGCTAAAACCTTGGCTGGGTATTATGCCAGAGCCAACTTGTGCTACGTTAGGATTTAAGTTTAAGCTGAAGCTATTGCTTGCTGTTGCAAAAAATACTCCAAATAAAATGGCGATTGAGGATAGAACTATTTTTTTCATGTTAAAAAGTAAGTGTTCAAATGTAATGTTTTTTTATCTTTTAGATATTTCGTCTCTAATGATTGCAGCGGTTTCGTAATCTTCATTTGTAACGGCTTCCTCTAGCATGTCTTTTAGGTCTTTTAACGGTGTGCTAGCTAATTTGTTTGAAGTTTCGCTTAAAAAATCATCAACATCAAGTGCGTTGTGTTCTTTTTCTATATTTTCTTCATTGGTATCGTCAGACGGTGATAATTTTAATTGAACACCTGCTTTGTTTAAAATATCTTTATAGGTAAATATAGGGGCGCCAAAGCGCAATGCTAGGGCAATTGCATCGCTTGTTCGGGCATCAATAATTTCTTCTTTTTGAGCTGATTCGCAAATTATACTTGAAAAAAATACGCCATCTACTAATTTATGAATAATAACTTGCTTAATTGTAATATGAAAACGTTGGGCAAAATCTTTAAATAAATCGTGAGTTAAGGGGCGTGGAGGTTTTATTTCTTTTTCTAGCTCAATTGCAATTGCTTGAGCTTCGTAGGCTCCGATTACAATTGGTAGTTTTCTTGAGCCATTTACTTCGTTCAAAATTAATGCATAGGCGCCATTTTGTGTTTGACTGTAAGAAATACCTTTAATATTAAGACGTACAAGACTCATATGGTGTTTTGTTGCTTTTGAAAGTAAGTTACAAAGAAAAAAAATAATTGGACTATTCATAGTAAATAATAGTCCAATTTTAAATTAAAAGGGTGAGTTTAGTTATTTTGAGCTTTAAAGGCTTTCAATTTTTCAATAAGTTGCGGTACTACCTCAAATGCATCGCCTACAATGCCATAGTCGGCTGCTTTAAAAAATGGAGCTTCAGGATCTGTGTTAATCACAACTTTTACCTTTGAGGCATTTATGCCAGCTAAGTGTTGTATTGCACCCGATATGCCAATTGCAATATAAAGGTTTGAAGCAACTGGTTTTCCTGTTTGTCCAACGTGTTCGCTATGTGGGCGCCACCCTAAATCGGATACGGGTTTTGAGCAAGCCGTTGCAGCACCAAGCACATCGGCAAGTTCTTCAATCATGCCCCAGTTTTCAGGCCCTTTTAGTCCGCGGCCTCCTGATACAACAATTTCTGCGTCAGCAATAGTTACTTTATCACTGGCGTTATCAACTGATTTAAGTATTACATTAAAATCAGAATCTTGAAAAGTGGGTGAAAATGTTTCTGTAACAGGGTTTGTTTTTGCTTCAACCAATCCAAATGCATTTTTTGAAAGTCCTAAAACTTTAATATTTGATGTAAGTTCATTAATAGCAAATGCTTTGTTAGTAAAGCTTGATGTTTTTATTGTAAATGGCGAAGTATTACTGGGTAACTCAACAACATTTGATACCATTGCAGCATCTAGTGCAATTGATGTCACTGGAGCTATATATTTACTGTTTAAGCTAGAGCTTAATATTACTACTGTTGCGTTTTCGTGTTTGGCAGCTTGTGCTATTGCGCTTGCGTATGCTTTTGCGCTAAAGTTATTCAGTTTGTCGTTTTCGATGTTTAATATTTTATCAACACCGTAATTAGATAAGGTGTCGGTATTACTGGTATTAAAGGTTAAAGCTGTTACTGTAGTGCTTAATTGATTTGCAATTGCTTTTGCATATGAGGCAACTTCAAGAGCTGTTTTTTTGAAATTTCCTTGTTCTGATTCTGTATATACTAAAACTGACATAATTTTTAATTGAAGTTGTTAAATAGGATTAAAAAATATTGAATTATATAACCTTGGCTTCGTTGTGCAATAGGTTTACTAATTCGTCAATATTATCTGCGTTTACAAGTTTTACTGCGCTTTTTTCTGGAGGTTTTTCGTAAGCTTGTACTTTAGTGTTAGCGTTGGCTTCGATAGGCTCAAGTACTGTAAGTGGTTTTTTTCGAGCCATCATTATGCCTCTCATGTTAGGAATACGTAAGTCACTTTCTTCAACAAGACCTTTTTGACCGCCTATAATAACTGGTAAATTTGTTGTTACGGTTTCTTTACCACCATCAATTTCTCTGGTTGCAGTAGCATTTGTACCGTCAATTTCTAGGTTTATGCAAGTGTTAACAAAGTTAGCGCCTGTTAAGGCTGCAATCATGCCTGGCACCATACCGCCATTGTAATCTATAGATTCTCTACCTGCTATGACTAGGTCATAGTTTTCGGTAGTAATTACTTTTGCCAATTGTTTTGCAACGTAATTAGCATCTTTTGCTTCAGTATTTATTCTAATAGCCGCGTCGGCACCTATAGCTAAGGCTTTTCTAAGTGTGGGTTCGGTTTCTGTACCACCAACATTTATAACAGTAACGTTTGCACCTTGTTTTTCTTTAAACCACATCGCTCTAGTTAGTCCAAATTCATCATTTGGGTTAATTACAAACTGCACGCCATTGGTGTCAAAAGTTTTGTTATCGTCTGTAAAATTAATTTTAGAAGTGGTATCTGGCACGTGACTTATGCACACTAATATTTTCATTTTATATAAGATTTTAAAATTATGGTTAAAAAAGCTGAAAATTGATGTTTACGAAGGTAGGTAAAAATTGTCTATTTTACTATGCATGCATAGTAAAATTTTACATTAAAAATTATTTAATAATTAGTATTTTTGTGCATTCGTATATTTATAATGTATTTTTTAAGATAAAATAATAATGAAAACAATTCAGTTTAGAGAGGCTATAGCCGAGGCAATGAGTGAAGAAATGCGACGAGATGAAAGCATTTATTTGATGGGTGAAGAAGTTGCTGAATATAATGGTGCATACAAGGCATCAAAAGGGATGTTGGATGAATTTGGAGCTAAGCGTGTTATTGATACCCCAATTGCCGAATTAGGTTTTTCAGGAATAGCAGTAGGGTCAACAATGACTGGTAATCGCCCAATTGTTGAGTATATGACATTTAATTTTTCATTGGTTGGTATTGATCAAATTATAAATAATGCCGCTAAAATTAGACAAATGTCTGGAGGTCAATTTAAATGTCCAATCGTATTTAGAGGCCCAACAGCATCTGCTGGGCAATTAGCAGCAACACACTCTCAAGCTTTTGAAAGCTGGTTTGCAAATACCCCAGGATTAAAAGTTATTGTGCCATCAAACCCCTATGATGCAAAAGGTTTGTTAAAAGCAGCAATACGTGATGACGATCCAGTAATTTTTATGGAAAGTGAACAAATGTATGGTGATAAAGGTGAAGTTCCTGAGGGTGAATATATAGTTCCGATAGGTGTTGCTGATATTAAGCGTGCTGGAGATGATGTTACTATCGTTTCATTTGGTAAAATTATTAAGGAAGCTTATAAAGCTGCCGATGAGTTAGAAAAAGAAGGAATTTCATGTGAAATTATTGATTTACGTACTGTAAGACCAATGGATCATGAGGCTATTTTAAACTCAGTTAAAAAAACTAATCGCTTAGTTATTTTAGAAGAAGCATGGCCTTTTGGAAACGTAGCTACCGAAATTACATACCAAGTACAGGCAAATGCATTTGATTATTTAGATGCGCCAATAATTAAAATTAATACAGCCGATACGCCTGCGCCGTTTTCGCCAAATTTACTTAAAGAGTGGTTGCCAAACAGTAATGACGTTGTAAAAGCCGTTAAAAAAGTAATGTATAAATAAAAGTTAAATTTAATATAGT
>CALDUQ010000019.1 GCA_937924845.1 uncultured Flavobacteriaceae bacterium
AAAATACGAACGATTTCATTTAATCATTTTAATAGTTCTTGCTGTACTGTTATGGCGAACCATATTAATTTATCCTATTAAATTATTTGTGGTGATGCTGCACGAAATGAGTCATGGCTTAATGGCAGTTCTTTTTGGAGGTGAAATTATTGAAATTCATATCGACCCAAAAATTGGTGGGTATTGTAAATACAAGATAGCTCCAAACTTTTTGAGCTCGTTTATGACCGCTAGTGCTGGTTATTTAGGGAGTTTGTTTTGGGGTTCGTTAATTTTAGTACTTGCTGTGAAATTAAAAAAAGACAAATACATTACCTTAATTGTTGGTTTGGTGCTGTTATTATTGTCGTATTATGTGATGCAAACAGGCGAGTTTTTTGGCACTGCTATGACATTGGGCATGGGTATATTTATGCTCATTGCGTATAAATATTTTGGTGCATTTTTTCATGATTTATGGCTTAAGTTTATAGGCATAATTACTTGTGCTTATGTTATACTCGATATAAAAGGCGATTTAATTGACCGTAGTAATATTGGTAGTGATGCAGATACAATTTCGGAGTTAATAGGCATATCTAGTCTTTCCGTAGGCATTATTTGGATGTGTATTGCTATATTAAACTTAGTGCTTGTAACACGTTATATTTACAAAAAGCAACGTGGTCAATTTTAATTAAAATTCACAAATTATGCTGCAAATTAATGAGCTTAGTTTTTGGGAAAAGAAAGCCTTTTTTGAGGATATTGATTTTTTAATCATAGGTGCAGGTATTGTTGGTATGAGTACAGCTTTGTTTTTGCGTAAAAAATATAAAAACGCAAAAATTTGTATTCTCGAAAGGGGGTATTTGCCAACAGGAGCAAGTACAAAAAACGCTGGTTTTACCTGCTTTGGAAGTCCTACTGAGCTTTTTGATGACTTAAAAACCATAGATGAGCAATTAGTTTGGGACACCTTTGCCAATCGCTATTACGGTTTACAAGCTTTGTTTGAATTGGTTGACAAAACTAAAATAAATTATGACGCCTGTAAATCATGGGATTTAATTGCACATGATACAAACAATAGCATTGACACAAGTTTTATAAATTATATTAACGAAAAGGCTAAAACAATAACTGGGGTAAATCAAATTTATTTTGAAGATAAAAACGTAAGCGAGCAATTTGGTTTTAAACACATACAAACTGCTTATTGTAATGAGTTAGAAGGCGCTATTGATACGGGTAAACTCATCCAAGAGTTATTTAAAACGGTTGTCCAAAATAATATTGATGTGCGTTTTGGCATTGAAGCACAAGCTATGGAAACGCATGCTAATCACGTTAACATTAAAACAAAATACGGGCTTATTACAGCTGTAAATTGCATTATTGCTACAAATGGTTTTGCCAAACAATGGATAAAAGATGATATTAAACCTGCGAGGGCACAAGTTTTGGTTACTAACGCAATTAAGAATTTAAAAGTAAAAGGCACGTTTCATTTTGATAAAGGCTTTTATTATTTCCGAAACATCGGAAACCGAATACTACTCGGAGGTGGCAGAAACCTTAATTTTGATGAAGAAACTACTGTTAAATTTGGTACAACAAGCTTAGTTCAGGATAAATTACAACACATGCTTAAGTATATTATTTTGCCACAGCAAGATTTTAGCATTTCGCACTCATGGTCGGGTATTATGGGTGTAGGTAAAACTAAAAAACCTATCATAAAACAGCTTAATCCTCGTACAGCTATTGGGGTGAGGCTAGGAGGTATGGGAGTGGCTTTAGGCTCGCAAGTGGGAAAAACTCTAGCTAGTTATTTTTAAAAGTAAAAAAGAGTATTGTGATTTAGTATTGAGTTATAATACGATAAGCCTTACCTTTGCAGCGATATGCAAGAACTTAAACTTTCAGACTGGTTACCAACAACTAACAAAGAAGTTAAAATTAAAGGTTGGGACGAATTAGACGTTATTTTGTTTAGCGGTGATGCTTACGTAGATCATCCTTCGTTTGGCCCTGCAGTAATTGGTCGTATTTTAGAAAGTTATGGTTTGAGAGTAGCTATTGTACCGCAACCTAATGTAAATGATGATTTACAGGATTTTACAAAGTTAGGAACTCCAAAATTATTTTTTGGTGTTACAGGTGGTTGTATGGACCCTATGGTGAGTAATTATACTGCAAGTAAAAAACGAAGAGATAAAGATGCGTATACACCAAATGGTGATAAAGGATTTAGACCAGATTATGCCACATCTGTATATTCTAAAATATTAAAAGATAAATTTCCCGATGTTCCTGTTTTAATAGGTGGTATCGAAGCATCATTACGTCGTGTAACACATTATGATTATTGGAGTGATCAATTAATGCCAAGTATTTTAGAAACCTCAAATGCCGATATGTTAGTGTATGGTATGGGTGAGCAACCTTTGCGTGAAGTGGTGAAATTGTTGCAAAAAGGTGTACCATTTTCAAGCTTACGCACCATAAAACAAACCGCTTTTTTGGTTCATAAAGACGAAGGCATTCCTAAAAATAAAAATTGGGACGATGTTGAAATTCAATCACACGAGGTGTGTTTGAAAGATAAAAAAAAGTTTGCTTCTAATTTTAAAGTTATTGAACAAGAGTCAAATAAACTTAAAGCAAGACGAATTTTTCAAAAAATAAAAGATAGGACTTTGGTGATTAATCCGCCTTATCCAACTATGACCGAAAAGGAAATTGATGCGTCTTTTGATTTACCGTACACGCGATTACCACACCCAAAGTATAATAAACGCGGGCCTATACCAGCGTTTGAAATGATTAAAACTTCAATAAATATACATCGTGGGTGTTTTGGAGGATGCAGTTTTTGTACCATTTCGGCACATCAAGGTAAATTTATAGCAAGTCGTAGTGAAGCTTCTATTTTAAGAGAAGTGGATAAAGTGGCAAATATGCCCGATTTTAAAGGGTATTTGTCAGATATTGGTGGGCCATCGGCAAACATGTATAAAATGGCAGGAAAAGTACAATCGATATGCGATAAATGTGTTGCGCCATCATGTATTTCGCCCGTAATATGCAGTAATTTAGATACCTCACACAAGCCTTTAACTAAATTATACCAAGCGGTTGATAAGCATCCAAAGGTTAAAAAATCATTTATTGGTAGTGGTATTCGTCATGATATGTTAGTGCCCGAATTTAATAAAAATGCAGACGCAAAAGAGCTTGATGATTATACCGAAGAGGTGATGACAAAACACATTTCGGGACGTTTAAAAGTGGCTCCTGAGCATACCTCAGATCCTGTTTTAAAATTAATGCGTAAACCGTCTTTTAAATACTTTCATAAGTTTAAAGAGCGTTTTGATAAAATTAATATTAAGAAAAGTTTAAAACTTCAATTAATTCCTTATTTTATTTCAAATCACCCAGCTTGTGAGGTTGAAGATATGGCTAATTTGGCAGCCGAAACTAAAGATATGGGCTTTCAGTTGGAACAAGTGCAAGGGTTTACACCAACACCAATGACGGTTGCAACGGTTATTTATTATAGTGGATACCACCCCTATACCTTAAAACCAACAAAAACGCCAAAATCTAAGCAAGAAAAGGATGAGCAGCACAGGTTTTTCTTTTGGTATAAAAAAGAAAATAAAGATTGGATTAGAAGAACTTTAAATAAAGTTGGTCGAAAAGATTTAGTCGAAGCGCTAGTCCCAGAAAAAGGTGAGGATTCATGGAAAAGTATTAAACCTAAACCTGTAAAAAACACCTTTGACGATGCTATACCAGCAAGTCATTCACGAAGAAAAAGCAAACATAAATCTAAAAAAAAGAGGCGTTAATTACTTTTGTTAACGGTTAAAACTTTTTATGGCAAAGCTTGAAGTTATTCATGATGACAGCAACTTTATAGTTGTAAACAAACTATCAGGACTGATTAGTGAAAAAAATCCTTATGAGAAAGAAACGGTAGAGAATCAAGTATTTAATCATCTTTTAAAACAAAAAAATAAGCCTTATGTAGGTGTAATACATCGGTTAGATCGTGTTACTAGTGGTGTACTTATGTTTGCTAAAAAAAAGAGCGTACTGGTTAAGTTTAATACACTTTTTAGCTCTCGTAACGTTCAAAAAACATATTTGGCACTTGTAAAAAATAAGCCAATTAAAGCAAAAGGGCAATTAGTAAATTTTCTTGTTAAAAATACTAAAGATAAAAAAGCCGAAATAGTTAAAACTAAATCCAAAGAGGCTCAACAATGCTCATTATTATACAGGGTTATTGGCGAAAATAAATATGGATTTATATTGGAAGTAAAGCCTAAAACGGGCCGTTTTCATCAAATACGTGCGCAATTGGCTCATATTGGTTCGCCAATTATTGGTGACGATAAATATGGATCAAACGAAGTCTACTTGCCATTATCGGTATGCCTGCACGCCTGGAAATTAACTTTTGAAGATGCTGAAACAAAACAATTAAAAACCTTTGAAGCGGCTTTGCCAAAAAATAAGTTTTGGGAATTTTAAAGATTGTGTTAATTTTTATCTCATGTATTTACTCATAGTAGTATTGGCATAAAAAAATAGAGATGTTTACAACACCTCTATTTTAACGTTTTCTAGTTCAATTTTAGAAAGTAATTTTGTTTCATTATTTTCAAAAGCTTTATCTAAATTGAAGAGTTTAATTTTTGGATTTTTAGGTTTGTAATTGTTATAATCAACAACGCGAATACCGTTAATAATTCGTTCATTATACGCCTCTCTAAAACGTAACCCTAAGCCATGTGCTTCGGCATACGAGTACGCCAAGTAATCAACTTTATTAGTTTTGGTGTTAACCCAATATATAAATACATCGTCAAAATCTTCGCCACCGCCATCTTCACTAAATGTAATTTTTACTTTATAATAGGTTTTGCCCTTAATGCGTACTTGCTCTAAATAGTTTTTGTTAACGGCAGGCGCATTAAGTCCGTAAGGCAATAATGAAAAATAATGAACAGAATTTACACTTGGAGCAATTTTTTGAGTAATACTATCGGGTAAATTTATATCAACACCATTAATTAATCGTTTTAATCCTGAGTTAGACAAAATATCGGTGGTTGTATTAACAGAATCTTTTTTGATGCGCAGCAATTCATAATTTCCAAAATTTCGTTTTGCTTTGTAATGAACCTTTCTAAAATCAAAATCAATATTAAAGTGGTCAAAACGTTTTCCGCCGGCGGCATCAATAGCTTTGTTTATAATTTCTGTACCAGTAAATTGCGTTTCTTTTTGGCAAGCGGTAAGTAGTAAAGCAACAATTATTATTTTAATAATTTTCATAACTAATTTTAAATTTTATTATTAGACGAAAATAAAAGTAATACTTACCAATTTATACATTTTTTACAAAAAAAATATTTTAAAAATATGTAGCTTTGGCAGCATGCAAAAAACCATCAACATACAAAATAAAAAAGCACGCTTTGAGTACGAGTTACTCGATAAGTTTACAGCTGGAATTGTATTAACGGGAACCGAAATAAAATCGATTAGGCTAAGTAAGGCGTCTATATCAGAAAGTTTTTGTGAGTTTAACGAGCAAGGCGAATTGTTTGTTGTAAATATGTCGGTTGAGGAGTATGCCTACGGAAACCATTATAACCACAGGCCAAAAGCAGAACGAAAATTATTACTGAATAAACGTGAACTTAAAAAACTAGAAAAAGAAGTTAAAAATACAGGCTTAACCATTGTACCTTTAAAACTGTTTATAAATGATAAAGGGTTTGCAAAATTAAATATAGCACTTGCACGAGGAAAAAAACTGTACGATAAGCGTGAAACTATGAAAGATCGCGATAATAAACGAAATTTAGATCGTATTAAAAAAAGCTATAATTAATTTTTATCCTCCAAAAGCGGTACAAATTTAAATTCACCAAACTCGCATTTTTCAAATTCTTTTTCGCTTTTGCGGATAAATAGTGTCATAATTTGCGAGGTTTCATTGCCTACCGGAATAACCAAGCGCCCTCCAATTTTTAGTTGGCTTAAAAGTGGTTTTGGTACAAAAGGCGCACCTGCGGTAACAATAATACCATCAAAAGGGGCTTGGTCTGGCAATCCTTTGTAGCCATCGCCAAAAATTAATTGTTTTGCATTATAACCTAGTTTTGGTAAAAATTTGCTGGTTTTTTTAAAAAGCTCTAACTGGCGTTCAATACTGTAAGTTGTGGTGCCAATTTCGCACAAAACTGCCGTTTGGTATCCACTACCAGTACCAATTTCTAATATTTTATGCCCTATTTTTATCTTTAATAGTTCGGTTTGAAAAGCAACGGTATAGGGGTGCGAAATTGTTTGATTGGCTGCTATAGGAAATGCTTTATCTTGATAGGCATGGTCTAAAAAACTAGAATCTAAAAATAAATGCCTAGGGATATTGCCAATTGCATGTAACACGCGGGTGTCTCTAATGCCTTTGCTGTATAGTGTGTTTACCAATTTTTGTCGTAAGCCTTTATGTTTAAACGTGTCTTGCAATTGTAGATTAAAAAAATTAAGCCGTAAAAATACATAAACATTTTTTAGTCAAAATATAAAAATGGTAAAATTGCTACACTTGTTAATTGTTTTTTTTATCTTTTTAAATACGCTATTTTTGTAAAAAACAATAAAAAATGCTAAAAGCAGGTGTACTTGGTGCCGGCCACCTTGGGAAAATTCATTTACGACTTCTTGAACAATCAGAAAATTATCAACTTATAGGATTTTATGATCCAAATAAAGAAAATGCTTTAAAAGTAGAGGCAGAATTTGGATACACCTATTTTGAAACAATAGAGGCTTTAATTGATGCTGTTGATGTGGTTGATATTGTAACGCCAACCTTATCACATTATGATTGTGCAATACAAGCTATAAAAAAAGGGCGTCATATTTTTATAGAAAAGCCTATTACAAACACTGTAGAAGAAGCCGAAAATATTAGAAAACTTTTAGCCGAACATAATTTAAGAGGGCAAGTTGGTCATGTTGAGCGTTTTAATCCGGCGTTTAAAGCCGTGAAAAATGATATAGATTCGCCAATGTTTATTGAAACTCATCGTTTGGCAGAGTTTAATCCAAGAGGTACAGATGTACCTGTAGTTTTAGATTTAATGATTCATGATATTGATGTAATTTTAAGTGTTGTAAAATCAAAAGTTAAGCATATTTCAGCTAGTGGGGTTTCAGTTATTAGTGATACACCAGATATAGCTAATGCTCGAATAGAATTTGAAAACGGTTGTGTAGCTAATTTAACAGCGAGTCGTATTTCATTAAAAAATATGCGTAAAACGCGTTTTTTTCAAAAAGATGCTTATATATCAGTAGATTTTCTGGAAAAAAAGTGTGAAGTAGTTAAAATGAAAGATGCGCCAGAGCAAGCTGGTGATTTTGATATGATACTACAAAACGCCGAAGGCGTAAAAAAACAAATTTATTTTGATAACCCTAGCGTTGAAAATAATAACGCTATTTTGGATGAATTAGATAGTTTTGCACATGCCATTAATACAAACACGTCGCCAGTAGTAACGCTTCATGATGGTACAGAAGCTTTACGAGTGGCAAATGCAATAATAAATCAATTTTAATTAATTTATAGAGTTAATATCAAATGAAAAATATAGCTGTAATTGGAGCAGGTACAATGGGCAATGGTATAGCGCACACGTTTGCTCAAAGCGGATTTAAAGTTAACTTAATTGATATAAATCAAGCTTCACTTGAAAAAGCAATAGCAACGATTTCTCGAAATTTAGATCGAATGGTAGCTAAGGAAAAAATTTCTGAAGCTGATAAAGCTAAAACGTTATCTAATATCACAACAACTTCAAATATGGTTAACGGTGTTAGTCAAGCCGATTTGGTTGTTGAAGCAGCTACAGAAAATTTAGATTTAAAACTAAACATATTTAAACAACTTGATGAAGCTTGCGCTAAACATACCATTTTAGCAACCAATACCTCTTCAATATCAATTACACAAATAGCTGCAGTAACTACTCGACCAGAGCAAGTTATTGGGATGCATTTTATGAATCCAGTACCAGTAATGAAATTGGTAGAAATTATAAGAGGATACAATACTTCCAATGAGGTTGCAAATACTATTGTAGAGTTTTCTAAAACGTTACATAAAGTTCCTGTAGAGGCAAATGACTATCCTGGTTTTGTGGCAAACCGCATTTTAATGCCCATGATAAATGAAGCTATCGAAACTTTATATAATGGAGTTGCTGGCGTTGCTGAAATTGATACGGTTATGAAATTAGGTATGGCACACCCTATGGGGCCATTGCAATTGGCAGATTTTATAGGTTTAGATGTTTGTTTATCAATACTAAATGTTATGTATGACGGATTTAAAAATCCTAAATATGCACCATGCCCGTTATTAGTAAATATGGTTAATGCAGGTAAATTGGGTGTAAAATCGGGTGAAGGATTTTACGATTATACAAAAAGTCGAAAAGCCGAACATGTAGCAAAGCAGTTTATATAACGTAATTATGGCTAAAGTTAGTCCGTTTAAAGCCGTACGACCAACACGAGATAAAGTAAGCCTTGTAGCTTCAAGGTCATACCAAAGTTATACTAAAGCTGAAGTTGAGGCAAGGCTAGATTTTAACCCGTATTCGTTTTTACATATATTAAATCCAGGCTATAAATATGCTCAAAATATAAAAGGAAAAGCACGTTATCAATTAGTAAAAAATCGTTACTTAGAATTTAAAGAAGACGAAATTTTTATTAAAGATAGTCAGCCTTGTTTTTATATCTATAAAATTATTGATAGAAACAAAAACACTACAAATGGTATACTAGCAGCTACTAGTATTGAAGACTATAAAAACAACGTCATTAAAAAACATGAAGATACCTTAGAGGAACGTGAGCAAGTTTTTAAAGAATATCTTCAAATAGCGGGTTTTAATGCCGAGCCAGTTTTAATTACCTATCCAGATAATACAACGCTTTTTGAGATTATAAATACAATACAAAAACAACGCTCAGAGTATGAGTTTGCAACCACTTACCGCGATACACATAAACTTTGGGTTGTAACTGATACTCATGTAATTAATGCTATTAAAAACGCATTTAAAGGCATTGCAGCCTTGTATATTGCCGACGGTCATCATAGAACTGAGTCGTCATATTTATTGTATCAAGATAATATGGATAACAGTTTGACTCATGCGTTTATGAGTTATTTAATTCCTGAATCTGATTTAAAAATATATGAATTTAATCGGTTAATAAAAGACCTTAATGGATTAACTAAAGACGCGTTTTTGATAAAATTAGATGCGATGTTTCGGATAGAAAATAGAGGTAAAACTTATTATAAGCCAACAAAAAAACATCATTTTAGTATGTATCTTGATGGTGAATTTTATTCATTATACCTGCGGAAAACTAACTGTACGTTTAATACAGCATTGGATGCACTTGATACTCAAATTTTATACAAAACCATTTTAGAACCTGTTTTAGGAATTACAAATTTGCGAACAGATACGCGAATTACCTATTCAAAAGGTCAAAATGATATGATGAATATAAAAACAAAAGTAGATAGCGGTGCATTTAAAGTAGGATTTGGTATGACACCTGTAACAATTGATGAAATAAAAACAATTGCAGATAATGGCTATAAAATGCCACCAAAAAGCACTTATATTGAACCTAAATTAAGAAGCGGAATTACCATTTATGAATTTTGACATGAGCATAAAAAACAATTTAAATACTATAAAATCGGCTTTGCCAAATCACGTTACATTAGTAGCAGTATCTAAAACTAAACCAGTTTCGGCCATAATAGAGGCTTATGAAGCGGGACAACGTGTTTTTGGAGAAAATAAAGTGCAGGAAATGGCACAAAAGCAAGAACAATTGCCTAAAGATATTGAGTGGCATATGATTGGGCATTTGCAAAGCAACAAGGTAAAATATATGGCTAGCTTTGTTAGTTTAATTCACGGGGTAGATAGTTTTAAATTGTTAAAAGAAATTAACAAACAGGCGCTAAAGCATAACAGAGTTATTGATTGCTTACTTCAGTTAAAAATAGCTTCTGAAGATTCTAAATTCGGAATGACATATAAAAACGCAAAAGCTTTAATAACTTCGGAAGACTTATTAGACTTAAAAAATATTAACATTGTAGGAGTAATGGGTATGGCTACGTTTACCGATAATGAAGCGCAAATAAAACAGGAGTTTACAAATTTAAAAACACATTTTGATGCCCTAAAATTAAGCACTTCGTTTAATTGTAATTTAAGTCATATTAGTATGGGTATGAGTGGCGATTATAAATCAGCTATCGACTGTGGTAGTACCATGATACGAGTGGGTAGTAGTATTTTTGGAGCTCGAAATTATACTATTTAGCTAACTCATTTAAACATTGATAAACCTTATGGGTTGGTAAGCCCATGACGTTAAAAAATGAACCTTCAATTTTAGTAACTCCAATTTTGCCTATCCATTCTTGTATGCCATAAGCACCAGCTTTATCAAAAGGATCGAAATTATTTATGTAATACCAAATTTCATCATTGGTTAAGTGTTTAAATGTAACTTTGGTAATGTCATGTATTGTTTTTTGGTCATTTTTAGTCGTAAAACACACCGATGTAATCACTTCATGTGTGTCATTACTTAATGATTTTAAAATGTTAAACGCATCGTTTGTATCAGTTGGTTTGCCTAGCGCTTTGTTATTGTGCCAAACAATGGTGTCGCTTGTTATTAAAATGCTATTGTTGTTAACTTCATTTTTATAAGGTGTTGCTTTTAATTCAGCCAAGTAATTACTAATGTCGTAATGCTTTAAAGTATTTGGGTAATTTTCAGGAATAGATTTTACGCTAATTTTAAAAGTTAGTCCTAAATCTTTAAAAAATTGTTGTCGTCTTGGTGAGCCCGAAGCTAATATTATTTGGTATTTTTTAAGTGTTTCGCTTAGCATAATCTTAATCGTATTTTGCGCTAAAGTTATCATCCCATTTGCCTTGAACTTTTAAAACCTGCTCAATAATATCTCTTACCGCACCTTTACCACCATTTTTGTGCGAAATGTATTTTGATACAGCTTTAACTTCGGGCGCGGCATCTTGAGGACAACTTGGTAAAATTACGTTTTCCATAACTGGAATGTCTGGAATGTCGTCACCCATATATAAAATTTCATTATCGGTTAAATTGTGCTGAGTTGTAAACTCTTTATATTGTTTGGTTTTATGATGCGCGCCTAAGTAAATGTATTTTACCCCAAGACCTTCAAGGCGTTTGCGCACACCTTCGTTAGAGCCGCCCGAAATGATGCATACCTTATAGTTGTTTAATATAGCAGCACGTATGGCGTAACCGTCCTTAATATTCATGGTTCTAAGCATTTCGCCAGTTGATGTAATGGTTACCGTGCCATCGGTTAAAACACCGTCGACGTCAAATATAAATGTGGTAATTTGATTTAAATATTCTTTATAACTTTTTTCCATGGGTTTGTGTTATTGATGAGGTTAAAAGCTCATAAATGGCTTTGTATGTTTTATTTTTTAAACCAGTTAAGTGGTTGTTTATCGTTTGTTGGTCATTTCGCTTTGCGGGGCCTGTTTGTGCTTCAAACGGCGATGTTAATGCTGTTTTTTTTGCAGTTTCGATAATTAAAGGCTTTAAAATGTCAAAATCAATATTATTATTTGCTGTAATTGTATTGGCTATATGATACATTTGGTTTGTGAAATTGTTTGCAAAAACTGCTGCTAAATGTAATTTACTGCGTTGTTGCGAATTTATTTGATAAAAAGGGCTGCCAATACTTTTTGCTATTTTTTGTAGTAGCAATAAGTCATTTTTGTTTTCCGCTTCAGCGCAAATAGGCACATTTTTAAAATCTATTTCAGTATGCTTTGAAAATGTTTGTAAAGGGTAAAATACACCCGTTCTGTTTTTATGGCCTAAAGTGTTAATGCTTACATTTCCAGAGGTGTGTACTACAAATTTACCTTCAATTTCTAACTTACTTGCCAGTGCTTTAATAGCATCGTCAGTAATGGCAATAATATAAACATCGGCATCAGCCAAATTGTTAATGGTATTAGTTTTTAGTACGTTAGTAAACTCAATATTTTTGGTATTGCGACTATAAATTTGTTTTAAACAAATAGAATTAGCTTGCATAAAAGCATGACACAAATGTGTAGCAACATTACCAGATCCAAGTATTATAACATTAATCATAAGGCTAAAATAATATTAAATAATGAAACAGTTATCTTTGTTTTATGATAGCAAAAAAAGATATTGCTTCGAGAGATGATATTTATATGTTGGTTACAACATTTTACAATAAAGTACAAAACAATGCTGCATTAGCACCTTTTTTTAGTGTTATAGATGATTGGAAGGCGCATTATAACCATTTAACCACGTTTTGGGAGTCAAATTTATTTTTGAAAACAAAATACTTAGGGAATCCTTTAGCAGTGCATGTTGAAGTAGATAAGCAGAATCATAATGCCATAAGCCAAGCACATTTTGGGATTTGGCTTAATTTATGGTTTGAAACTGTTGACGAGTTATTTGCAGGGGAGCGTGCAAATAATGCTAAATTTAGGGCACGAAAAATGAGTACATTTATGTATTTAAATATTTTTAAATCAAGATAATTTTAATATTTACAAAATACTAAGTTATTTAACTAAAATAGCTGTTCAATTAAGTGTAAAATACAACACAAAATCAGTAATTTTGTAGTATAATAAACACAAGTTTTTATGTTACAAAGAATAGGTAAATTTTTATTTTCAACACGGCTTACAGGTCTTTTATTTGTGGTTTTTGCAGTAGCAATGGCAACAGGTACTTTTATGGATGCTAATCAAGATACATCGCCTACGGCTTATTCTAGAAATTTAATTTATAATACATGGTGGTTTGAGGGTATAATGCTATTGTTTGTAATTAATTTTATTGGAAATATAAAAAAATATCGTCTTCACAGAAAAGAAAAATGGGCAGTACTTATACTACACTTATCTTTTGTATTTATAATATTTGGTGCGTTTTTAACACGATATGTAAGCTTTGAGGGTATGATGCCTATTAGAGAAGGGGCTACAGCAAGCACATTTTTAAGTAGAGAAACTTACATTACTACAACTGTTAAAGGTGATTATTATGTTGATGATTTACAGCAACAATTACAACGATATGATGCGGTTGACTTTTCGCCAAGATTAAAC
>CALDUQ010000020.1 GCA_937924845.1 uncultured Flavobacteriaceae bacterium
CTACTATTTTATCGAAAAATATTAAAGTTTTTTGCAACACCTTAATTTACAACTATATAAAATCAAACGCACAACCCCTTTAATCTTCTAAACTATTGATAACGCCTCTAAACTCTCTCGTATCATTATAAATGTGCGGGAGATATCAGCATCTAAACCTATCGAAAATCTAATTAACCCGTCGGTTAGTCCCATTTCTTTTTGTTCGTTTTCTGGAATTTCTGAGGATGTTGATGTGCCTGGTGCTGAAAATAGGGTTTTATAAAAGCCTAAACTCACTGCTAAATATCCTAAGTTTCTTTTTTGCATCAACTCCATAAGTGCATTTGCTTTATCCAAAGAGCCGACATCTATGGTTAACATACCTCCAAAACCATACTTTTCATTCATCATAGATTTAAAAATACTATTAGATTTATGTGACTTTAAGCCAGGATAGACCGTTTTGATTCCTAAACTCTCAAATTTTTCAGCTAAATAAAGTGCATTTTTACTATGCTGCTGCATACGTATATGTAATGTACGGAGGTTTTTTAATATAGATGCCGAGCGCATACTATCCATTGTTGAACCCATAAGCATGGATGCTCCTGTGTTTACATCTTTTAATTGGTTAATAAAATCTGTGGTTCCGCACACAACACCTCCAACTGTATCACTTGATCCGTTAATGAATTTGGTTAAACTATGTATTACCACATCAGCACCTAATGCAAGTGGGGATATCGACAAAGGAGAGAACGTATTATCGACTACCAATTTTAAATTATATTTTTTGGCTAACGCCGATAATGATCTAATATCAGCAACTTCTAATAATGGATTACTTACTGTTTCACAATATAGCACTTTTGTGTTTTTTGTAATTGCAGCTTCAACAATATCTAATTTAGTGATATCAACAAATGACGTAGTGACATTAAAACGAGGCATAAAGTTTTTAAGATAGGCATATGTACCTCCATATATTGTACGGCTAGAAACTATATGCTCACCCGCACCACATAATTGCATCAACACTGGCGTAATTGCTCCCATACCTGAGGCTGCTACATTTGCTGACTCTGCTCCTTCCATGGCTGCCAAGGCTTCTCCCAAATACAAATTACTAGGCGAAGTGTGCCTAGAGTATAAGTAACAGCCATCTGCATTGCCTTCAAAAGTATCAAACATTGTTTTTGCCTTAATAAAGGTAAAAGTCGACGAATCTGATATCGAAGGGTTTACACCTCCAAATTCACCAAAGTATTGTAGGTCTTGAATATTATTTGCTGGATCTAATTTCATTGTATGTTAATTTATTTTATGTAAAAATGAAACAATCATTAATAATAATCAACAAAAACATATATATTTAGAACAAAAATCTAATTTATAAACAAATACCATTTTTTTTTAACATTAAACTTTCAAATGTATATTTAAAAAGAAAAATTATCTAAACATGAAACTTGATTTAAACGATTTAAAACTATTACATTTATTACAACTTGATAGCAAACAAACTAATAAGGCACTTTCGATACAACTAAACTTATCGGTTACTGCTGTATACGAGCGCATAAAAAAATTAGAGCGTGATGGTATCATATATAAGTATGTAGCTTTGGTCGAAAAACAAAAGGTAAACAAATCTTTTGTTGCGTTTTGTAGTATTAAATTAACGCAACACTCAAAAAACAATGTTATTGAATTTGAAAAAGAAGTTGCTCAAATCAAAGAAGTGTTAGAGTGTTATCATGTTAGTGGGGATTATGACTACTTATTGAAGGTTATAGTGAGTGACATGAAAGAGTTTAGAACCTTTTTAATAAATAAACTTACCACTATAAGCCACATTGGAAGTACTCAAAGTGCTTTTTTAATTAATGAGGTAAAATATACTACTGCAATACCTCTATAATATTTACATAAAAAAGTTCCATACTAAACCAAAACGTACCACAAAATCTCTATATGGATAATTGGGTGCCGATAAAAATGTATTGGTTTTGGAAAATGCTGAATTAAAATGTTCGGCCTTAAAAAATATTCGTGTTTGTTGCACTCTAAAATTTAAGAAAAAATCTAATCTAGGGAAATCTCCAATTTCAATATCATCTTGCACATAAAACTCTGCTAACAAAGGGTCGTATGCATTAGCAAAGTAGGATGAAAAATAACTGCCTGTTAGCCCCATTTGAACAAAAAGTGCTTTTTTAAACCACCTATCTGTATAATATAGTGTACTTCTTAAATTAATTTCGGGAACTTGTAACGCTTCAGCGCCATCTAAAACACTTTGATATCTAAATGTATTATTTAATGCAAATTTTTTATGTGTTAAGTTATTAGATAATAATAGCCTAAAATAGTTGACTGTACCATTAAACTGAACCGGACTTACATTTCCCACTATGTTTTTAGTAAAATACGTATAGTTATTAATTGTAGTATAATCGGTAGTTACGTCAATATACTTAGACTTAACCTTAAATGATAATTGTCCTGTTTGTACATTATTGAATTGTGATATGTTTTGCCAGTTGTAATTTATATAGTCACTTTGGTTTAATAAAAAATTATAATTTGGAGCGCGTGAATTTCTATTTACCGCAGCTTCAACCAACCAATCCTTATTAATTTCAAATATTGCATTTGCATTGATGTAATTACCCGTTAAATTACCCGAAAGTGCTATTCCAAAATCACCATTTAGTTTTAATTTACCTATTTTATTAGTGTAAGCACCTCCTGCTGTTATTATTTGATCTTTAATTTTATTTGTTACATTTTGATTTTCAAGCTCAACAAAACTATCGTAGCCATAATCAACATCTGTATAATCTACGTTAGCTTTAAAATTACCCAAAATTTTGTTGCTATATTTTAAATATGCCTGTGCATTATACGTTTTCAAAACAACATTATCTGTTATTGCCGAAACAAAAGCTTCGCCAAACAACGAATCGCTTTCGGTTTGGTTAAATTCGTATTTTTTTTCTTCGAAAGACAATATATTACCTAATGCTAGTTTATGATTTCCTAGCGAATCCTTAATTGATATATTGTGATCTAAAAAATATCGTCGTCCTTCTAAATCATTATCTGCATTTTCAAATAAAGGATCAAATACGGCACGATCGTCAAATTCTTCATTTTTAATTTCAAATTCTAATATATTTTCATCCGACAAACCTCCATTTTCCTCACTATCTAATCCTTGAGAGGCAAAATGAAATTTAGCATCATAAAATTTATTTTTTGATAAATAATTAGTAGTAAAAGTAAAGTTACGCGAATTGGTGCGTATATTTTGATATTTACCTAATGACCTTAGCGATTTAAAACCTATTGAAATATTTAATTGCGGAGATGTATTTGCAGTAAACAAGGCATCAACCATTTGCCCTTGCTCAAATGTTGTTTTAAAAAACAGCTCGGTTAACGGTGTTGGTACATTATAATACTTAATATCTTCAATATCAAAATAATTAAAATGTCTAGCTTGTGCATTAAATAAAGGTAATAGTTTATTGCTTGTAAAATTATAACTTAGTTGGTTATTGGTTTGACCAACATTTGAAAACTCTAATAAATCAAAATAATCTTTGCGTAGGTAATTAAATTTATACTCCTTATATATTGTAAGAGATGTATCTACATAAGTCGTATCTAAAGTGTTTGAAATTATTTTATAATCAGTAATTTGCAGTTTCTTTTTTTTTACGTTTTTACGCGCTTTAGTAGTCCTTGCATTAGTAGTCGTATTATTTAAGTTTTTTATATAGGTAGAATCGTTTAAAATTAATCGTTTAAACTCTTTCTTTGAGGCTGGAGTTTTTTGTGAAAACACTACAATAGAAAAACAACAAAATAGTAAGTTTAATATATATTTCATCAACTTTATTTAAAGTCAACAAAAGTATAATATTTAACGGAATAAACACATAATGTCTTGTTAAAGACAAAATCATTACTATCAATACCTCAAACTAATAGTATAAGGATATAAAAAAGGAGTGGTAAAACATAGTCACCACTCCTTTTTAAAAAGAACTTTATCAACTCTGGGGGGATTAATAAAGAATACTTACAATTAATTAATTGCTAATGAAACAACTTCAGACCCACCCAAAGATAAAGTCCCCTCCGTTGTTGTAAATACAATATTATCTATTTCCAAATTAAGGTTAGTGCCTTCTGTACCAATTATAGATATTGCAACCACATTATTCCAATCTAAATCTACTGTACTTAACTCCTCACTTACCACTGCACTTACAGGCGAATTATCGCCCATAATTGGCACTATTTGTATATCACTTAAACCTGTTTTATTTAAAATCTGAATACTTTTGACATTTACCATAGTATTAAATGCTAATGACACAAAATCAGTTTCTATTGCTTTTAAAACATTATCTTTTTGAACTTCATTAACATTTGCATTATCTACACGTGTGCTAACAGTTACACCATTTACTGTTTCTGTTAACATTTTTAAATTTTCATGAGTTGTTTTAACTGTGGCAGAATCAAAACTAAATTTGCTTTGCGCATTAATATTACCAATAAATACAAACGTTGCAATTACTGCTGCCTTTTTTAGAAGAGATATTGTATTTTTCATAACTATCAAATTTTAGTGTTAAATAACTTAATGCAAATATCTAAACAATAATCAAATTTTTAATCAGGCTTTATATCGCTTATAAAATCTAGTTATAAACCCTAGGATATTAATTAATGAAACTAAATTTTACCCATTTAAGTTAAAACAAATACCTTATTTTTATCAAAATTTTTAAAATGACTAATACAACTTCCTTTAACGAGCACATTAATAAAGGTTATACTTTTAAAGGCGACAGCATCACACTTGGTGCTGCAATTATAGAAAATGAAACGCAAACAAACACCTTTATAAAAGTACCTCTTAAAACACTTAACCGACATGGTTTAATTGCAGGCGCCACAGGTACAGGCAAAACTAAAACCTTACAAGTCATTGCCGAAAACCTAAGCAACAAAGGCATACCTGTACTATTAATGGATATAAAAGGTGACTTAAGTGGTATTGCTCAACCCAGCTTAGGCCATCCCAAAATTAACGAACGTCACAAAAAAATTGGATTACCATTCGAAGCTCAAAAATTCCCCGTAGAGCTTTTATCATTATCAAAACAAAACGGAGTTAGACTTAGAGCTACCGTAAGTGAGTTTGGCCCTGTACTACTATCAAGAGTATTAGATTTAACCGAAACCCAAGCAGGTATTGTTGCTGTTATTTTTAAATATTGTGACGACAATAAATTGCCTTTATTAGATTTAAAAGATTTTAAAAAAGTAATTCAATATGCCACACAACAAGGCAAAGATGAATTTAGTGATGCCTACGGAAGAATATCAACCGCATCAACAGGCGCTATCTTAAGAAAAATTGTAGAACTTGAACAACAAGGTGGCGATTTATTTTTTGGCGAAAAATCATTTGACGTTAATGATTTAACCCGAAAAAACAGAGATGGCAAAGGCTATATCAATATCATAAGATTAACCGACATACAAGATAAGCCAAAATTATTTTCAACATTTATGCTTAGCCTATTGGCCGAAATTTATGAAACTTTTCCTGAACAAGGCGATAGCGACAAACCTAAACTTGTACTTTTTATTGATGAAGCACATTTAATATTTGACGAAGCCTCAAAAGCGTTACGAAACCAAATTGAAAGCATTGTAAAACTAATTAGAAGTAAAGGCATTGGGCTATACTTTGTCACTCAAAACCCTACCGATATACCAGAAGATATATTAAGCCAGCTTGGTTTAAAAATTCAGCATGCATTAAGGGCTTTTACCGCAAAAGACAGAAAAGCTATAAAATTAACAGCTCAAAACTACCCAATTACAAACTATTACGACACCGTAGAGGTTTTAACCTCACTAGGGATTGGCGAAGCTTTAGTATCTGTACTTGATGAAAAAGGAAAACCAACCCCACTAGCCGCTACCATGCTTAGAGCGCCAATGAGCAGAATGGACATTTTATCAACAAGCGAGCTAAACACACTATATGACGACTCAAAACTAGTACTCAAATATAATGAAACAATAGATCGTGAAAGTGCTTACGAACTATTAAATGAAAAAATAAAAAGAGCTGAAGATTTAAACACCAAACAAAAAGAAACCAAACGCCAAACCTCAACAAGAAAACAAAGCAATAGACAAAACCCTATTGTTAAAGTACTTACAAGCGCTACTTTTATTAGAGCTGTGTTTGGCATCTTAAAAAAAGTAATTTAATAACAACCCCATAATTTAATATCAAAATGAAATATTTATTTTTACCAATCGCTATCCTAAGTATCATTGTAGCATCATGCTCGCAAAACCAAGATCAATTTTTGATAAGCAAATCAAAAATTGGCCCCTTAACTGATACTACTACAGTTAAAAATTTAAAAACAATTTTTAAAAACGATTCAATTGTTATTGTACCGCCAAGCGGAACCGAATTTTTAGGTGATATTTCTGACATACACATCTTTCAAAAAAATGGCGAAAAACTATTGTCTCTTACTCCAAAAAACGCATTAGATGGCAGCTCTACAATTAAAACTATTCAAATTCATAGTCCTAAATATGCTAACAAAAAAGGGCTAAATACTACAAGTGCGTTTGGCGACATTACTAATAATTATAAAATATCAACCATTACCAAAACCTTAGGCAGCGTTATTATAACAGTTAATGAAATTAATGCCTTTTTTACAATACCTAAAAATAATTTACCAGCAGATTTATGGTTTACCGAAAATAAAATTGAAGCGATACAAATACCACAAAACACTAAAATTGGTAGCTTTTTTATACAATGGTAAGTTTTTACATAACATAATTTAAAATACCTATTTACAAACTTTCTGCTAGTATAACATCATTACACCTATGGCTACTTTACTTCCAAAAATTATTGGTTTTCTCATAAATATATTAAGTTTTTTTTCTGCTAAAAAAGCAGCAAAATTAGCTTTAAAATTATTTTCAACCCCTAGACAAGGGCGCTACACCGATAAACACAAGGGGTTTACAGCTGCTGTTAATATAAATTATTTACACTATAATGAATTAAAAATTGCAACTTATCATTTTAAAGGTAAGGGTGATACTGTTTTGTTAGTACATGGCTGGGAAAGTAACGCCAGCAGATGGAAAAAATTAATTACCCAACTGCAACTAAAAGGCTATAATATTATTGCGCTTGATGCACCTGCACATGGCTGCTCAGATAGTAAAATTTTTAATGCTATTTTATATTCTGAATTTATTAATATCGTAGCCAAAAAATTTAAACCAAAGTTTGTAATAGGGCATTCGGTAGGAGGCATGGCATCGGTGTTTTTTCAAAAAAAATACCAGCTCAATTGCATTAAAAAACTAATCCTATTAGGAGCGCCAGCCAATTTTACCGATGTAAATCAACGTTATATTAATATGATGGGATATAACAAACGTGTTGCAACAGCTTTAAATCAAGTTATTATTGATGTTTTTAAAAATCACCCTAACCACTACTCTACTGCAAAATTTATAAAACATATACATCAACCTGTGTTAATTATTCATGATAAAAACGATAAAATCATTCCGTATGATGACGCCAAACTTATCGAAAAAAACGCATTAAACTCACACCTAATAACCACCAAAGGCTTAGGACATAGTTTAAACAGTCCTGATATTATAAACCATATATTAAATTTTATGTCATGTGACTAAAAAAAGCGCTACATAAATTTATATGTAGCGCTTTTTAACAAACAAAAAAAAAAAAAACAAAATCTATCTTGTTACCATACCTGTCGGATAAGTTAAAGACGTATTATTATTAAAGTTATGAGCTGTAGGAGCTGTTTCTGCATCCGCAGCAACCATTGCCGCTAAAGGCTTAAGTGTAAATGGTGCAGGCGAATTATCTGGCACAGGCTCTACTGAAATAACTACCATACGACCACGAATATCTAAAGGAAATGTTTCACCCATAGGTGCATTTAAAAAGAAATCTTCTCCTGGCACTGGCGGGCCATCATTAAACTGCATTCCTGAAAACATATTACTAGAATCTCTATCTCCAAAATCTGAAAATGTTCCTGTAGAAATTGGTCCCGAATCGCCTATCACCCAGCCTTCATAAATCCATCCTACTGGTAAAGTTGGTAAATCAAAATTTGCCATTGGAGGCATTCCAGGTAAACCAAACCAAACTCCGTTTTGATCATTACCGTTATTAGCGTCTCCAGGTACTTCATCTGTTGGTGTACGTAAAAAATATGTACCGCTTATATCTGAAAAATCACCTATTGCTGGCGCTACTGATGTAGATATTACAGCTGTATCATTATTAAAATCGCCTGCAAGATATTTTTGATCTGATGGTGCAGGATCATTATCAGGAACAGGCTCAATAGTCAAAATAAATTTTGTTGCCGAATCCAAAACAGCATTTAACACTTCAAATCTTGTTTGTGACAATTCACCTGCATCATTAACTGTAAAAACACCTGTAGTTATTGGTGTACCATCTACCAGTAACCATCCTTCATATTGAAAGTCGCTTCCAAGGTTATCTAAACCATCTATTGACACTTCTAAATTACCAGTTAAATCTACATTTACCGTATCATCATCGTTACAGGACACTAGTAACATCCCGATTGTCAATAATGACATCATACTTAGTTTAATTTTTTTCATGCTTATATATGTTTTAATTTATTTGTATGTCGGTATAATTACTCTCTAATTACATTTAAAAACAAAAAAAAACGTCTAAAATTAAATTTGGACGTTTTTTGTTAACCAGGCTATGAGCTTAATTACAAATCAAACTTTATGCCTTGTGCCAATGGCAATTCTGTAGTGTAATTTATAGTATTTGTTTGTCTACGCATATAAATTTTCCATGCATCAGAGCCAGATTCTCTGCCGCCGCCTGTTTCTTTTTCACCACCAAAAGCACCTCCAATTTCGGCTCCCGAGGTTCCTATATTTACATTTGCAATACCACAATCTGAACCTTGAACAGACAAAAAGTGTTCGGCTTCACGCAAATTATTAGTCATAATTGCCGATGACAATCCTTGAGCAACGTTATTTTGAATATCTACAGCATTAGTTACATCTCCATTATATTTTAACAAATACAATACAGGCGCAAAGGTTTCATGCTGTACAATTTTATAATGCGGCTCAGCTTCTGCTATGGCAGGCTTTACATAACAACCGCTTTCATACCCTTTACCATTTAAAACTCCTCCTTCAACAATAACATTTCCGCCTTCATTAACAACTTCGGCAAGAGCTGTATTATACATTGCCACAGCATCGGTATCAATTAAAGGGCCTACATGGTTGTTTTCGTCTAACGGGTCTCCTATTTTTAATTGCTTATATGCATCAACAATTGCATTTTTAACTTGATCGTAAATTGATTCATGAATAATTAATCGGCGTGTTGATGTGCAACGCTGGCCACAAGTGCCAACAGCACCAAAAACAGCTCCAATAACTGTCATTTTAATATCGGCATCAGGCGTAACTATTATGGCATTATTACCACCAAGCTCTAACAATGATTTTCCTAAACGCCCTGCTACTGTCTTAGCTACAATTTTACCCATACGTGTTGACCCTGTTGCTGATACCAAAGGTACTCTTGTATCATTAGTTAGCATTTCGCCAACTTTGTAATCACCATTTATTAAGCACGAAATACCTTCAGGAAGGTTATTGTCTTTCAAAACCTCAGCAATAATATTTTGGCAAGCTATACCACAAATTGGTGTTTTTTCGCTTGGTTTCCAAACACAAACATCACCACAAATCCATGCCAAAGCCGTATTCCAAGCCCATACAGCTACAGGAAAATTAAATGCCGATATAATACCTACCACTCCAAGAGGATGATACTGCTCATACATACGATGCCCTGGCCGCTCAGAGTGCATAGTTAAACCATGCAACTGGCGAGATAAACCCACAGCAAAATCACAAATATCTATCATTTCTTGCACCTCGCCTAGACCTTCTTGATAGGATTTACCCATTTCGTAAGATACTAATTTGCCCAAAGCTTCCTTTTTTGCTCTAAGCTTTTCACCAAACTGACGTACAATTTCACCACGTTGTGGTGCTGGCATGGTGCGCCATGTTTTAAATGATAATGTAGCCGCCTTCATCACCTTAGCATAATCGGCCTCGGTAGTAGTAGTAACCTTAGCTATTAATTGGCCATTTACTGGTGAGTAACTCTCTAGTATTATGCCTTCGGAAAAATTATCAGCACCTGTTGATGTACCATTATTTATTGCATTAATCCCTAATTCTTTTAATACAGAATCAAAATTGGTCGCATTTGCCATATTTATGTGTGTTTTAAATCTTAAATTTTAGCTAACAATATACAAAATTTTAAAAGGCTTAAAAACAGTTAATACGTTAGAAAACATATGGCATAAAAAAAAGCGACATGTAAATGCCGCTTTGAATGTTTTCACAACGGAATAATCCTTATTGTGAATTGATTTTAAATTGTAAGGTAAAAATAAGTGGTTTTAAAAAAAAAAACAAGTTTTTTAGAAGTTATAAAAAAAAGCGACACATTAATGCCGCTTTAATTGTTTTCACAACGGAATAATCCTTGTTGTGAAATGAAAATATTACCACATTAATCTTATCATTTCACAAATATCTATATTTATAATTGTATGTAGTACAACATAGATTGGTACAAATATAATGTATAGCTACACATTTTGAGCTCACTCAAACTACGAAATTAGTTTTGCAATTAGGATAGATTAACATAAATGAAAGTCGACCTGAAAAATGGCTTTTTAAAGCTGAATAGTAAGAAGTTCTATATAAACCAAAAACTATATATATTAAGGTGCTTTTTTCGACTAGTTATAATCTTCAAGAATTACAAAATGACAAAAAAATTAAACTTTATAATTTAAATATAGATACAAACTGATTTTTAATTAAATTTCTATATTTTTACAATATGACAATATAACATTATCAAAAATGACAACAAACAAAGAGAAATTAATACTAGGCTTAGATTTAGGGACAACCTCAATTGGTTGGGCTTTGGTGAAAGAAAGAATAGGATTAAAAAAGCAATCTGAAATAATTAAATTAGGGGTTCGTGTAAATCCTTTATCGGTAGACGAGGTAAAGGATTTTTCTACGGGTAAAGCACAAAGTACGAATGCTGAAAGGACATTAGGAAGAGGGGCAAGAAGAAATCTTGATCGCTTTCAATTAAGAAGAAAAAATTTAATTGAAATTTTAATCAAAAACGGCATTATAAACAAAACCTCTTTGTTGTCGGAAGATGGTAAAGATTCTACTCATGAAACTTTAAAAGCTAGAGCGAAAGCAGCAAATGAAGCAATAAGTTTAGAACAGTTTGCTAGAGTTTTATTGTCGATTAATAAAAAAAGAGGGTACAAAAGCAGTCGAAAAGTAAAAAGTGGAGATGCAGAAAAAGAAGGGGTTTTAATCGATGGAATGGCTATTGCTAGACATTTATACGACAATAACTTAACTCCTGGTGAATATGTTTACGAACTACTTGATAAAGACAAGTCTAAATATTTGCCTGATTTTTATCGTTCTGATTTAAAAAATGAATTTGATAAAATATGGAAGTTTCAAAAACAGTTTTACAGCACAATATTAACTGATAAATTGTATGCAGATTTAGACGGAAAAAATAAATCGGCAACGTGGAAAATTTGTGAAGTTCCTTTTAACATTGTTGGCGTTAAAAGAACTGAAAAAGGAGCTGCTCTAAAATTAGAAAACTACAGATTAAGAAAAATAGCACTAACCGAACAAATTGATTTAGAGTATTTAACAATTGTTTTACAGGAAATAAACAACAATCTTAGTAAATCTAGTGGCTATCTAGGTAAAATAAGCGACAGAAGTAAAGAGTTGTATTTTAAAAAGGAAACAGTAGGGCAAAATCTATATAGGCAAATAGAAAAAGACAAGCATACTTCTTTGAAAAACCAAGTGTTTTATCGGCAAGATTATTTAGACGAGTTTGAAAAAATATGGGAAACTCAATCCAAACATCATAATTGCTTAACTTTAGATTTAAAGGAAGAAATTCGAGATATTGTGATATTTTATCAGCGGAAATTGAAATCGCAAAAACACTTAATTTCTGAATGTCGTTTCGAAAAAAATCATAAATGTATTCCTAAATCTTCACCATTATTTCAAGAGTATACAATTTGGCAAAATTTAAATAATTTTGAACTAACCGATTTGGAATCCAAAGAAAAAATACAATTAAATGAAGAGCAAAAGGCTTTTTTATTTAGTGAATTGAATTTCTTTGGAAATTTAAAAGAATCGGAAGTGCTAAAACGCTTAGGGTTTAAGAAATTTAAAACAAATTTTCCTAATGGTCTTGAAGGAAATTCGACTAATGAAGTTTTAAATAATACTTATAAAGTAATATTGGATAATCACGGTTATGGCTTTGATTGGCAAAAGAAAACTGCAAAAGAAATCAAAGAAGAATTAGTTGCTGTGTTTCAAGAGTTAGGAATTAATACTTCAATTTTAGATTTTGATTATAGTGTAAAGGGCAATGACTTCTCTAAACAAAAAAGTTATGAGTTGTGGCATTTACTATATGCTACAGAAGATGATGATAAAATTAAAGATGAAGACAAAATCAAATATGGAAATACAAATGTAATTCTTAAAAAAACTTTGCACACCAAATTTGGGTTTTCAATTGATGATGCAAGTTTAATTTGTACGGTTGTTTTTAAAAATGATTATGGGAGCTTAAGTGCAAAAGCAATTAAAAAAATAATGCCCAATTTAATTAAAGGAGAAGAATACAGTGCAGCTTGTGCATTGGTGGGTTATAACCATTCAAATTCATTGACAAAAGAAGAACAAGAAAAGAGGGCGTTAAAAGAGTTTATGTTACTTTTACCTAAAAATAGTTTACGAAATCCTTTAGTTGAAAAAATATTAAACCAAATGGTAAATGTAGTAAACGAAATTATTACTACTTATGGCAAACCAGACGAGGTAAGAATAGAATTGGCTCGTGATCTAAAACAATCTGCAAAACAACGTAAAGAAGATACCCAAAACATTAGAAAAGCAACCGATAGAAACGAGCAAATAAGAAAACTAATACATAAAGAATTTGGCTTTACAGCAACTAAAAATGATATCATAAAATATCGTCTTTGGAAAGAGTTAGAATCAAATGGGTATAAAGACGTATTTACAAACACTCAAATACCTGTAGAAAAACTTTTTTCTAAAGAAATAGATATTGAACACATTATACCTAAAGCTAAATCTTACGACGATTCATATTCTAACAAAACTTTAGCGTATAAAGCAACCAATATTCAAAAAGGAAATCGTACTGGTATTGACTTTATCACTAGCGATTATTTAAATAATTTAGATGCTTATAAAGAACGTATCAAATTACTAAACAAGAACAATGCAATTAGCGACGCTAAATTGAAAAAATTATTAACAACCGAAGCTGAGCTTAATGAAAGTTTCATTAATAGAGATTTAAAAAACACGCAATATATTGCGAAAGAAGCTAAAGCTAGATTATTAGAAGTTGTTAGAAACGTAATCGCTACAAGTGGCAAAATTACCGATGTATTAAGAAACGATTGGGGAATTATAAATGTGATGAAAGAACTAAATCTACCAAAATATAAAGCAGTAGGTTTAGTAGAAATTGAAGAGCGAAAAAATAATGGAAAAGTTGAAAAAATTATAGATTGGTCAAAACGTAATGACCACCGTCATCATGCAATGGATGCGTTGGCTGTAGCTTTTACAACACACAGTCATGTTCAATATATCAATTATTACAATGCTCGAAAAAATGAAAAACATAAATTTCATGCTACTATCCAAACAATTGAACAAAATATTACGGAAAAGATAGACGACAAAAGACGATTTATTCCACCTTTTGACAATTTTAGAGCAGAAGCAAAAAAACACATAGAGGAAATTTTAATTTCTCATAAAGCAAAAAACAAAGTAGTTACTAAAAACATTAACAAGTATAAAGTTAAAGGCGGAATAGTTGAGAAAACACAATTAACACCAAGAGGCCAATTGCATAAAGAAACAGTTTACAAAAAGGCTAAAAAACTGATGGACAATCCTGTTAAACTTAATGCAAAATTTAAATTAGAGCAATTGGACTTGATTGCAGACTCTGATAAAAAAGACGCTGTTTGTAACTACTTAGCAAAGTATAATAATTCACCAAAAGAAGCCTTTTCTACTAAAAATAGTAAAAAAAACCCGTTAATATACAAAGATGAAACGCTGAAAGAGGTCACTTGTTATGAATATATATTTACGATTCGTAAATCAATTTCGCCAGAATTAAAGATTGACAAAATACTTGATGAGGGTGTAAAAAAAGTACTACAAAGCCATTTAGCCAAATTTGGTGGCGATAAGAAAAAAGCATTTGGTGATATAAAAGAGCATCCAATTTGGTTAAATAAAGAAAAGGGAATTCAACTCAAAAAAGTAACCATTACGGGAGTTTCTAATGCGATAGCGTTACACGATAAAAAGGATAAAGACGGCAATACCATTTTTGGAAAAGAAGGAAATAAAGTACCTTCAAGTTATGTAAGCACAGGTAATAATCATCACATAGCCATTTACGAAGATGATAAAGGCAATTTACAAGAGCAAGTTGTATCATTTTTTGAAGCCGTTACTAGAGCAAATTTAAATTTACCCATTGTTGACAAAGGGTTAAATGCTAATATTGGATGGAGTTTTAAGTTTAGCTTAAAACAAAATGAAATGTTTGTATTTCCAAACGATGATTTTGAAGTCGATAACATTGACTTGACAGATGTTAAAAATCAAAAAATGATAAGCAAATACTTGTTTAGAGTTCAGAAAATAACTTCTAAAGATTATTTTTTTAGACATCATCTTGAAACTAATGTAGAGACCAATAAACTTTTGAAAGATTTAAATTGGATTAGGATTAATAGTTGTAATGGGTTAAAAGATATACAAAAAGTAAGAGTTAACCATATTGGTAGAATTGTAACTATTGGCGAATATTAGAAATAAATATGATTAAAAGAACTATTTATATTGGCTCCCCCGCTTATTTAAAACTAAAACATTTACAATTGGTGGTTAACGACCCAGCAACTAATGAGGCAAAAGGAACAGTACCCATTGAAGATATAGCGGTTTTAATGCTCGATCATCCACAAATTACCATTACCAATGGATTAATGACGCAATTACAAGGTAACAATGTGTCGGTAATTAATTGCGATGCCCATCACTTACCTTTTGGAATGATGCTGCCATTATATGGCCATACCGAACATTCCGAGCGGGTAAAATATCAACTGCAAGCCTCAGAGCCTTTGAAAAAACAATTGTGGAAACAGACTGTAGAACAAAAAATAAGCAATCAAGCGGCTGTACTTAAAAGACAACAAAAACCGTTTGAACCTTTGATACAATATGCAGCAGAAGTAAACAGTGGCGACACGAGCAATAGAGAGGGAATGGCTGCTCAGTATTATTGGAAGCATGTATTTGACGATTTTGCACGACATCGTGAAGGCGAAAAACCCAATAATATGTTTAATTTTGGCTATGCCGTATTGCGAAGTATCGTAGCACGCGCTTTGGTGAGTAGTGGTTTATTACCAGTGTTAGGCATTTTTCACCGCAACAAATACAACCCTTATTGTTTAGCAGACGACATTATGGAGCCTTACCGACCCTATGTAGATGCTTTAGTTTTAGAGTACTTAAAAGGCAATCCACCACCAGACGATTTAAATAAGGAAGTAAAAGCACATCTACTAACCATTGCAACGCAAGATGTATTGATAGAGGGCAAACAGCGGCCTTTGCTGGTAGGAGTAACCACTACTACAGCAAGTTTAGTACAATGTTTTAT
>CALDUQ010000021.1 GCA_937924845.1 uncultured Flavobacteriaceae bacterium
CGTAAGGATCTTGAAAAATTCTTTGAAAAAAAAATACACCTAGAGTTATATGTTAAGGTTAATAAAAATTGGCGAACTAATGTCAAGCAATTAAAGCGTTTTGGCTATAATCAATAATTTTAATACTACCTTTGCACTCAATTTTTATGAATTATGAGTAATATTGTTGCTATTGTAGGACGTCCTAATGTAGGAAAATCCACCTTTTTTAATCGTTTAATACAACGTCGAGAAGCCATTGTCGATTCGGTTAGTGGTGTTACGCGTGATCGCCACTACGGAAAAAGTGATTGGAATGGAAAAGAATTTTCTCTAATTGACACAGGTGGTTATGTTGTAGGAAGTGACGATATTTTTGAAGAAGAAATTGACAAACAAGTTGAGTTAGCTATTGATGAAGCTGATGCCATAATTTTTATGGTTAATGTTGAAGATGGTGTAACAGGTATGGATGAAGAGGTTGCTAAACTACTTAGAAAAGTAAAAAAACCCGTGTTTTTAACTGTAAATAAAGTAGACAACAACAAGCGCGCTAATGATGCTGTAGAGTTTTATGCGCTAGGCTTGGGCGACTACTATAATGTTGCAAGCATAAATGGTAGCGGTACAGGTGATTTATTAGATGACCTTGTAGCGGCATTACCTGAAAAAGAAGACGTTATAGAAGATGAATTGCCAAGGTTTGCCGTTGTAGGCCGACCAAATGCAGGAAAATCGTCATTTATAAACGCATTAATAGGCGAAGATCGTTATATCGTAACTGATATTGCGGGTACAACTCGTGATGCTATTGACACGAAATACAACCGTTTTGGTTTTGAATTTAATTTGGTTGATACAGCAGGAATTCGCCGTAAGGCAAAAGTAAAAGAAGATTTAGAGTTTTACTCCGTAATGCGAAGCGTAAGAGCTATTGAACACAGTGATGTTTGCTTACTTGTTGTTGATGCAACTAGAGGATTTGACGGTCAAGTTCAAAATATTTTTTGGCTTGCCGAACGCAACAAAAAAGGTATCGTAATTCTTGTAAACAAATGGGATTTGGTTGAAGACAAGGAAAGCAATACCATGAAAAAATTTGAAGCACATATTCGCCAGCAAATTGAGCCTTTTACTGATGTGCCAATTATATTTATATCGGCATTAACCAAACAACGTATTTTTAAAGCCATTGAAACCGCTGTTGACGTATACAATAACAGGTCTAAACGTATTAAAACACGTACGCTTAATGATGAATTATTACCGCTAATTTTAAATTATCCGCCACCAGCCTTAAAAGGAAAATTTATAAAAATAAAATACATCATGCAGTTGCCTACACCGCAACCACAGTTTGCCTTTTTTTGCAACTTACCGCAATACATTCGCGAACCTTACAAACGCTTTTTAGAAAACAAATTACGAGAGAAGTTTGGTTTTAAAGGTGTGCCCATTGACATTTACATGAGAAAAAAATAATTTTTATTTACAAAAAAGCAATGCTTTTTTCTTGACAAATATTAAGAACAAAAGTATTTTTGCAACCCAAAAACAAATACATTTAATTATAAGCATATGACACTAGTTGGAAAAAAATTCCCGAACCTAGCGGTTGACAGTATTAATTACCGTGGTGAAAATACTAAAATGAATATCCTTGAGGAGGCTAAAAATCAAGGTAAAAAAATAATCCTTTTTTGGTACCCAAAAGATTTTACTTTTGTATGTCCTACCGAGCTTCATGCCTTTCAATCAGCAATAGCTGAATTTGAAAAAAGAAATACACTTGTTATTGGTGCATCATGCGATACGCCTGAAGTACACTTTGCATGGTTAAGCACTTCAAAAAATAACGGAGGAATTGAAGGTGTTACTTACCCAATTTTAGCAGATAGCAACCGAAATTTGGCAAATCAATTAGGTATACTTGATATTACTAATGAAAGATTTGATGAAGAAACTGGTATTATGATGGTTGATGGTGATAATGTTACGTATAGAGCAACTTATCTAATTGATGAAGAGGGCACTGTTTTTCATGAAAGTGTAAACCATATGCCAGTTGGTCGTAACGTTTCTGAATTTTTACGTTTAATTGACGCCTATGCACATGTTCAAGAAAATGGTGAAGTTTGTCCTGCAAACTGGCAAGAAGGCGAAACTGCAATGCAAGCCGATAGAGATGGTGTAGCTAATTACTTAACTACACAGCTTAACTAAAAAACCTACAAGTTTTTTTTTAAGAAATTAAAGTGATGTTTTAGAAAGTTATTCTAAAACATCACTTTTTTATTTTTAACAAGATGTATCAGCAATGATTTTCCATTGCCCATTTATCTTTTTAAATAGTATCATAAAAATACCTTCAGCATTTCCCATACTGCGTTCTAACTTAAAACGTCCCATAACCGAATACAGCCCTGCCTTAATTTTAGAAATATCTTTAATAGTAAATGATAATGTACCCATATGTGCTTTGGTTGGGTAACCTTTTTTATAATTATCTAGTGTTTGTTGCCATCCATAAGTAACACCGTTTTTACCAAAAAACTTTAAGTTATCACTTTTCCAATAGCCCTCCATAAAGCCATCAATATCATGATTTGACCAGGCTACTTCCTGTGCTTTCATAACTTTTAAAATATCAAGTTCAGCCTTAGATTGTCCATAATTAAAGTTAATAAATAACAAACAGAATACTACAAAAACGTTTTTCATAAGTTGTGTATTTAAAAATCTATATGTGTTTTTAACTAAAAAATTTAACACAATTTACAATAAATACTCAAAATTGGCATTACCTTTGATATAAGATATAAAAAAGAATAAAATGAAAAAAATAAGTTTATTTGCAATTAGTTTAAGTTTTTTAATGTTTTCGTGTACGGTAGATACCGATGACGAAACAGATTTTGATACTATTGGCACCACATTTGAAATTGAAAATATAAATTTTATATCAAATAATGGTATTGACGCCGCTGTTAACATTGTTATTCCCGATGATATTCCTGTATTTAGCTCTGATGTACCACTTGTTTACGTGTTAGATCCTATCGAAAGCTTTAACGTTGGTCGTGATGTATTTGAGCCACTACCTAGAGTGTTTTTTCTTGATAACGCAGGGTTTACGCAATATCGTTATAATTTCACTTTTAATGACGATGGTTTAAATGATATTGAAATTATATTAGAAAGTGAAGACTTTAATTTTCTTGACACAGATTTTACTTTAAATCAAATATTTAGAATTGTAATTGTACCTTCTCAATTTGCCTTAGACAATCCAAACATTAGTTTTGATGCTGTGATGAACACATTAAATCTATAAAACCACATATTATAGTATATTAAAAAAGGCCAAATCACAGTATTATGATTTGGCCTTTTTTATGTATTTGAATTTAAATCTATTTACGCTTTCGTTTATTTGAGCTTCTATTAAGCACCTTATACTCCTCATAGCATTCACTTATAGCGTCTAACATTTGTAAATCATTGGCAGAGTTAATAAAACCTGGCGAATAATTACATTCGGTCGCAATTAAATCAAGATCGGCTTTATCTACTTTTAACAACGCTAATAAGGTTTCACGATCAAATCGAGATGCTAATAAATTTCTAACCTCATCATCCTTTTTAACTTCACGCAATCGGCGTAATTCTCTTGGCTTTTTACCAAAAATATTATTTAAAAAATCAGCAGGATTAAAAAGTGCTCCTAATGCCCTAGTTACAGCGTTTTTTGAACTTCGACTACCCTCATATCCCGTGGTTGGTAAACCCGAAATACTATACCTAACATTATTATTAATTGGTATTTGTTGGATATCTAGCTCTAAAAAACCCGTTAATTTATATTGATTTACAATTACTTCATCTAAAGCCAATGACGCTTCTATTAGTGCAATTTTTGTATCGTTAGAAGCATTATACTTAACCCAATCATTAGTTACTCTTACTTTTATAGATTTATAACCTAAGTGTGACATCAAAAGGGTGTCATTAACTTTGGCACTAATTTCGAAAATACCTTTGTTATTTGTAGTGGTACCTTTAACTTGATTTAGATTAACAATATTTACATCGGGCAATGGTGTTAACCCATCAGATTTCACTAAAGTAGCTGTCACAAATGTACCCGAGTTTTGCGTGTAACCTATACTTGCAACAAGAAAAATTGACAAAAATGATAAAATTGACTTCATTACATATAATTTTAACGTCTATAAAGGTAGTAAACTAATTAAAGGTAAGCTATATAACCAACTAACTTTGACTAAACATTAACATGTTAAACTAGTTATCGTCTTGATTGTCTTGGTCGTGAATTTCCACTATTTTTAGAACTTGATCGGCGATTTCCACCACTACCAGATCTATCATTTCTAGAGCCTCCGCTACGTCTTGACCCACCGCTTCTGCTACTGCTACGATTATCTCTTCGTTTATTTCGATTTCTGCTTCGTCCGCCGCCACGATCTTCAGAAATTTCAACATTTACAAAACGCCCATTCTGTTTAAAATCTGTAAAAAATTCTAACACTTTAGGTTGATGCTTAACATCTGTATTAAAAAATGAGAAGCTATCTTTTACTTCTACTTTAAAAACATCATCTTGACCTAACTCTAAAACTTCTTTTAAGAAATCTTTTAACTGCATCCAATCATACCCATCTTTTTTACCTACATTGATAAAATAACGAGTTGCATTTTCATTGTATGACGAACTATCGTCACCTCCTGATTGATTAATATCCTTAGAGTTATTATAATAATTATAAAAACGTGTAAACTCAACCGAAAAGAATTTTTTAATCAATTCTTCTTTTGTTGTGTTTTCAAATAATGAATTTATATTTTCTAAATAAGGATCAATTTCTGAGTTGATTTCTGTGGTATGAATTTTATTTGCTAACGAAACCAATTGCACTTCGCAAATTTCCATTCCGCTAGGCACATCTTTCTTATCAAACGTTTTTTTAATGATACGTTCAATTCCTTTTATTTTTCTAACTTCACTTTTTGAAGCAATAACAATTGAAACTCCTTTTTTACCTGCACGACCTGTACGTCCACTACGGTGAGTATACGTTTCAATTTCATCTGGAAGTTGATAATTTATTACGTGAGTTATATTATCGACATCAATACCACGAGCAGCAACATCGGTAGCAACAAGCATTTGTATTTGTTTGTTTCTAAATGATTTCATTACTAAATCACGCTGATTTTGACTTAAATCACCATGTAAAGCCCCTGCACTGTACCCATCTTCAATAAGTTTTTCGGCTACTTTTTGAGTATCTCGTTTTGTTCTACAAAATATTACCGAAAATATATTTGGGTTTAAATCGGCTAAGCGTTTTAACGCAAGATATCTATCTCTAGAATTAACTAGATAATATTCATGCTTTACGTTTTCGCTACTCACATTTTTAGACCCTACTGTAATTTCAGTAGGATTATTCATGAATTTTTTAGCTATTGTTGCAACTTCTTTAGGCATGGTTGCTGAAAATAACCATGTATTTTTTTCATCTGGTGTATGTGATAAAATTGAGGTGATATCTTCATAAAACCCCATGTTTAGCATTTCATCGGCTTCATCAAGTACGCTGTATTCAATTTTTGAAATATCAACTAATCGACGATTAATCATATCTTTCATTCTACCTGGTGTTGCTACAATAATTTGAGCGCCACGTTTTACATCTCTAGCTTGATCTGTAATACTTGAGCCACCGTAAATAGATACCACATTAAGCCCTTTACAGTATTTGCCGTATTGTTTTAACTCATTTGTGATTTGTAAACACAACTCACGTGTTGGTGATAAAATAAGCCCTTGAGTTGTACGGCTATTAACATCAATTTTTTGAAGCATCGGAAAGCCAAATGCTGCTGTTTTTCCTGTTCCGGTTTGTGCTAAAGCTACCAAATCTAACTCTTTTTCTAAAAGAATTGGAATTGCTTTTGCCTGAACTTCACTTGGTTTTGTAAATCCTAAATCGCTAATAGCTTGTAATAGGTCTTGATTAAGACCTAAATCTTGAAATGTACTCATAATAAATTTTAAAAATGTAAATAATAATATGCTGCATATTGAAGTATTGACATTTTTAAAACCCTTAACTTCTGAGCAACATTATTTCTCGCCTTGAGAAAATTTTAACGCTGCAAAGTTACAACTTTATTCGGCTAATGCATTATTTATATTATCTACTAATTTTTTTATTGCTTTAGCCCTATGGCTTATTTTATTTTTTGAAGACATAGTCATCTCTGCAAATGTAGTTTCGCTACCTTCTGGCTTAAATATTGGGTCATACCCAAAACCTTTGTTACCTTTTTTTTGATGAGTTATTTCGCCCTTACAAATTCCTGTATACGTTGTTAACTTATTGTTTGCATACAGCGCTATAACAGTTTTAAAATGTGCCGCTCTATCAGTTTCATCACCTAGATTATCTAATAGTTTTTGCATATTTTTTTTAGGATTTTTTTCTTCACCTGCATATCTAGCCGAAAACACACCTGGCTCTCCATTTAAAGCTTTTACCTCTAGCCCTGTATCATCGGCAAAACAATCATACCCATAGTTTTCATAAACATATGTTGCTTTTTGAATGGCATTTGCCTCAATGGTATTCATAGTTTCTGGTATATCTTCAAAGCAGCCAATATCTTTTAAACTAACTACTGTAATTTTAGCAGGCATCATTGCTTGTATTTCCTTAATTTTATCGCGGTTATTTGTTGCAAAAACGAGTTCCATAGGTTATTTTAATATATGACAAATATAAAATTTGTAATGAATTCAAAGCTTAAATGTTTATTATTTGCAAAGATATTAAGCTTACTTATTTTTTCAATAATTTGGAAGCTATTAATATACACACCGCTTATAAGTAGTAATTTATACATAAATATTACTATTACAGCGCTTATAACCTTTATGCTTTCACCAAAAATAACTGTTGTCAAAGTGCAAATGAGAGCAAATTATCAGTTAAAATGGTTATTTTTAAGCAAAGTGTTTTTAATAAAAAAAAGGTCTGATATTTAAATTCAGACCTTTTTTAAACTACAAATATATTAAGAACTAAAAAAGACTGCCTCCGCCAGATTTTTCATCATTATCACGGCGTTTACGTGATTTAGCCCTGTATTTACCGCCACCAAATCTATATGACAATCCTGCAAAAACAGTTTGACTTTCCCAATTAAAAGCCCCTACTTGTCGATATGGCCTATCACCTTCAAAAGCATATTGCATGGTATTAAAAATATCATTAAAATTTAAACTAAAGGTTGCGCGTTTTTCTTCCAAAAAATTATAACGCATTCCTGCATTTACAAATACAAATGGCTTTTGCTTAAACTGAACACCTTCATTTGCGCCTCGATAAAGCCCAAATAATGAAAATGACAACGCTTTATTTACTTTAAAGTTATTTGACAGTCTAAAATTCCAAACCACATTATCTACAGTTATAGTTTCTGATTTAATATCATTTAGTGTTGCTTGATTTGTTGGAACGTTTAGCGTTTCAGAAATACTTTTCTGCGTTTGTGCAAATACATCAAAACTCCCATTAATATTCCACCAATTAGTTGGCTTGTAATTTGAAGATAATTCAAACCCATAAGCCGTTGTATTATCAAAATTATCAAATGTTAGTATTGCTCTATTTAAATCGGCTCTATCAATTGATACCGAGCGATTAATTTCATCTTCAATAAGCCTAAAAAACACACCTGCTGTAACGCTACCTTTTTTTAACCCTTTGGTATAATTTAACTCGACCGAATTTGTAAATTGTGGCTGTAACGCTTGATTACCAAAAGAGGATATTAAGGGTGTATTCCATTCTGGCAATGGATTAACTTGCCCTACACCTGGACGATCAACACGCCTGCTATAACTAAATTGGTATGAATTTTTTTCCGAAGGCATATATGTTAAAAATGCCGATGGATATAATTGTATATAATCATTTGCGAACGGAATTTTTGTGCTACTATTATTGTCTAAATTTAGTTCGACCGCATCTGCAGACACCTCAACCGTTTCGGCTCTTAAACCTAATTGGTAGCTCCATTTTGATATTTTTTTACTGTAATTAAAATATGCCGAATAAATGTTACGTGAATAATCAAAGTTAGTACGATTGGCAAAAGGTATGCCTAACTGATCTCGCAACCTTGCATCCGACTCGTATATAATTTCATTGCTAAACAAACGTGCTTGTAAACCCAACTCTAACTTTCCTGTTTTTGAAATTGGTTTAGTATAATCTAGATTAATGGTAGTTCTATCTCTTGTAGCCGCATTATCTTCAATAAAATTAGGCTGAATGTTAAATTGATTATTAGCAAATGAATCGCTTTCAAAAGGATTGTAATTTACTTCAAACTCAATATTATGCGCTCCATCATTGTCAAAATCTAGCTTATAATTAAAATTATATTGCTGTGAGTAGTTACTATTATCAATGGTATTTGTTTGAAAAATATTATTTACATCATTTGCAAAAAGCACGCTTGTATCACCATTTAAACCGCCATTATAACCATTTTGCGTTGTAAAAATTGACAGCGTATTTTTATCATTTATATAATAATCTATTCCTAATTTTATTAAGTGTGATTGACTTTTATCTAAAAAATTAAACAATTGTAGGGTGTTATCATTTTCACGATCAATATGTCCGTAATTTGCATTAGTACTAATATTGTTGCTATAATTTGTATAAAAATTAAATTTTCCGTTTCGATAATTTAAATCAATTCCGCTATTAAATTTTGGGTTATCTTGATACGCTAAACCTACATTTACATTGCCATTAAACCCAATTTTTGTGTTTTTATGTAGCACTATATTTATTATGCCACTTAGTCCTTCTGGATTATATTTTGCCGATGGATTAGTTATTAATTCGATACTTTTTATTGAGGTTGACGGTATTTGTTTTAGTAATTGAGATGCCGGTATATTTGATAATTTCCCGTCTACCATTACCTGTACGTTTTGGTTTCCTCTCAAACTAATGTCACCCGATTGTTGATCTACAGTTACCGATGGCAAATTATTCATAATATCGCTTGCTGTAGGGCCACTTGTAGTTAAATCTTTACCTACTGTAATTACTTTTCGATCTACTTTTTGTTGTATTGTTGACACTTCGGCAATCACTGTAACTGCATCAAGAGCAGCTGCATTTTCTTCAAGGTTTATAGTACCTAAATTTACCTTTAAGTTTGTTTTTGTTATACTTACATCTTTAACCACCGACGCATAACCAATGTATTGAATATGCACTTTAAAACTACCTTCGGGAATCGCATCAATATTAAAAACGCCGTCTTCATTAGTTATACCTCCAGTAATTATATCATTAGTTATTGTTTTAACCACAATATTAACATACGGCAACGGTGCTTTGAGTTTTGCATCCATAATTACACCTGTTATAGCACCTTGTTTGACTTCATAATTTTCTTTTGCTTGTAGCGCTGTTAAGTTTAATAATACTATTAAACCAAATATTACATTTTTCATTATTATTTATATAATTATGGATTTGACCTAAAAGACTATTTGAACTAACACTTGTTACATGAAAAAATAAAATTAACTTTTCTTTAACAAATTAACCTAACCAGGATTTAAAAGCCTTTACCTTTTCGCGGGCTACAATAATTTCATCCTCATCAAAAGTATTAAGCACAATTTTTAGTCTAGAATTAGAAAAACTAACCATATTTTTTATCGCATTAATATTGATAAAAAACTTACGATTAACCCTAAAAAATATTTTTGGGTTTAAATCATCACAAATATCATCTAAAGTGCGATCAATCAAATATCTACTTTTATGAACTGTATAAAGATAAACGCCTTTATTTTGAGCATAAACACACTCTATATCGCTTACATTAATTAATTTAATATGTTGCCCTACTTTAACCGTAAACCGTGTTTTGTGTTCGCAATCCCCCCTCGTTAATACGTGTTTAATTGCATTAAAATCTATAGTATTTATTGAGCTAATATTAGTCATTGTTTTATATTTTGCTATCGCAGAAGTTAATTCGGCTTCATTAATAGGTTTTAACAAATACTGTATACTATTTAATTTAAAAGCTTGTAACGCATAGGTATCATAAGCCGTTGTAAAAATAACAGAAGATTTAATATTTACAGCTTCAAAAATTTCAAACGATAACCCATCACTCAATTGGATATCTAAAAAAATTAAATCAGGATGATTATTAGTTTTAAACCATAAAATAGATGCTTCAACCGAGTGTAACAAAACATTAGTAATGATATTTTGTTTTTCGAGCATCCGCTTTAACCGTCTGGCCGATGGTTGTTCGTCTTCGATTATTATAACATTCATCTTAAATTTAATTTTTTAGCATTTCTATTAATAATCACTAAACCTATCATTGAAGTTAAAATGGTAGCTAATGCAACAACCCACCAAAATGCCTTCATATTGCTTACAAACCTAGTACCTAGCTCTGCCCAAAACGCACAATACAACCCCACTACCGACCAACTCATGCCGTAAAAATGATAGCCAAACCAATTTTTGCGCCTATATAATGCAGGCACAAAACCCATAGTTATAGAAGCTATACTTACAATCGCAAAAAAATGAAACAAACTAAACCTATTAAAGTTTTGAATAAAAAACGAACTCAAATTAAGCAATAACATATTTACTAAATAAATATAGCCAAAAATCTTATGCGTTTTTGTGCCTTTAATTTTACATAAAACAATTGTACCAAAAATTAAAGACAACACCGCTGTAAATGTATGAAAAAGTCCGGTTGGATGATTTGCCAAATGTGCTACTAACGCATCAAGTTTTGTCATAATTTAGTGTTTTATTATAGGAAGTTTTACCTCAAAAAAAGTTTCATTTTGCACTACAATTACATCGTTATCGGCTATTATTTTATAGCGCTCATTAATATTATTTAACCCCAACCCACTACCAAAATGCGACTGTTTTATAGCATTCAAACTATTTTTAACAACTAAATAGCCCTTACTTTCATAAATCCATATTTGTAACGGACGGCTAGATGTAACTACATTATGTTTTACTGCATTTTCTAATAAAAGCTGAAGTGAAAGCGGAATAACTTGCCCTTCGCCAATGGATGCATCAACGTTTATATTAAAAACAATACTGTCTTCAAATCGCATTTTAAGCAGCAACATATAGGTTTTAGCAAAACTTAACTCATCATTAATACTTACTAAACTATTTGTTTTATGCTCTAACACATATCTATAAATTTTTGAAAGCTCAATGGTAAATATCTTTGCTTGCTCAGGATTTTCTTCTATTAAACTAGTTAATACATTTAAACTATTGAATAAAAAATGAGGATCAAGTTGATTTTTTAAAGCTTCAAATTTTGCATTAGCCATATCAGCTATAATTTTTTGATCTCTAATTTTATTTTTTTGATATGCCTTATAAAAAAATATAAAATGAAAAAATAACGATACAACACTAGCAATAATTACACATAAAAAATAAAATTTAAATCGTTCGGTTTTCAAAAACTGGGCAAACGTGTAATCATCTATAACTACCTTATGAAATACTCGTATTATAAATACAGTAATCATAACAACCATTAATGAACCTAAAACACCTATTAAAACACGTTGATTCATGTATTTTTTCCATTGCACCTTAGTGTTTAAATATTCAAAATAATAAGAACAACTTAATGCAATTGGCACCGAATACAATACATTTATGCCAAAACCTATTACCAAATACCTTAAAGATATTACCTTGCTAGGGTTATAATTAAAAACAAAGTTTATTATAAATAGCAGCATAGCGACAATAACACCTATGCCTAATATTTTTAAAAATTTTTTCATAACCTACATCAACTTAAATATTAGATTTAATAACATAAGTGCTAACAACAAAGCTAATTTATACATAATATTAAATTTTAAACAAATATTAATATTACTAAGCTATGTTTATAAAAAATAGTACTGAACTGTTATATTTTATAACTCAATTGTAATTTGAGTAATTTTTTAAGCATAATCCATTAACTTTATATTTTTAATTTATTAAACCAACACTACAATGGCATTAACATACTCAAGCATGATGGACTTGGGCGCTCCTGCTCCTAATTTTATATTACCCGATACCATTTCAGGCAAAACCATTACCTTAGATAGCCTTAAAGCAGCACCTGCAACGGTAATTATGTTTATTTGTAACCACTGCCCTTTTGTTCATCATATAAATGACAAACTAGTCAAAATAGCAAACACATACAACACCAAGGGTGTTAACTTTATAGCTATTAGCAGTAATGATATTGAAAATTACCCAGATGATGCTCCTGAGCTTATGCATGATGTCGCTAAAACACTAAAATACCCTTTCCCATATCTTTATGATGAATCGCAAGAGGTAGCCAAAAGCTATAACGCCGAATGCACGCCAGATTTTTTTGTGTTTGACAAAAATTTAAAATGCGCTTACCGCGGAAGATTTGACAACACACGCCCAAATGCAGGGATTCCGACAGGCAAAGACCTAACTAACGCCTTAGACTGCCTATTGAACAACCTGCAACCAACTACTAATCAACACCCAAGCATGGGATGTGGCATTAAATGGAAATAATTTTAAAAAATCGTGTAACAATACAACCTTTATAACTACATATATTATAACTAACTGTAGACATTGAACCAAGAACTAGAACATAACTTTGTAGAATTACTTGAAAAGAATCAAAATATAGTGCATAAAGTCTGTCGACTTTACACTAATACATATGATGCACATAATGATTTATTTCAAGAAATTACCATTCAACTTTGGAAAGCATACCCAAAATTTCGTGGTGAAGCAAAGTTTAGTACATGGATGTATCGTGTTGGTTTAAATACTGCAATTACATTGTATCGAAAATCGAAACGACGTGTACAAACACAAGATTTTGATTTAGTACAGTTTAAAATAAAAGCCGAAGATTATGATGATACTGTTGAGGAGCAATTAAAACTACTCTATAAAGCAGTTCATAAATTAAATGACATTGACAAAGCTCTGGTACTTTTATATCTAGAAGATAAAAGTTATAGAGAAATAAGTGAAACTATGGGAATTAGCGAGGTAAATGCAAGGGTGAAAATGAATCGTGTAAAAACCAAACTAAAAGCCATATTAAATCCGTAAAATTATGGATGAATTAGATTTATTAAAAAAAGATTGGCAAAAGGATAATGCAAATTATCCTAAAATAAGCCGCAACCATATTTTTGAGATGATACAAAAAAAAT
>CALDUQ010000022.1 GCA_937924845.1 uncultured Flavobacteriaceae bacterium
CGCACCTCCCAACAATATTTGATAAGTATTTTCCACTTTCATTATCAATATAAAGGACTAATTTTTTCTTTTGACATTGTGGACATATATGTTTTATTGATTTTTTATGTAATGAGTATTTATACATTGACTAGAGTTTTACTGCACTTTCTGCACTTTTAAGCTATTATTGAGCTTCAGGAGTATTTCAGCTGCATTTTGACTGTATTTTGACTGCATTTTGACCGCACATTATCTTATGTTTTTAATTTATATTAATGTAATTGATTTTACTTTGTGCATTAATTTTGCACTTTGTAAAGCATTTAACTTATTGGTAAACAATTATTTATGTTTGAAAGTGCAGAAAATGCAGTTTTCTCTATAAGTTTATCTTCTCATATTTACCATGTGATATTTTTTTAAACAGTTTTGGATCTTTCAAATACGTTTTAAATTGCCGTTCACTAATTCTAGGTTTATTGTTTATTTTCTTACATGCAATCTTCAGCCCTTCTGATGTTGTAAATTCACGGGGTAAATCTTCAAGAATAGTTTTTTGTAAAATTGTTAAAGTTTCTATGTATGCTTTTTTTATAATTTCTTGCCTAACTTTCAGGGCATTAAAACGGAAGTAGTAAAAAAGTTTTATACCTCCTTTAATTGCAAACAACTCTATTTGGTAATTTTTTTCTTTTTTAGATTCTTGGTGTATTGACTGTAAAATAAGCGCAAACCGAATGACATATTGTTGAAGCTTAATTTCAATGCTACGTTCATATTCAAAAAGGAATTCATCTGGTCTATTATTTTGCCAGTTAAATAAGTACTCTTTAGCGCTTTTCTCTATTGGAACAGATTTTGATTTTGGACTGTTTTCTGAATTATTTATCAAATTTGCTATTACTGAAAAATAATTGTTTAGAATTCTATCATCTATTTTATTGATATTCCATTTTACTGTTTTTTGATTTTCTGGATAGACAAATAGCAAGCGATCCATAAAACCATTAGAACTTCTACCATCTTGCGCAAATGATTTTAAAACTGAAATTTGAGTACTCCCGATTACACCAACATAAGGATCTTCAATTCTTAAACTTTTTCCAGAAGCTCTATCTATAGAGACTGTAGTTCCACTCCAAAGACTTAAATATGTTTCAGCTTCACCTGAACTATTATATCTATTGAAATTTTTTATCCACGAGTTCAGTTCATCTACATATATTGTTAAAGACTTTTTATTATTGGAATGATGCATAATTAATGCTTCAGGAGTAAAGTCGCTAATTAAATATTTTTTTAAATATGGTTTTCGTGTCTTAGGCTTATCATTTAATTTTATTTCCTCTTCATATTCACGTAATAAATTTGAGTAATCGTTATATAATGTATTTTCTTTTATGTGAATAGGTTTAAAACAAAAATTCAAAGCATGTGTCTTGCTGTCTCCTGGTCTTCCAACAATTACAGTAAAAAGATTTGCTTTTTCTTCCCATCCACTTTTTACTTTAACCTTGATAGAGTTACCAATAGCGGATGATATAGCGGCTAGTATGCCTGAGCTTAAATAATCGAGAGAAAATTGATATTTACTATGAGCTTCAAAGATTACTTCCTGAATTACTTTTGGAAATATATCAACGGGAAACGGATTCTCGTTTTTGCTGGCTAATTTTAAATAATCATTTTCTAAATCTATTTTGTCAATTCCAATTGTAGGTGAATTTTTATTCATTTTTTGGACTGAATTTTAAAACGTATTTTTGCAATACGGTATGGTTAATACTGTTTTTTTTAATAAAATAGCATAGAGCGGACACTCTATGCTATTTTTACAATCGATTAAAATCTTTAGGATGATTTTTAGCATATGCTAATAATTCAGACTTAGAATAAAAAATAGTCCCCTGAATTTGATAATAAGGAATTTTGTTTTTCTTCTTCCATTTTATCAAGGTTTGGACACTTCTATTAAGCATTTTTGCAGCCTGTCTCTGACTTAGTCTATCCTCTTCAGGTATTTCTTTTTGAGGAAGGGGTTTTTTTGAAGTTTTGTTAAACTTCACAAGTAGTTTTTCGAAAATTCTTTCTAGTTGATCTTCGGAGTATGCGTAAAGAGTATTGCCGCTCATAGTTATTAAGTATTAAGGTTTATTATGATTTTTTCAACACTGTAAAATTGAAGAATTAATCATTTATTCATCTCTATCCGATTTTTTTATCGGATAGAATTAATACCTAAGTTATTGATAAACAATTTTTTAAAAGAGTGTTTTTATTTTTTTTCTCGGATATAAGATTCTATTTGTTTTACGGTTTTTTCACTTATGAAACTATATTCTTTTAAGTTAATCCATCTATTTATAGTATCGTATTCTTCAGTAAGCATAAAATAGTTTTTTATAACTTTAGATAGTAGAGTTTTATTTTTTCCAATTACTTGATTTAGCTGTAACACTTTTAAGAATTCTATAAATTTTCTAAGTTCTGGTTGTTTTAATTTGTTTTTAATAGTTTCTGTTTTTTCAGTGAAAGCAAAATCTGAAAAGTGGTTGATTTTTATATTAGGAAAGAGGTTTTTAAACGTGTTTAGAATGATTTCAATTTTACTTTGTGTGAAATCATCACTTATTTTTAGTTTTTCTTTTTTTAATAAATGATCTTCAATTTTAATTTTATTGATGTCTATTCTTTTGTTTGATGTTTTTGCTTCTTTTTTTACAATAATTAAATCCTCTTCTATTGATTTAACAGAGGTTGTGATATTTGAAATTTGTTTTTGTAAAACTACAAATTCATTGGTGTTTTTATTAATGAGTTGTTTTGTCGTTAATTCTGTATTATTTAAACTATTAATTTCCGATAACCTTAATCTTGACGTAGTATATCTAAGATATTTAGAATGGCTATTGTCACTCTTTTTCATGAGGCCTAACTCTATAAGAATTATATTAATTAATAAACAGCTAGTTAAAAAATAGAATAATATAAAAAACCATCCTATGGTAGAATTACCATAGGAGATGTTTATTTTGCATAATTGAAACCCTAAATAGTAGTACGAAGCTAGACCCAGGAATATACTTGTTATCATTCCGTTTTTACTGTAATAATAATTATTTTGAATCAATTTAATTAAATTTCTCGATCCTAAAATTGATGCTGCTAGATTTCCCATAATTTTGTTGAATTTAAATGTTGTTCCAGATTTTACTTATTTCTGATGTTATAGTTGTTTTAGATACGTGTTTGTAGGTTTCAAATGATTTTGAATCTGTGTTTCCTGTAACTTCTTTAATGACTTCTAGATTCATTCCCATGGCAATAGAATTAGATATAAATGTTTTTTTTGCAGTGTGTGATGTAATTAATTGATATTTAGGTACTTCTGTATCTATTCTTTTGCTTCCAACATATCTTGTTATGTTTATCATTTGATTAATTTCAGCTTCTTTACAGGCAAGCTTAAGGTATTCATTGAACTTTTGAGAGCTAATTTTAGGTAGGGGGTCATAAATGGTGTTTTTATATTTGGAAAGAATTTCTTTAGTATATTTATTTAATGGCGTTATGTGGTCTATATCTTTAGTTTTTTGTATGTTAAACCTTAAATAGTCATCATGTATGTTGGATGACTTCAAATTATTTAAGTCGCTGAATCTTAATCCGCTAAAACTTGAAAAACAATATAGATCTCTAACTTTTTCTAGTTTGATGTTGTCAAATTTAAAATGATAAAAAGTTTTTAATTCTTCTAGATTAAGGTATATAACCTCAATTCTGTTTTTAGGGGCTTTAAATTTCTTAAATGAGATATTTTGATGAAAATCTCTTTCAAAAGCCCAATTCATAAATGCTTTAAGACCTGTAATAAGTTTTCCAAAATAATTATTTAAAGTGTTTCTTTCTTCAAAACAGTAAATTGTAAAGGCTTCATAAAACTCTAAGTTGATGGATTCAAAATGCATTTTATATCCAGTAAATTCTTCAAAGTCTTTGAAGAATTTCATGTTAGATTTATATCTTTTAATAGAACCAGGTACAACTCTGTTATTAGACTTGTCAATGTAATTTTGATATGTAGAGAAAAAGTCTTTGGCTAAACTATTTTCACCAAAGTGATCATCATTTAATTTTTCGATTATATAGTTTTTCCCTACTATTAGATTGTTGGATCTTATGTATCTGAAAAGGTAGTCAACTTTATCTTCAAATTCTTTTAACTTGGTGTTGTATTCATCATGAAAGTTGTATTTTTCATTTTTAAGATTTGCTTTAATGCGATTATTTTTCCAATCTTTAATTGATGTTTTTACACCCCTTATAGTTTTTCTTGCTCTTTCACCATTTATAGAGATATCTGCTCTAATAGGGCAGAGGCCGTTTTTATTTATTTTATCTTTTCTAACAACAAATGTTAATTCCATAATTTACTTTGATATCGTTTATAAATGATTAATCTTTGTTTAACTATATTAAAGCAGAAAAGAATTAAAGTTTATTCTACTTTATTAAATAGGGGACGAAAAGATTAGTTTTAGGGGACGAAGTTGTATTTTTATAACAAAATCATTAGTTAAATTTGATTATACTTTCCTCTGTTGTTCAAATATATAGGGTTAAAAGGAGTTATACAAGAGTTTTTTTGAAGTGGAATCCTTCAGGGCTCACTTAAAGTCTTCATAACCTATTGGTTTTGAAGACTTTTTTGTTTTAATTACCAATTTATTTTATCATGGCAAAATCTGGAAGCGCAAAAAACACTAAAAATAAGGCAAAGCATGCTCGATTAATGGATCAAAAAAAGAATAAAATTCGAAAAGAAAAGCAAACCAGAAAGGATCGTTTAAAAGCTATCATGGCTAAAGCAAAATCTAGTGGTAGCGATTCCTAAAATCTACTAAAAATAACGGCAACCCTAATAATGTGTAATATAATTCACATTTATGTGTAATTTGATTATACTTGTGTATTAAAATAAACAGTTTTATGATTAATTTTGTTACGGTTAAAGATATTAAACTAAAGTTGGCAGTGCTTTGTAAAAGCAAAAGACAAAGCTACGGCATGTCTCAAGAAGAGCTTGCAGAAGCAATAGGTTTGTCTAGGTATACAATTCAGAAATTTGAGAACGGAAAAAACTCAACATTAGATACAGTGTTAAAAATAGCCAATCATTTTGATTTGTTAACGCCTTTAGGTAAAGGTATTGATAAGGTAATTGAAGCCGATAACTCTATGTCATTATATTAATTATGACGAGGGAAAAAATCATAAATGTTATTGTATTTGGCAAAGAAGTTGGTAAAATTGGCTATGATTTAGATCAAGGTAAATCGTTTTTTCAGTATAATCCAGCTTTTTTAGATTCTGGTCAATTTTTAAATTTGTTCCCTTTTATTTTTAAAAAGATAGCGCCAGTACAAGTGTTTTCTGAATTTAAAAAGGATACGTTTCAAGGTTTGCCGCCTATGATAGCCGATTCTTTACCAGATACCTTTGGTAATATCATATTTCAAGAATGGCTAACGGCAAGAGGTATTTATAAAGCAACACCACTCGAGCAGCTAGCTTATGTGGCTGACCGAGGCATTGGTGCATTAGAGTATAAGCCCATTGCTAAATTACCCAAAACATCTAAAGTTAATATAGATGAAGTTATTAGTATTTTAGAAAAAGTATTAAACCTTAAAAAGGACACTAAAGGTAATGATTTAAGCGAATTGGCACTTCTAAATGTTTTTAAAATAGGAACTTCGGCAGGAGGAGCAAGGCCAAAAATTTTAATTTCAGAACATAAAAAAACAGGAGAAATTATTGCTGGTGATAGGGCGATTAGTAATGATTATTACCATTATTTAGTGAAGTTACATATCAATGATGAAGATGGATATAATAAAGAAAAAATTCAGTATGCTTGCTATTTGTTAGCCACAGAGGCAGGAATTAATATGATGCCTTCAAAATTAATTGATGACACTCATTTTGCTACGTTAAGATATGATAGGCAAAACGGAGAAAAACAGCACGTTTTAACAGTAACAGGTTTAACGGGATGGGATTTTAAAAGTGAGCCAGAAAATTCGTCATATGAAAATGTTTTTAAAGTTGCATTAAGTTTGGGTGCGCCGCATAAAGATTTACAACAGCTATTTAAACGTATGGTGTTTAATTTAGTTTTTAGAAATAGTGATGACCATTTAAAAAACCATAGTTTTATTTATAATAAAGATAATGATAATTGGAGCCTGTCACCGGCCTACGATTTAACATTTGCTTTAAATCCTCTGTTAACGTTTAAAACAACATCACGTGCACTTTCGGTTAATGGTAAGCGAACCGATATACACCTTAAAGATTTATTAATACTAGCAGATACATTTTCAATAAAAAATCCTAAAGGTATAATAAAAAACGTGCAATTGCTTGTGCCAAAATGGGCAGAAATTGCTAGTAAACTAAATATACCTAAAAACATAATCACTTCAATTGAAAAAGAAATTAGGCTGTTTTCTTAAAATACATTTTATAAAGTTTACTGCCTTTGCGAAGCTGATGTATTTAGATTACTGCTTTCGCAGAAAGGAAAAAAACACTTCTTGTAATAAATTAATGCGTTAAAAATTATATGCTATTATTGTTATTCCTGCGTAGGCAGGAATTAAAAAAAAACTAAACTAAATAGTAGAGGTGTTATAGCCAGAAAATTGCTTTAAGTAGTGCTTTACCGATGATCCGTAGGCATCAGAAATATTAACTTTACCACGACGTTTAAGATATTTTTTTACACCACCAGGACCAGCTAAATGTGCAGCTGCTAAAATGCCAGATTCGGTAACCTTAATATTGTTTAAAACTACGCCATCAAATTGATTAATATAATCGGCAAGTATTTTTTTGTTACGCTTAATGTTTTTTAAAAATATTTTTTCTTGAAGTTTTGGAGAGCTTAAAAAATAATCAATATTGGTAACCCCAAGCGTATTTAGTGTTTCTTCTCCAAATTGGTATTTTCCTAAGTAGCCTAAGGTGTTAATTTCATTATATCGTCCTTGTGATTCTTTAAAACCAATATGTTCTTTAAAAGCGATAAAGCAATTTTTGAGTTTAAAAAATTGAAATTTGCTTTTGTAATCTTCGGCAGTTATGGCTGTGGCTGTGGTAGGTGCGTTATTGGTTTTTGTTAAACTAATATAGTCGTTGTTGTTGTTAACTATATTTAGGTATAAAAATAAACCGTATAACGATGCTATAGGTGCTATGGTGTAAAAACCATAGCACAAATAGAATTGTATTTTGATAATAATTTGCTTCAAATTAATTAGATTTGGTTTTGCAAATCTAGTAAATTTAAGTTTAATCTGTTTTTTAGGTTGTTTTGTCGAAATGACCTCGTATTTTTTTTAGCGACTGTAGTTTGGTGCTTCTTTAGTTATGGTGACATCGTGCGGATGACTTTCGTTAATACCCGATGCTGTAATTTTTACAAATTTAGCATGTGTTTTAAGTGCGTCAATATCTTTTGCACCACAATAACCCATCCCCGCTCTAAGTCCGCCAATAAATTGGTGAATACTTTCGTATAATTCACCTTTGTAATTAACACGGCCAACAATGCCCTCAGGTACTAGTTTTTTGATATCGTCTTCAACATCTTGAAAATAGCGGTCTTTACTGCCTTCTTTCATTGCTTCAACGCTTCCCATACCTCGGTAGGATTTAAATTTACGGCCTTCGTAAATGATAGTTTCACCGGGCGATTCTTTGGTGCCTGCAAGTAATGAGCCTAGCATTACGCAGTCAGCTCCAGCAGCAATAGCTTTAGGAATATCACCAGTGTATCTAATTCCGCCATCGGCAATAACAGGAACACCGCTGCCTTTAATAGCTTCGGCGACTTCTAAAACTGCTGAAAATTGAGGAAAACCAACACCTGCCACAACACGAGTTGTACAGATTGATCCTGGGCCTATACCAACTTTTACGGCATCGGCACCTGCTTCGACCAAATATTTAGCAGCTTCTGGAGTTGCTATGTTGCCAACAACAACATCTAGGTTAGGAAATTGTTTTTTGACATTTTTAAGTACATCTACCACGCCTTTTGTGTGTCCGTGTGCGGTATCAATAATGATAGCATCTACACCAACTTCAACTAGTGCAGCAGCTCTATCAACAGCATCGGCTGTAACGCCAATAGCTGCAGCAACTCTTAGCCTGCCATAAGTATCTTTATTGGCAATTGGTTTTTGTGTTAATTTTGTGATATCTCTAAAAGTGATTAGGCCAACAAGTTTGTTGTCACTGTTTACCACAGGAAGTTTTTCGATTTTGTTTTCTTGTAAGATGCTTTCTGCATCAAGTAGCGAAGTTCCTTCTTTGGCAGTAACAATATTTTGACTTGTCATTACCTCTGTGATTAAACGATTGTTGTTTTTTTCAAATCGAAGATCACGATTGGTAACAATACCTTTTAAAAATCCGTTGTCATCAATAATAGGTATACCGCCAATGCTATGTTCTTTCATATGCTGTTTTGCATCTTTAACAGTAGCATTTAAATCTAAGGTTATAGGGTCGATAATCATACCGCTTTCGGCACGTTTTACTTTTCTAACCTGAATTGCTTGTTGTGCAATTGTCATGTTTTTGTGTAATACACCAATACCGCCTTCTCTAGCAATGGCAATGGCCATATCGCTTTCGGTAACTGTATCCATCGCGGCAGAAATAATCGGAACATTAATAGTAATATTACGTGTAAATTTTGCTTGGATATTAACTTCTCTTGGAAGTACTTGAGAGTAGGCAGGTACTAAAAGTACGTCATCGTAAGTAAGACCTTCTCCTAGAATTTTATTTTGGTGGGCTTTCATCGCAATTAATTTATAATTGCATGCAAATATACGCTATTTTGATTGATTATTAGCGGATATTATTTAGATAACTAATTTTAGATTTAAGCTTAAATGCCCGTGTAATTGCTAGGTGAAATGGCTTTGAGTTCATTTTTTAAGCTGTTACTGATGTTTAATGTGTCGATAAATTTTGAAATAGAAGTTTTGGTAATGGCTTCATTGGTGCGTGTAAGTCCTTTTAAGGCTTCATAAGGGTTGGGGTAGGCTTCTCGGCGTAATATGGTTTGAATAGCCTCGGCAACTACAGCCCAATTTTGCTCTAAATCATGAGCTATTTTTTGTTCGTTAAGTAGTAATTTGTTTAAGCCTTTTAGTGTAGAGGCAAGTCCGATTAGTGTATGTCCAATTGGTACGCCTATGTTGCGCAATACGGTACTATCGGTCAAATCGCGTTGTAGCCTTGAAATAGGTAGCTTTGCTGAAAGATGCTGAAATATAGCATTGGCTAGCCCTAAGTTGCCTTCGCTATTTTCAAAATCAATAGGGTTTACTTTGTGTGGCATTGCAGAACTGCCAACTTCTCCTTTTTTAATTTTTTGTTTAAAATAATCCATGGAAATGTAAGTCCAAAAATCTTTATTTAAATCAATAATAATGGTGTTTATGCGTTTAAGTGCGTCAAATAACGCTGCCATATAATCGTAATGCTCAATTTGTGTGGTAGGAAAAGAGTGGTGTAGGCCTAATGTGTTTTCGACAAAATTAGTGCCAAAGGTTTTCCAATCAATATTAGGATAAGCAACTTTATGTGCGTTAAAATTGCCTGTAGCACCGCCAAATTTTGCGGCGTTAGGGATGTTGTTTAGTAATTTAAATTGCTCGTTTAATCGGGTAATAAAAACCTGTATTTCTTTGCCTAGTCGTGTTGGTGACGCGGGTTGACCGTGTGTGCGTGCAAGCATGGCAATAGCTTGCCAGTCATTAGCTAATGTTTTTAGTTTATCTGCTGTTAATTGGTAAGCAGGTTTGTACACATTATTAATAGCATCTTTAATACTTAGCGGTACAGCTGTGTTGTTTATGTCTTGAGAGGTGAGTCCAAAATGAATAAACTCTTTATACTCTGATATGTTTAATTGGTCAAATTTTTGTTTAATAAAATATTCAACTGCCTTTACATCATGGTTTGTTGTTTTTTCAATTTCTTTTATGGCTTGTGCATCTTGAGATGAAAAATTAGAGTAAAGTTGCCTTAAATTGTTATATAATGTTTTGTTAAACGATTTTAATTGCGGTAAAGGCTGTTCACAAAGGCTAATAAAGTATTCAATTTCTATTAAAACACGATACTTAATTAAGGCTTCTTCAGAGAAGTAGTTAGCTAATTCGTTAGTCTTATTTCTATATCGGCCATCAATAGGGGATATCGCGTTTAATGTACTTGTTTGCATAATGCTTGCATAAAAAATTAAGCTGTAAATATACTTATTCGTATGTTGTGTGAAGGTTAAATTTTAGTGATGTTGCTATCACCTATAATTAGTCCTTTTTTTACTGAGGCATTGCCGGTGTAAATTATATTGGCTTCGCCATAAGCGGTTACTTTAAATTGATTTGTAATGTTAAGTTGGTAAGTGCCATCGCCATATGCGGTTAGTTTGGTGTTTTTACTTTTTACAGTTTTGCAATTTACAGTGCTGGAGCCGTAAGCGGTTATACGTTGATTGGCAATTGTACCATTTTCAATGTTTAAATCACTATCGCCATAGATAGCAACTTTTAAGTTGTTTAATTCAATATTGGTTATGTTGACTTCGGATTTACCATAAATGCGAAGTGTAAAATCGTTTTGCTTTATAGGGCTTGTAAATTCTATTTTTTCTTCACCTCTAACTGAAAATGTATTTACGTTGTGGTTGTATGTAATGGTGACTTTGGCTATTTTGTTTTTGTAAATTGGTGTTTTTTGTTTCCATCCATTATGTTTTTTGGTAGTATTGGTTGTAATAGTTTTTGCGCCTTCTAAAAATACTTGTAGTGTGCCTTTTTTTAATTCGTATTGCAGTTTTTCCGTAGGTACAAAAATTTCATCAATACGGATGCTTGCTTTATCTCCTTTTTTAAAGGTTACTTCAATATGTGGGCTAATAATAATTTTGTTAAAATTACTAGGTATAGTGTAAGTTGTTTCTTGAGCCGTAATGGTAAAAGTGAAATATAGAAAAATAATTAATGTGTTGAAAATTGCTTTCATGAGATTTTGTGTTTAGTGATTTGATATAAAGAGTGCTGTTTTTTTTAATTGTTACAGTTTATAAATTTTTTTACAAAAAAAACATGATTTAAGTGATAATTAATGAGTTAACTATGACTGTGATTTTTGTAAAATTATATTGTGAGTACAAAAATTAATACCTATTTTTGCAGGCTTAAAATAATTAATAAATCATTTATTATGAATCATTACGAAACTGTTTTCATCTTGAATCCCGTTTTATCTGAAACTCAGATAAAGGAAACAGTAAAGAAGTATGAAGATTTTCTAACTTCTAAAGGAGCCAAGATAGTAGCAAAAGAAGATTGGGGCTTAAAAAAATTAGCTTACCCAATTCAAAACAAAAAAAGTGGATTTTACCACTTATTTCAATTTACAGGTGAAGGCGATATTATTACTCCTCTTGAAGTAGAGTATAGACGTGACGAGCGTTTTATGCGTTACTTAACTGTAAAATTAGATAAGCATGCAGTTGCTTGGGCTGAAAGAAGAAGAGAAAAACTTAAACAAAAAGCGTAATTATGTCTATAGAACAACAAGCTAAAGGAAAAAAAGATGGTGAAGTAAGATATTTAACGCCATTAAATATAGAAACTAATAAAACAAAAAAATACTGTCGTTTTAAAAAGTCGGGTATAAAATATATCGACTACAAAGACCCAGATTTTTTATTGAAATTTGTTAACGAACAAGGTAAATTATTGCCAAGACGTTTAACAGGAACATCATTAAAATACCAAAGAAAAGTATCTGTAGCAGTAAAAAGAGGGCGTCACTTAGCGTTAATGCCTTATGTAGCAGATTTAATGAAATAATATTATAACTATGGAACTTATATTAAAACAAGACGTTGAAGGTTTAGGATTTAAAGACGATATTGTAACGGTTAAAAATGGTTATGGTAGAAATTTTTTAATTCCTCAAGGAAACGCAATTTTAGCTACAATTTCAGCAAAAAAAGTTTTAGCTGAAAATTTAAAACAACGTGCTTTTAAAGAAAAGAAAATTGTTGACGACGCTACTGCGTTATCAGAAACATTAAAAGGATTAGATATTAAAATATCTGCAAAAACTGGTTCTGGAGATAAATTATTTGGATCGGTTAATAACATTAATGTATCTGAAGCTTTAGAAAAAGCAGGACATGCTATAGATAAAAAGTTTATTAATGTTACAGGTGGTAATATTAAACGTACAGGTAAGTATAATGCTACAGTGCGATTACACCGTGAAGTAACCGTTGATTTACCATTTGAGATTATAGCTCAATCAAAATAATTAGTACTTGTTAATTTCTTGTTAACAATATTAATTTCAGTTTTTAAAAAGACCTCCATTATGGAGGTCTTTTTTTTTAACTTTGTTTTTCAAAAAAAAAACTAATATCATGAAACTAATTAAACAACAATTAAGTGTTATGTTTTTTATGTTTTTTGGTGTTTTGACCTACAGTCAAGTCACAACATCAAGCATTAAGGGCTTAATTCAAGATGAAAGTAATCAACCACTTATTGGTGCTAATGTGGTCGCCATTCACACACCTACAGGAACAAAATATGGTGCTTCTACTAATTTTGATGGGCGTTATAATTTATTAAACCTTAGAATAGGAGGGCCTTACAGCTTAACCATAAGTTATGTTGGTTATAAGGATAAAGTTTATAATGATTTGTTTTTAAATTTGGGTATAACTGAAAATATAAACCACACCATGGTTGAAGATAGCGCCCAATTAGATGCAGTAGTAATTACGGGATCATCAACAACAAGTGCTTTTGGTAGTGATAGGACAGGAGCTGAAACGAGTGTAGGAAGACGTGAAATTACAAGGTTGCCTACAATATCAAGATCTGCTCAAGATTTTACACGTTTAGAGCCGTCGTCATCAGGAAATTCATTTGGTGGTCGTAACGATCAATTCAACAATTTTTCATTAGATGGCGCAATTTTTAGTAACCCTTTTGGTTTGGACGCAGCGACACCAGGAGGTCAAACAGGAGCACAACCAATCTCGTTAGATGCTATAGACCAAATTCAGGTATCTTTAGCGCCTTATGATGTGACCCAGTCGGGCTTTACAGGAGCATCTGTAAATGCAGTAACAAAAAGCGGCACAAATGAATTTAAAGGCACAGTGTATGGCTTTTTTAGAAACGAAGACTTAACAGGAGGAAAAATTAAAGGTGAAGATGTTTTTAAAGCTGATTTAGAGCAAGTACAATATGGTGTTAGTATAGGTGGTCCAATTGTAAAAAACAAATTATTCTTTTTTGCAAACTTTGAAAGTGATGATCGTACTGATTTGGGAGCACCTTTTTTACCAAATACAGGAAGTGGCGCTATAAATGAATCAAGAGTAGCAGAAAGTGATTTAGTAGCCGTAAGAGATGCGTTATTAAATTTAGGTTATGATCCTGGTCGTTATCAGGGGTTTACGTTTGGGTCTGAATCTATAAAAGGTATTTTTAAATTAGATTGGAATATTAATGATAATAACAGAGCGGCTTTAATATATAACTTCTTAAAAGCATCAAAAGATACACCTGCACACCCCACTGCTTTAGGGGTAAGAGGACCAAACTTTACGACACTTCAGTTTGAAAACTCAGCATATACGATAAATAACAATATTGATTCTTTTCAGTTTGAGTTAAACTCAACATTATCCGACGAGGCGGTAAATAAATTTCAAATTGGTTACACAAAATTTGAAGATTTTAGAACACCGTTTTCTACACCAGCACCAAGTTTAATTATTGAGGATGGAAATAATAATAATTTGATTGTGGTAGGTCATGAACCATTTTCAATTAATAATGTTTTAGATCAAAGCGTATTTCAATTTACAAATAACTTGAACTTTTTTAAAGGCGATCATACGTATACTGTAGGATTTTCATTTGAAAAATTTCAATTTGATAACTCATTCAATTTAGGAGTTTACGGCGGAACTTTTGGAGTTGTGCCCACGGGACCATTTTCGGCACGAAATTTTGCTAGCGTACAAGAATTTTTAGATAATGCTGGTCAAGGCGGTTTAGTAGATGGATTAATTCAAGGTGCTAACGCTACCTTTAATAATAATAATCAATTAGAGATTGGTGCTAATGGAGGTTGGTCTTTGGCAGAAACAAATGTTGGGCAATTATCATTTTATGTTCAAGATGAATGGAATGCTACAGATAATTTTAAGTTAACTTATGGCGTACGTTTTGATAAACCATTATACTTTGATACAAAAGATAAGATTGAAGAAAATATTGATAGAAAAGGTACTTATAACCCAGATATTACTTATTTCAATCCAAACACAAATGAAGAGCTTACATTAGACTCTACAACATTACCAGCAAATGATTTTTTAATTTCACCTAGAGTTGGTTTTAATTGGGATGTAAATGGAGATTCTTCATTTCAATTAAGAGGTGGTTCGGGAGTATTTACAGGACGTTTCCCTTTTGTTTGGTTAGGTAATCAAGTACAAGGCGTAGATTTTTTCTTTTACCAATTAGTTGACCCTGATTTTAAATGGCCACAAGTATGGCGTTCTAATTTAGGTGCTGATTATAGATTAAATAACGGTATTGTTTTAACAGGAGACTTGTCATATACACAAGATATTAATGGTGCTCACGTTCAAAACTGGGGGCTACGTAATCCTTCTCAAACGTTAAACTCTCCTGGAGATAACAGACCTATTTATGCAGCTACAGATAGAGGAAACAATGCATACGTGTTTACAAACTCTGATAAAGGCCGTATATTTAATGCAACATTAAAAGCTCAAAAAACGTTTAATAATGGCTTGTATACAAGTGTAGCATATAACTTTTTAGATGCTAAAGATGTTAACTCCATTGAAGCTGAAATTACAGGTGATGCTTTTGATTTTAATGCAACAAGAGGTAACGCTAATAATGATGTGTTAAGTAACTCACGTTATGGGGATAAGCATAGATTTATTGGTGTAGCAAGTAAAAAGTTTACTTACGGTAATGATAAGTTTGCAACAACCATTTCAACATTTTTTGAGTATGCACAAGGTGGTCGTTTTAGTTATACCTATGCAGGAAATATAAATGGAGATAGTTCGGGACAAAATAATGATTTAATTTATATACCAACACAAAGTGAGTTGCGTAATTACCAATTTACAGGTACTCCTGCTGAGCAATTAGAGCAAATCTCAGCTTTTGAAGCTTACATACAACAAGACGACTATTTAAGTGAGAATAGAGGTGAGTACTCTGAGCGTTACGGTGCTTTAGCACCTTGGAGAGGTAAATGGGATTTTAAAGTATTGCAAGATTTTAACTTTAAAGCGGGCGATAAAACGCACACCTTGCAACTTAGCTTAGACGTTTTAAATATTGGTAATTTAATTAATAGTGATTGGGGGCTTGTACAAATACCAAATAATGTAAGTCCACTTGCTGTTGATAGTATTGATGCAACCACAAACACACCAACATATACCTTTAGAGGAGAAGATACTACCTTTGGTTATGACTCTAGTTTATTATCTAGATGGCAAGCTCAATTTGGATTACGTTATATTTTTTAAACACATTTAACATATATTCAATAAATTTGCGCTCTTTTTAAGAGCGCATTTTTTATTTATAATTTTATGAAGTATTCTAGATTAACTAAAGAACAATTTGACGAATTACATCAAGAGTTTATAAACTTTTTGGCTACACAGTCCATTACGGCTGATGAATGGGAAACCATAAAAGTAAATAAACCAGAAATTGCCGAACAAGAGTTAGACGTATTTAGTGATTTAATTTGGGAAGGCGTATTAACTAAAGCTAAGTTTTTAGAAAACATATCGCCTCAACATTTTTATTTATTTAGATTGGACGAAACGCAAATGCGATTGATTGGCTTAAAACTTAATACTACCGAGGTAGATTTAACCACTAAAGCAGGGTTTGCATGGTTACGTGAAAATTTACTTTCTGATGCTGTCGAAATTTTTCAGGCCAATAAAAATTACTCTAAAGATGCACAAATGGATAAATTTGAGCTAATACAAAAAGGATCAGTAATCACAAAAGGCGATTTGTTTAAGTATTTTGACGATTTAATTGGCGAATAAAAAATGTAATAATAAATTACCTTTGCAGTAATTTTAAAGTTTACATAGTTAACTTCATATATAAGATAAACGATGGCGCAAAAACCAAGTATTCCTAAAGGCACAAGAGATTTTTTACCTTTGCAAATCGCAAAGCGAAATTATATTTTTGATACTATAAAATCTAATTTTAAACGTTTTGGATTTCAACCAATAGAAACGCCGAGTTTTGAAAACTCAAGCACCTTGATGGGAAAATACGGTGATGAGGGTGATCGGCTTATTTTTAAAATATTAAATTCAGGCGATTTTTTGTCTAAGGTTGATGACGTTTCTTACGCAAAAAAAAATGCACAAGCGTTAACTCCAAAAATCTCCGAAAAAGCATTGCGTTATGACTTAACTGTGCCTTTTGCACGTTACGTGGTACAACATCAAAATGAAATTGATTTTCCGTTTAAACGGTATCAAATTCAACCAGTATGGAGGGCAGATCGACCACAAAAGGGGCGATTTAGAGAGTTTTTTCAATGCGATGCTGATGTTGTAGGTTCAACATCGTTATGGCAAGAAGTTGAGTTTATACAATTATACGATGCTGTTTTTACTGACTTAAAGCTGGAGGGTGTTACAATTAAAATTAATAATCGAAAAATATTATCGGGTATTGCCGAAGTTATTAGTGCTCAAGATAAATTGATTGATTTTACAGTTGCCTTAGATAAATTGGATAAAATAGGCGAAGACAAGGTAAAGGAAGAAATGTTATCTAAAGGTATTTCCCAAACAGGGATTGATGCTTTACAACCGTTATTTTCAATGTCGGGTACTTTTGAAACGCAAATAACGCTATTAAAATCAATTTTAGCTACTTCAGCCGAAGGCTTAAAAGGAATTGAAGAGTTAGAGTTTATAAATACAGCAATAACATCTTTGGGCTTAAAGAGCGCGAAATTAGATTTGGATGTCACGCTTGCTCGCGGACTTAATTATTATACGGGTGCTATATTTGAAGTGTCAGCACCCGAGGGTGTGAAAATGGGGTCTATTGGCGGCGGTGGTCGTTATGATGATTTAACAGGTGTTTTTGGACTAAAAAATGTAAGCGGTGTAGGTGTTAGTTTTGGCTTAGACCGAATTTATTTGGTGCTTGAAGATTTAAATTTATTTCCAAAAACAATTACAGATGCCACAGATATAATGTTTATTAATTTTGGTGATACAGAAGCGCTGTATTGCTTAAAAGCAATACAGCTACTTAGAGCACAAGGTGTAAAAGCTGAGCTTTATCCTGATACAGCTAAAATGAAAAAACAAATGAACTATGCTAATAAGCGTCAAATTCCTTTTGTGGTTTTAGTAGGAGATAAGGAGCTTGAAAACGATAACTATACGTTGAAAAATATGGTTAGCGGTGAGCAGCAATCCGTATCATTATCTGAGCTTATTTTAGCATTGTCCAATTAAGTTTTACGAGTTGTAATTACAAACTTTTTGTTCTACCACCGTCTACTGGTAAATTCACGCCATTAATGTAGCTTGCCGCTTCGCTGGCTAAAAATGTTATGGCATTTGCGGTTTCTTGAGGTTTTGCAAAACGATGAGCAGGTGTGTGCGTTTTCATTACAGCAGTCATATCCTCGATAGATGTATTTGTTTTTTTAGCTTTTACTTTTATAATTTCGTTAAGGCGTTCAGTTTCTGTAAAGCCAGGTAAAACATTATTAACTGTAATACCATGCGCACCAACTTCAAACGATAAGGTTTTACTCCAATTTCCTACAGCATTACGTATGGTGTTACTTACGCCAAGCCCAGGGATGGGTTCTTTTACAGAAGTTGAAATTACGTTAATAATACGTCCAAAACACTGAGTTTTCATATACGGAATTAAAGCTTGAGCTAAAATATGGTTACACTTTAAGTGTTGTGTAAACGCATTTTCAAATTGATCTAGGCTAGCATCTAAAATAGTGCCACTAGGGGGGCCCCCTGTATTATTTATTAAAATATGAAAACCGTTATTTTTAGAAATATAAGTGTTTACTTTTTGTTTTAAATCATTTGGGTTTTGAAAATCAGCAACAATGTAATCATGCGCTCTTTGTTGTGGAAGATCTTTTACTATTTGTTTAAGTTTCTCCTCATTTCTGGCTAAAAGGGTGACTCTAACGCCTTCTGCGGCTAAAGCAAAAGCTGTTGCTTTACCTATGCCTTGAGTGCTGCCACAAACAAGGGCATGTTTGGTATTAAGTTTTAAATCCATTTATTTTTTTTTAATATTTTATGCATATATTTTTTTGTTCGGTAAAAAACCGAAGTGCTTCAAAACCACCTTCTCTGCCAACACCGCTAGCTTTTACACCCCCAAATGGGGTTCTTAAGTCACGTGTCATCCAAGTGTTTATCCATATAATACCTGCTTGTAAATGCTCGCTAAAGTACATTGATCGTTTTAAATTATTTGTCCAAACGGTTGCTGATAAGCCGTATTTTACATCATTTGCCATGTTTAAGGCTTCTTCGTCAGTATCAAAAGGCATAATACTCACCACAGGACCAAATATTTCTTCTTGATTGATACGGCAATCATTAGAGTTAACTTCTATAATTGTAGGTTCAAAATAATAACCATCTTCATTGTTTTTAACATTAACTTTGTTGCCGCCAAGTAAAATAGTGTGTTTTTCTGCTTTAGCTATGATAATATAATCTTGTATTTTAATTAGGTGTGTTTTTGAAACCACAGCTCCAATATTCGAGGTTTTATCCGAAGGTAACCCTATTTTTAAAGCTTTAACTTTAGCTATAAAATCGGTTTTAAATTTATTATAAATTGATCGTTCTACAAAAATTCGGCTTCCGCATAAACATATTTGTCCTTGATTTGCAAATGATGATTTTACGGTAGTATTTATCATGGTTTGATAATCGCAGTCAGCAAAAATGATATTTGGGTTTTTTCCGCCAAGCTCTAATGATAATTTTTTAAACATCGGGGCGGCAGTTTTTGCAATAGAAGCGCCGGTTGCGGTACCGCCTGTAAAGCTTATAGCCTTAATGTTAGGGTGGGTTACAATGGCTTGACCTGTGGTACTGCCTAGCCCATGAACGATATTTAATACACCTGGGGGTAAGCCTGCTTTATTGCAAATATCGCCCAATAAATAAGCTGTTACAGGTGTGACTTCGCTTGGTTTTGCAACAACGCAATTACCTGCGGCTATGGCTGGTGCGATTTTCCAAGTAAATAAATAAAGCGGTAAATTCCAAGGTGATATGCAACCTACCACACCTATGGGTTGTCTTAGGGTATAATTAATAACTTGAGCGCTTGTATTACTGTGACTTTCGCTATAAAATTGTGTAATGGCATTGCCAAAAAATCTAAAATTACTAGCGGCACGAGGTATATCTACGGTTTTGGCTAATGTAATTGGTTTGCCATTGTCCTTACTTTCAGCCTCGGCAAAAAGACTGCTATGTTTTTCGATTAAATCGGAAATTTTTAGCAGTATTTTACTGCGTTTTTCTGCTGATGTTTTTGACCAAGTTTTAAAACTTTGCGCAGCTGCTTGATACGCAGCTTCAACATCAGATTGGTTAGAATTTGGGATTTTTCCGTAAATCACACCATTAGACGGATTGTAATTGTCTATCCATAATTTAGATTGTGGAGGTGTAAATGCGCCGTTAATGTAATTACGTATTTCCATTTTATACTGGTTTTGGTAGGTAAGCCATGACTTTTATTTCGATTACCAAATCGGGATGTGGTAATTGGTGCACAGCAACTGTGGTACGTGTTGGGCCTGTTTTTATGTCAAAAAATTCGGCGTAAGCTTTATTGTAACCTGCAAAATCATTCATGTTTACCAAAAAGGTTGTTACATCAACAATATTTTTTAAGGAAGCACCGTGACCTGCTAAGTTTTTATCAATATTTTTAAGCACTTCTCTAGTTTGTGTTTCAATATTTAAATGTTTTGTGCCCATATCGTCAATTACATCAACTCCAGCAATGGTGTTATCTGGCCGTCTTGAACTTGTGCCCGATACAAATATAAAATCGCCCACGCGTTTGGTATGTGGGTAAGCGCCTCTTGGTGTTACTTTTGTCATGTTTTTTTTTATTGGTTTAAACCAGCTACACTATCATCTTCTAGTATAGCATTGGTTGCATTGGTAACTAATTTTAAAATAGTATTTAAATCGGTTTTGGTGGTTATTTTTTGGTCTGATAGTAAATTTAAAATGGCTTTATCTTGCGCGCGCCCTTTCAGCATGGCTGTACGATAATTTATATTTTCATTAAAAGTTACTAATGAGTATTTTGAGGCATATTGCGTGGGGAAATTTAGCTCTAAAGCCATTTCAATTTCTCGTTTTTGTTTAAAAATTGGGTTAGCTACGTGAGCTTTCATTTCATGAAAATTATCAATAGCTAAATCGGCAATTGCATCGGTGTTTTGTTTACGGTTAGTTTCGTAAGTTTTAAAAATAGAGTCCCAATTATCTAATTTTAAATCAAGTACTTTGTCAAATTCAACAACATCTTCAAACGAGGCATTCATCCCTTGTCCGTAAAACGGCACGATAGCATGAGCGGCATCACCCATTAATAAAGCATTTCCTTTATAATGCCATGGTGCACATTTAATAGTGCCTAGTGGTGCGGTTGGATTTTTAATAAAATCATTGACTAGGTTAGGCATTAGTTTTAAAGCATCGGGAAATTCGGTTTTAAAAAACAATTCAATTTGCTTTGGGGTGTTAAGGTTGTCAAAATTGAATTGGCCCTCACTATAGCTTAAAAATAAAGTTACGGTAAAGCTGCCGTCTAAATTTGGTAAGGCAATGAGCATAAAATCACCCCTTGGCCAAATGTGTAATGCGTTTTTATTAATTTTAAAATCACCGTTAGCATGAGGTTCTATATTTAACTCTTTATAGCCATGGGTTAGGTAGTTTTGCGAATAACTAAATAAAAACTTTTTACCTAAATAAAAACTTTTGCGAAGTGCCGATCCTGCGCCATCGGTTGCAATAATGCAGTCAGAGTTTACGCTAAAGTCATTTTTAGTGTGATAATCTTTAAAATGAGCAGTAGTGTTTGTAAAATCAACCGAAGTACATTTTTTATTAAAATGAATTGTAACATTACGATGCGATTCGGCTTCATTTAATAGCAAAGCATTAAGTGATTGCCTTGATATGGAGTTGATAAACTCATAGCTTCGGCCGCTGTATTTTGATAGAAAAGTGTTTTCGTTTTTATCATGAATCATTCGCCCGTGCATGGGAATACAAAGTTCTTTAACTTTGTATTCTAAACCTACTAGTTTTATGGCTTTGTTGCCACGATCGGAAAAAGCTAAATTTATGGAGCGTCCTGCCGAGATGTCGGTTTTTCTAAGGTCGGGTAGTTTTTCGTAAACAGTAATGTTAAAACCGCGTTGTGCAAGTCGTAAAGCTAGTAAGCTGCCACATAAACCTGCACCGATTATGGTAATGTTTTGGTCTTTCAAAATTTTAATGTTTTAAAATAGTTTGTAATTTATCTACCATATGATACACATCTAAATACGAATTATAAAGCGGCACAGGAGCACAGCGTATCACATCGGGCTCACGCCAATCGCTTATCACCCCTGATTTTGTTAATTTGTCGTGCAAATTTTTATCGGCATTAAGCACTTGTATTGATAATTGACACCCACGCTCATTGGGGTTGCTAGGCGTTATAATTTTGATAGTGTCCTCGCCAAGTTGTTTTAGTAAAAACTCAAAATAACTTGTAAGTTGTTTAGATTTTTTAATAAGAGTTTCCATGCCAATGGAATCAAATAAATCTAACGATGCTTTTATGGCAGCCATTGATAAGATAGGGGGGTTGCTAAGTTGCCAACCTTCGGCGCCAGGTAATACATCAAACTCATCACGCATGTTAAAACGTGTAGTTTTGTTATGGCTCCACCAGCCTGTAAATCGGTTTAAGTTTTTGTTATTTGCATGACGTTCATGCACAAAGCAGCCCGATAAACTGCCAGGGCCTGCATTTAAATATTTGTAAGTGCACCAAACCGCAAAATCGGCACCCGAGTTATGCAAATCAAGATTAACGTTGCCAGCGCCATGCGCACAATCAAAACCTACTTTGCAGCCAGCTTTGTGACCTAAAGTTGTAATGCGCTTTAAATCAAAAAATTGCCCTGTATAATAATTAACACCGCCTATTAAAATAAGTGCAATTTCATGACCTTGCGTATTTAAAATATGTTCAAGGTCGTTGTAGTTTAAACAGTCTTCATTTACTCGAGGCGACCATAAAATTAAGCCATCTTTGTCATCATAACCATGATGGCGTAATTGCGATTCGACCGCATATTTATCCGAAGGAAAAGCATCACTTTCAATTAAAATTTTATAACGTTTAGCCGTGGGTTTGTAAAACGACGCCATCATAAAATGTAAGTTTGCCGTAAGTGAGTTCATGGTAACCACCTCGATTGGTTTGGCGCCAACGAGTCTCGCTGTACTTTCGGTTAAAAACTCATGATAAGGTAACCAGGGGTTTTTAGCTTCGGTATGCCCTTCAACACCCAAATTAGCCCAGTCATTTAGCTCTTGATTGATATAGGTTTTTGTGGTTTTTGGCTGTAATCCTAGCGAGTTGCCGCAAAAGTAAATTAAATCGTTACCGTCTTTATCTTTAGGGATATGAAACTCAGATTTGTATTTGGCTAAAGGGTCTAATTCGTCTAAAGTTTTAGCGTAATCAATACCAGTTTTATGTGTAAGCATTTTATTAGTTGTGTGTTTTCCTCAAAGTTACTATTTTGTTGATTAAATAAAAAACAAAACTTATGCGTGACAATCAAGATTATTTTAATGTAAATGCATCTACTTGGAATAAAAAAGTTGCTATACATGCCAAAAGTGAAATGTATAATATGGAAGAATTTAAGTTAGGTAAAAGTTCCTTGAATAGATATGAATTGGACGCTTTGGGTGATGTTAATAACAAGTCACTTTTGCATTTGCAATGCCATTTTGGTCAAGATACGTTAAGTTTAGCCCGTATGGGTGCAAATTGTACAGGTGTAGATATTAGTGAAAAAGGGATAGAATTAGCTCAAAATTTAAATAAATCATTACAACAAGATGCTAAATTTGTTTGTTGTAACGTGTTAGATACTTCAAAATATATTGACAAAACCTTTGATATTGTTTATACCAGTTATGGGGTTATTGGCTGGCTACCCAATTTAAAGCCATGGGCAAAAATGATTGCCGAGCGATTAAAGCCAGGAGGGGTGTTTTATATGGTAGAGTTTCACCCCATTGTTTGGATGTTTGATTATACTAGCGACGACATAAATATGCGTTACGGATATCATCAAAACGAGGTGATTCATGAAGAGTATAAAGGTACTTATGCCGATGAAACATCGGAAATCATTAGCAAGGAATACACTTGGAATCACGGACTAGGTGAGGTTGTTACAGCTTTAATAGAGGCTGGTTTAACTATCGAGTATTTACACGAGCATAATGAAAGCCCTTATGACGTTTTGCCAGATTTACAAGCAACATCAACAGGGCATTATACCACAAAACACCAATTATATCCTTTAATTTTTGAGCTTAAAGCTTATAAATAATTGACTAGTGCGAGTTTTGTTTTAAGTACTGCGGAAATTTAGCTTGAAATCGTTTTAAACGCGGTATCGATACGTTTTTTACATAGGGGTTGTTTGGGTTTAATCGTTCATAATTTTGGTGATAATCTTCGGCAACCCAAAATTTTTGAAACGGATATACTTCGGCAGCAATGCTAGCATTAAGTGTTTTTGCTAACGTTTGTTTTTTTTCTAAAATAATTTGTTTTTGCTTATCGTTTTGATAAAAAATTATAGAGCGGTATTGCGAGCCTTTGTCAGGACCTTGCCCGTTAACCTGAGTTGGGTTTTGAGAGCCAAAATACACATCAACCAAAGTGCTAAATGTAACCTGATTAGGGTCGTAAATCACCTCAACAGCTTCGGCATGTCCAGTGTTCCCTGTGTTACTAGATTGGTAAGTTGGTTTTGTTGTATGTCCGCCAGAGTAGCCATTTACAACTTCGTTAACCCCATGTACGCTTTCATAAATTGCTTCAACACACCAAAAGCAACCGCTTGCAAAATAAGCCTTTTCTAATCCGTTTTCACTAGCAACTTTAACAGGTTTTAAGTTTGTAATGTCTTCGGTTTTGGGTGTATTATTTTGTGCTGTATTAGCACAAGTAAAACAAAAAATTAGTAATACAGCAATAAGTACCTGTTTCATAAGCTTAATTTTTATAGCGTGATGCATTGTTTTAATAATTATAAATTAAACTCATTAGTCGGTAAAATAGTGTGTGGTTTACGTTAAAAAAACGTTTAATATAAAAAAAGCAGCTTTTTTTAAAGCTGCTTTTTTTGTATGGTAAATTATATAGAAGGTTAAAGCTTAGCAAATAATTTTTGCATTTTAGCTTTTTGCTCTTCTGCAAGTATAGCATCAACAAGGATACGGCCACTATGCTCATCAGTAATAATTTTTTTGCGAGAAGCAATTTCAACTTGAATTTGTGGCGGAATAGTAAAATACGATCCTCCAGATGCACCTCTCTCAATTGGCACAACGGCTAAACCGTTTTTTACATTAGTTCTAATACGATCGTAAGCAATAACCAAACGCTCTTCGATAGTTTTTTTGTAATCTTCAGATTTTTTTAGAAGTGTTTCTTCCTCAATTTTAGTTTCTTCAAGAATAGCGTCAAGTTCACTTTTTTTATGAGCTAAGTGTGATTTTCTTTCATCCAAACGTTGCGTATTGGTATCTATCACTACTTTTTTTTGTTCAATTTGAACTTTAAACTCTTTGATGTGTTTTTCAGCCAATTGAATTTCTAATTCTTGAAACTCAGTTTCTTTAGTTAAAGAGTCATATTCTCTGTTATTTCTAACATTTTTTTGTTGCTCAGTATATTTTTGAATTAACCCTTTAGATTCTTCAATGGCATTTTTTTTGCCTTTTATTTGGTCATTAGTATTTGCTAAATCATCATTTAATTTTTGAAGACGAGTGGTTAAACCTTCAATTTCATCTTCTAAGTCTTGAACCTCTAATGGTAATTCTCCTCTTACATTTCTAATTTCGTCAATGCGAGAGTCGATTAATTGTAAGTCGTATAATGCTCTTAGTCGATCTTCTACAGTAACTTCTTTCTTTTTAGCCATGCTTATAATACTTTACAGGATTGGTGTTTATGTTTGATAAAATGACTGCAAAATTAGGTATTTTTTTTGTAAGATACGCTACTAAATGGCTTTTTGTGAATTGCTCACTTTCGTAGTGTCCAATATCTGCTAAAACAATATTGTTTTCGGCCATAAAAAAATCATGATATTTTAAATCTGCAGTAATAAAAATATCAGCTTTTGCAGCTTTTGCAGCTGAAATGGCAAAACTACCTGAGCCACCCAAAACGGCTACCTTTTTAATAGGTTTGTTAAGTAAATTGCTATGTCTAATGCAATCGGTTTTCATGACAGATTTTATATGCTTTAAAAAATTGTTTTCGGTCATTGGTGTGTTTAACTCGCCAACCATACCCATGCCTATATTTTGGTTGGTGTTTTGAAGTGTTGTAATTTCATAGGCGACTTCTTCGTAGCTATGAGTTTTAAACAACGTGTTTAAAATAGTTTTTTCTAGGTGTTTGGCATATACAACCGATATTTTTGTTTCTTTTTCAAAATGAGTCGTGCCTTGTTTACCTTTACTTGGATTGGTGTTTTGGTTGCCTTTGTATGTGCCTATGCCATTGGTGTTAAAGCTGCAGTTTGAGTAGTTGCTAATGTTGCCAGCACCTGCATTAAATAAAGCGTTTCTTAGTTTTTCGGCTTCTTCCGAAGGCACATAAGTATTTAATTTTTATAATGTTCCGCTTTGCGGAATTAATATTTTTCTGTTTAGTAAGCCAATACGTTCGCAAATGATATCATTTACGCCATTGTAAGCATTGTCTAAAGCGGTGTGAATTGCAAAAATTGCAATATGGTGTTGTATTGCTTTTAGTACAACACGCTCAACATAATTGTTACCTGTGATGCGCTTTAAACCTTTAAAAATAATGGGATGAAAGCTTACAATTAAATTGCAATTTTTGGCAATAGCTTCGTCAACCACAGCCTCCAGTGTATCTAGTGTTACTAGTACGCCTGTAATAGCCATGTTTTTATCGCCAACTAATAGGCCTACGTTATCAAAGTCTTCCGCGTAAGCGAGTGGTGATAAATTTTCTAAATGCGAAATTACGTCTTGAACAATCATGAGGGTTTTTATTAGGGTTTCAAATATAAATAATTACTTTCGTTGTATGAAGTTGATTCGCTACATATTGTTACCCGTTGTGCCTATTTATTATCTTGTGGCTAGCTTTATTGATTGGGCTTATACTAAAGGTGTTTTTAAATCAAAGTCATATAATTTTCCTTTAATTTGTGTAGGAAATTTAAGTGTTGGTGGTACTGGTAAATCACCAATGATTGAATATTTAATTAGCTTGTTAAGTGCTCAATATAAATTAGCAACGTTAAGCAGAGGGTATAAACGGCATACTAAAGGCTTTGTGTTGGCATCAAAAAGTAGTACTGTTTTAACTTTGGGTGATGAGCCTTTTCAGTTTTATAATAAGTTTAAAGATGTTTATGTTGGCGTAGATGCAAATCGTCAAAATGGTATTACCCAATTGCGAATGCAATCTCCAAAACCAGATGTTATTTTGCTTGATGATGCGTTTCAACACCGTAAAGTTAATGCAGGGCTTAATGTATTATTGACGCCTTATTATAGTTTATATTCGGATGATTTTATGTTGCCTACCGGAAATTTAAGAGTGCCTAAAAATGCTGCAAAACGTGCTCAAATTATTGTGGTTACTAAATGTCCTGAAACTTTGTCAACACACCAGCAAGAGGCTGTTGTTTTAAAGTTAAACCCTTTGCCTAATCAAAAAGTGTATTTTAGTGCTATAAAATATTCTGATTTTGTATTAGGAAAGGACGGTAAATTACCCTTGCAAGATTTGCAATCAAAATCATTAACATTGGTAACAGGAATTGCAAATGCTACACCTTTGGTTAATTATTTGACAGCAAAAGGGTTGCAGTTTGAGCATTTAAAGTTTAATGATCATCACGAGTTTACGGTTAATGAAATTTATGCGTTACGCAAAAAATCGTTTATTTTAACTACCGAAAAAGATTATATGCGTTTAAATGGCAAGCTTGATACTACGTTAATGTTTTATTTACCAATAACGGTTTCAATATTAAATACTAATGATTTTGATACTGTGATTAAAAATTATGTTGTAAACGCATTGTAGTTTTAAGGTGTTTTAATTTCTAGGGTTTTAAATACTAAATTGCTTATAAATTGTGTTGGTGTTGAGTTTTTACAATCGGTAATTGTATTAAAGTGATCTTTTAAAAAATGTTGATGTAACCCAGTTTCGATTATTGTACTGGCTAAGCTAGCTGGATATTTGTAATTAGGGTTAACTAAAATAATCATGTCTTTAATGCGTGTAACCAAACGCTTGTATATTGTAAAATAACCATTTTGGTTTTCTTTATCTACTTCTTTGGTTAAAAATGACTTTGAGTTTTCGTTAATAATAATGTTGTTTAGCTCAATTTCGTTAATATGTGTAAATTTTGAGTCTTCTTCAATAGTTTTAGTCGTAATAGTTATTGCTTTTTTTAGTTTTTCAATTGGTAAAGCTACGCTATAAGTTTCTAATACTAATTGGTATTCAAGCCAAGCCCAATACCAACTTGTTAGGTATACTAATAATTTGTGTTTGTTGTCAAAATAGCGATATATTGAGCTTTCATTAGATTTTATTTCTACACCAAGTTTTTTAAAAGTAAATACTTCAAAACCCAAGGTGCTTATCATGCTTATGCTGTTTTTTATAATTCGCTTTCCTAAATCGGATGTTTCAGGGTCTTTATTATAAATTGATGCTGGTACCGAAATTTTAAATGATGATAAAAGTTGATCCATAATTAATTGCTTAAAATGCAAATATAATAGTAATACTATTAATTTGTATAAAAAAAGTAAAATTAATTATTCGGGATACTCTATTCTTAAATGGTAAATATTAGTGAGTTTATGCTTTATAACTTTTTTTATAGAGTGTATATCTTTAAAAGTGATATCGGCATTTATAAATTGGTTGTTTTCAATTTGCTTGTTTATAATTGATTCAACCAGCGCTTCAATTTTAGATGAAGTAGGTTCTTTTAGGCTTTTTGAAGCAGCCTCAACGCTATCACACATCATTAAAATTGCGGTTTCTTTACTAAAAGGTGTTGGTCCGGCGTATTTAAAATCATCGGCGTTAACTTCGGGGTTAATCTCTTTAGCTTTGCTATAAAAGTAATATACAAGATTGTTGCCATGATGGGTTCTAATAAAATCTATGATACGATCGGGTAGTTTATTTTTTTTAGCAATTTCAATACCACTAATAGTATGACCAATAATGATGCTTGCGCTTTCGTTTGGCGATATGTGATCGTGAGGGTTATATCCAGTAGTTTGATTTTCGGTAAAATAGGTAGGGTTTTTAATTTTGCCTATATCGTGATATAATGCACCAACTCTAGTTAACATGGCATTAGCGCCAATTTCATTAGCTGCTGCTTCTGCTAGATTTGCAACATTTAATGAATGGTGAAATGTACCAGGTGCTGTATTTGAAAGTTCTTTTAATAATTTAGAGTTGGTGTCTGATAATTCTAAAAGTGACACGTCAGACACTAGTCCAAATATTTTTTCATAGGCATAAATTAATGGCTGTACAAAAAGTGTTGCCAGTCCGCTTATTATAAATAATATAAAGGTTTTTTGGTCAATTGTTTTAACACTGCCTTCATGAATTACAAAAAACGCAAAATAACTTAATATGTATATTGAAGTAATTTGAGCTACCGATATAAATAAATTGGCACGCTTATAAAGTTCAGAAACTGTTAAAATTGTAACAATACCAGCTATGATTTGCAAAAACATATATTCGTAATTATTTGGTACAATAAAGCCTAATAATAATACAGTTATTACATGGGTAAATAAGCCTAAGCGGGCATCAAAAAATGCTTTTAAAATTAAAGGTAAAATGCAAAGCGGAACAATGTATGTGTATGATGAGTTGTAATTGATTACAAATATTGTTAGCAACATCATAGCGGCTATATTAAAAAATATAAACGTTACTTTGGTGTTGTTTTCAAAAACATCAATTCGGTATTTACGTAAAAATAATAGAAGCATTAATAAAGCTAATGCAACCAAAAGGGTATAAGCAGCAATAATCCAAACATAGTTGGCATCGGTCCAAATTTGAGTTTCATATTCGCTACGTAATGATTCTAAAACTTTAAAGTGTTTGTCATTCACAATTTCACCTCTAGATATTATTAAGGTGCCTTTGTCAACACTACCTCTAACTAATGATACAGCGCTAATTTCATCATTTAAAAAGTTATTGCTAAGTGTTTCATTATACGTTAAATTAGGTTTTATAATGTCAAAAAATAAAGCTGTAAACTGTAATTGGTAAGCCCCCAAATTAACATTGTTAACATTAGTTTTTATAACAGTTTCTAGTTTGTTTTGGGTTATTAAGTTAGCAAATACTGTCGATTTTTTTTGAACTCTATTTTCTAAAATAATAATACGCTTATCAGTATTAAAATTATAGGTTTTATCTAAAATACCGGCTTTGTAAATTGAGTTAAGTATAATTTCGCCTTCTTTTAAAAGTATTTTTTTTTGTTTAGACGAAATACTATCAGTGAAAATGGTATTAAAATCGTTTTTATATGCCGCCAAAGCGGAATTTTGATTATTCGGGATTATAGAAAAATAAGCAGGGGCTTTCTTTATAATATCTTGTTTTTCTTTAGCAATAAAAGCATTCGATTTTTTTATTGCAAAATCATACGGTGCAAATAAATTTTCGGATTGCCATGGTTTTCCTTTTTCAAAACTATATTTAAATTTTCCGCTTTTCGGAAAAAAATACACAATTAAAAATGTGGTTGTTACAAACAAGAAAAATTTATAGATTAAACTATGGTTTTTGTAAATTAAATTGATGTAATTTTTCATGTATAGATTTGAACAGTTTCAAAAGTACTAAAAAATGCAAATTAAATTGAAGAATCAACCCAATCAAATTTTTGAACATAATCTTGTAAAAAAATAGTTAAATTCGCACTGTTTAATTTTTAATACTTTAAAAATGTTAAAAGAGGTTTATATTGTTTCGGTAGCGCGAACACCAATTGGTAGTTTTATGGGAGCCCTATCTAAAGTAGAGGCACCAAAATTAGGCGCTATAGCGATAAAAGGGGCATTAGATAAAATTAATTTAAGTCCAAATCAAGTAAACCAAGTTATAATGGGCAATGTAGTACAAGCCGGTACAGGTCAAGCTCCAGCTCGACAAGCTGCTATTTATGCAGGTTTGCCTAATACGGTACCTTGCACTACAGTAAATAAAGTATGCGCCTCAGGTATGAAAACAGTAATGCAAGCCGCTCAAGCTATTGCACTAGGTGATGCCGATGTAGTTGTAGCAGGTGGTATGGAAAATATGAGCCGTATACCACATTATTTTCATGCAAGACAAGCAACAAAATTTGGACAAGCTGTAATGGAAGACGGCATGCAAAAAGATGGTTTGGTAGATGCATATGACAAAAACGCTATGGGTGTTTGTGCCGATATGTGTGCTAATGAGCATAAGTTTTCAAGAGAGGATCAAGATAGCTTTGCAATCAACTCATATAAACGTTCTACTGAAGCATGGCAACAAGGAAAGTTTAAAAACGAAATTGTACCAGTAGAGGTGCCACAACGTAGAGGCGAACCTATTATAGTAGATACTGATGAAGAGTTTACTAATGTTAAATTAGATAAAATACCAAATTTACGTCCAGCTTTTACCAAAGACGGAACAGTTACAGCTGCAAATGCATCAACAATTAATGATGGTGCAGCGGCTTTAGTATTAATGAGTAAAGAAAAAGTTGATGAATTAGGCTTAAAGCCTTTAGCTAAAATATTGAGTTATGCAGATGCCGCACAAGAACCAGAGTGGTTTACAACTGCTCCTGCAAAGGCATTGCCAATAGCTTTAGCAAAAGCTAATATTGATATAAATAAAGTAGATTATTTTGAGTTAAATGAAGCTTTTTCAGTAGTAGGCTTAGCTAATATTAAATTGCTAAATTTAGAAGCGAATAAAGTTAACGTTAATGGTGGTGCGGTGTCACTTGGGCATCCATTAGGATGTTCGGGCGCGAGGATATTAGTAACGTTAGTAAATATTTTAGAGCAAAATAATGCTAAAATTGGTGCTGCAGCCATATGTAATGGTGGCGGAGGTGCTTCTGCAATTGTAATTGAGCGTACAGTTTAATATAAAGATATGCAATACGGTATATGTAATTTAAGTATTGTTCCGTTAAGGTTAGAACCTAGGGATGCATCAGAAATGGTGTCACAAGTATTATATGGCGATGTTTTTAAAGTACTTGAATCTCGTAAAAAATGGAGTAAAATACGTTTGTCTTTTGATGATTATGAAGGTTGGGTTGATAATAAACAATATTTAGAAATCGAAAAAAATGCCTATGTACAGTTGATAAGTAATGAGCCTTGTTATATAACCAATCAAGTTGATTGTATTGAAGATAATATATCAAAGGCAATGTTGTCGGTGCCCATTGGTGTAAATATATCGGCATTAACATTTTTAAACCATCAATATGATGGCGTAGTGAATACGGTTACACCAAATAAAAATCAAATCATAGAGATTGCCTTAAAATATTTAAATGCACCGTATCTTTGGGGCGGAAAAACACCTTTTGGTATTGATTGCTCTGGCTTTACACAAATGGTTTATAAACAAGCAGGTTTTAAATTATTAAGAGATGCTTCACAACAAGCCACCCAAGGTTTACCATTAAGTTTTATAGAAGAAAGTGAACCAGGAGATTTAGCGTTTTTTGATAATGCTGAAGGTAAAATCACCCATGTTGGTATTATTATGGAGGATAATTATATTATTCATGCGCATGGTAAAGTTAGGATTGATAGGTTGGACCACTCTGGTATTTATAATGTTGAAAAACGGCAGCATACGCATAAACTACGAGTCATAAAAAAAATAATTACTTAGTGGTATTCTTATAAAGTAAAATGGAAGCTATAAAGCCTAAAACGCTAAATAAAATAACAATACTAAAGGCGTGTTGAAGCCCTAATACTTTATTGTTGTTATCAAGTAGTTTACCGTATAGTGGGCCAGAAAAAATATCTGGCGTATAGCCAATTATAGATACAAGTCCAACAGCAGTACCAGTTAATGTTAACGATGTTTTTGCAGTTTCAAGAGTTGTAAAATATAGTACTCGGCAGGCATAAACCCCAATAGCAATAATTAGTGTGTTGATTATAAATATTACAGTATTGTCACTATTTATTACATTAAAAGCCAAAACACTACTAGAAATAGCTGTTAACACAAACCCAATACTTAGCCAAAACGAAGGTTTAGTTTTATCGGCTGTAAAGCCAATTATAATTGCAATGACAGGTCTAAAATAGAGTAATAATGTACCTATTTTAGCAGACTCAATGTTGTTATATTGCATTACGTGTGTTGTGTAAAGTGTAAAAAAATCAGTGGCTTTGTACCCCATATATGCACACATGATAATTATCATGATAAGCCAGATGTTTTTATTTTTAAGTAAATGTTTAATGTTATCATATATCAATTTTTCTTTTTTAGTGTTGTTTGTCTCAGTATTTAAATTTTTAAAAAAGATATAAACCAAAACAGCAACGCAGCAAATAATACTTGAAGAGATTAAAATAACATTTTTAAAAGCATTTTGGTTTTCGCTACTACTTAAATCTGATATATTGTTATTAACTTGTGCAGAAAACACCAGTAATCCTATCACTCCAAAGCTTGCAGAAACCAAACCTCTCCCACCATCCAAAATACCAAAAGCTACACCTTGATTTTTAAGGCCACCCTATACTCGTGTGGCTTTTATCATAGCTGCCCAAAATAATAATATAGTTGTAAAGCCCCAATATCCATATAGTAATTTTAATAAAGAGTAGTTAGGAAAACTACTTATAAAAAAACCACCTTAAGTAGTTAATAATAAGTCAATTGCTATTAAATTTTTTGGTTTAAATTTATCAGCAAGAGGACCGCCCAAAAAGGTATGAAAGTAATGCAGTTATCCCGTAAATCGAAAAACAGTAACCAAGTTGTTCATTGTTTATATTGAAACTCTCTAGAAAGGTAGCTCTAAAAATGCGTTGTAAAACAAAAGGTAATATAAAAATTGCTTCACCAGATAAAATCAAAAGCGATATGATGATAATTTTTTATGTATCATACCTGTAAAACGCCCATGTTAAAAGGTTTTTCAATAGGTGCATTATTAGCGGCTTCTATACCCATGCTTATCCAAGTTCTAGTTTCTAGCGGGTCTATGATGGCGTCAGTCCAAATTCTAGATGCTGCGTAATAAGGGGAAACTTGCTTATCATAGCGCGATTTTATTTTATGAAACAATTCATCTTCTTTTTCTTTAGTAAAAGTTTCGCCTTGTTTTTCTAATGATGCTTTTTCGATTTGTAACAGTACCTTAGCGGCAGAGTTACCACTCATTACAGCAAGTTCGGCACTTGGCCAAGCAATAATTAATCTTGGATCATAGGCTTTTCCGCACATCGCATAATTTCCTGCGCCATAGCTATTGCCTATTATAACAGTAAATTTTGGCACTACCGAGTTGCTTACTGCGTTAACCATTTTAGCACCATCTTTTATAATACCGCTATGCTCACTTTTACTTCCAACCATAAATCCGGTTACGTCTTGTAAAAAAACAAGAGGTATTTTTTTTTGATTGCAATTGGCTATAAAACGGGTTGCCTTGTCGGCAGAATCGTTATAAATAACACCTCCAAATTGCATTTCGCCTTTAGCATTTTTAACAAGTTCACGCTGGTTGGCTACAATACCTACAGCCCAGCCATCAATACGTGCATAGGCTGTGATAATGGTTTTGCCATAATCTTTTTTGTACTCTTCAAATTCGGAGTTGTCAACTAACCGTTTAATAATTTCTTTCATGTTGTATTGGTCAGCTCTTGATTTTGGGATGATGCCATAAATGTCCTTGATGTTATTTTTAGGAAGTGCGCTTTCAATTTTATTAAAACCAGCTTTGTTTGAATTTCCTATTTTACTAAAAATAGTTTTAATTTTATCAAGTGCATCTTTATCATCTTTGGCTTTGTAATCAGTAACTCCAGATATTTCGCAATGTGTTGATGCGCCTCCAAGAGTTTCATTGTCAATGCTTTCGCCTATTGCGGCTTTTACAAGGTAACTGCCTGCTAAAAAAATACTAGCTGTTTTGTCAACAATTATGGCTTCGTCACTCATTATAGGTAAATAGGCGCCTCCTGCAACGCAGCTACCCATTATTGCCGATATTTGAGTAATACCCATACTGCTCATTATGGCGTTATTTCTAAAAATTCTGCCAAAATGCTCTTTGTCAGGAAAAATCTCATCCTGCATGGGTAAATACACGCCAGCGCTATCAACTAAGTATATAATGGGTAATTTGTTTTCAATAGCAATTTCTTGAGCTCTAAGGTTTTTTTTTCCTGTAATAGGAAACCATGCGCCTGCTTTAACCGTTGCATCGTTAGCAACTACAATACATTGTGTGTTTTTAATGTATCCAATTTTTATAATGACACCTCCAGCAGGGCAACCACCATGTTCTTTATACATGTCTTCGCCAGCAAAAGCACCAATTTCTATTGATTTGGAGTTAGTGTCTAATAAATAATCAATACGCTCTCTAGCAGATAATTTTCCTTTGGCGTGAAGTTTGTCAATTCTTTTTTGTCCGCCACCTAGTTTAACTTTTGCTAAGCGATTTTTTAGTTCAGATACTAATAGTTTATTATGATCTTCGTTTTTATTAAAGTTTAAGTTCATAGTGTTTTTCGTTTTTGTAAAAATACAAAAGTTAATTTTATTAGGTATAATTACACTTTTATGAAGATTAAAAACAAAGGGTAAACCAGTATGTTTTTTTATAGTATTAAACCATTATATAAATGATTTCATTAAAGAATAAATTTGTATTTTCGCATATTTTTTAAAAAAATAAAATGCAGTATTATTTTAATATTTTGAAATTAATTTTATTCTTATGATAGAAAAGCTACATTTAATTAAGCGTTATTTCTCAACAAAACTATTATCAACAGTATTGGTTTTTGTGATGTTTAGTGTTAATTTATTTTCACAAACACCTACACAGTTATACGGTATGGAAATAACAAGCGTTGGTTCGGCAACGACTGCGGGTCAGGGTTATTTTGCTACCACAGCAGGAGCAACTGGCGATAATAATACAGGAATTTGTTTTGATTTTACTTTTGAAAGTAGAAATCATATCAGTAATAATTCTTTTGTAAGGCAGGTTCCAGATAATGGAAATAATGATGCTAATCATTCTGGCACTGATGCATTAGGGGTATTTTCTGATGCAAATTTAGAAATAAATGGAACAGGAGCGGATTCTTTTAATGAAAATGTTCTTCATAGTACTGAAGTGAGATGGGTTGTTAATCTTAATGCGGGAGGAGGGTCTCCTAATTTTACAGGTTTATCAAACCCATATTTGGTTATTCCAAACGGTCCAGAAATTAGGGGTGCAAGGATACATAGGCTTACTTTTACAGACTGTGAGGGTAACCCTTATGAGTTGGTTGAAGTAGCAAGGCAAGATAGTCCTGAAGGTATTTACTATGATCCTGCACTTTATGCAAATGGTGTTTTACAAGCAGCTAGCTGTGGTACAGCATGTAGCACAAGAGACGTAGGGCCAAAATTTGCAATTTTTCAAATTATGGGTGATGTAACTTGTATTACCGCAGTATATAGAAATGTTTGGGACTCAAATAAAACTGGTTCTACAGATGGTATAAATTGGTATATTACTGATGATTTGCCAGGCTTGCCTGAGTGTAGCGATCCCAATTTAAATGTAGCAGATACAATTAGCTACTTGACCGAGTTTCCAAAATCTAGTTTTGGAGATGAAGATTGTGATGGAGGTACTGTAAGTAATTTGTTTGAAATCAATCAATCAACAAACCCTTTTTCAAATCCAGATGATGATTTAGCACCGCCTATAGTTTGTGATCCTGGATTTGAAAGACATACGGTTTATCATGCAAATGAAAGTGATAGCTTTTTACCTGGGGGAACATTAGTAACCACGACACTTACAACTTTAAGTGGTTCGCCAAGCATAACAACATCTAATGCAAGTGCATTAGAATCGGCATTTGTTAATACAAGTAATAATATTGTAGATGGAGGGACATTAATATACAAAACAGAAGATGGAGATAGTGGAACTATTGAATATGAGTTTTGTGCACCAATTACCGATCCGTATATCTATATAGGAAAAACAGGTGTTGAAATTAATACGACTATTGAAATATTTGAAATAGATGGTGTAACGCCAATTCCGCTAAAACCTTTAGATGGAGAGCCTGGTTTTGTAACTCAAGCAGATACGAATTTAATAACAGCAAATAGAAATAATGAGCAAGGTATAGTGCAAATACAAGACGGTATAGCTAGAAGTAGTATTTTAGTTAAGTTTGTTAATAAAGCACCACATACTGCCGATTGGTGGAGATTTGGACTAGGTGTTTGTGTACCCGAGCTAGATAATTCAACGCCACAATGCCCAATAAGTTTAAAAAGTTGGCAAATTGGTGGTGTTGAGCAACGAAAAGTTTATGTTGATGCCAGAGGATATGCTTATATAGCAAATGACGAGAGCTGCTCTGAAAGCTCTATTGGAGATATGATTTTTCCTATAGCAGGACCAACATGTGGTGTTATTGTTGATATACCTGGTTTTGAGGATTGTCTCACTACAGGGTGTGAAAATATAATACCTAGTGGTCCATTTTTTACGTCCCCCGACCCAATTACAACTACTAATGATTGTGGAGAAACAACTATAGATTTAAAAGATTTTAATAATCCAGCTTATGTGCCTTCATCAGCAACTATATCTTTTCATTCAGGATCGCCAGCAACATCTGCAAATTTAATGTCAAATACAGTAGTTGATACAAACGGTACTTATTATGTAGCATATACAGAAGCAATTCCAGGTAGTATAGCTGTAGCCTATCAGCAAGTAAATGTTACAATTATAGCATGTGATCCTTGTGAGGAAGCTGTTGAATCTTTGATTTCTATTTGTGATCAAATAAATGGAGATGCAAATCACCCATTAGCCGCTTTAGATTGTGATTTTGGGGGCGAAACAAATATTTCTGAATGTAATGCAGGAAAAGACGCAAATGATCCAGCAGATGATAGTAAAGAAAATTGTTGTAACGGTATTGATGATGATGGTGATGGCTTAATAGATAATTTAGATGTTGTAGATTGTGTTGATACCGATATGGATGGTTTGCCTAATCAATGTGATATAGATGATGATAACGATGGGATAATAGATGTGGATGAGTTTACTTGTGGAGGCTTTCTAGATGACCCAAAATTTGATACTAGTTTTAATAGTAATACAGATCCAACAATGGGATGGGTGTTAGAAAATAACGCTATATATTCAGGGTCATTTGATGCTGCCAGATTTAGTTTTTCTTCAAATGTGTATAATGGTATTTTACGTCAAGTTATAACAACAACACCAGGAAATGAGTATACGGTGTCATTTGGTATTAGAAGAGAAAGAGGGTCTGGTTCAGTAAGTATTCAGGTACTTGCTGATGGTGAATCTTTGGGTGTGTTTTCAGTGTCATCTAATAGTGGAGCAAATTTAAATAATTTATTAAGCGTTATATTTACTGCAAGTTCAAGTACAGCAACTATTGAATTTAGAGATGTAACAAACTCATCTTTGGTAACAGTTAGCGCTGGCAATGGATCAGATTTAATATTAGATAATGTTGAAATATGTGAAGGTGGTGATAGTGATGGAGATGGTATTTTAGATTCTTTAGATTTAGATAGTGATAATGATGGTATTTATGATATAGATGAGGTTGGTCAAGGTAGTTTAGATGCTAATAACAATGGTGTTATCGATAGTATGGAGATGTCTGGTGGCGATATAGATATGGATGGTTTGGCCGATGAAGTAGAAGCTAGCAATGGTGATAATAATGGTTTGCCAACTATAGATACAGATAATGATGGAACACCAAACAATGTCGATTTAGATAGTGATGGTGATGGTTGTTCTGACGCTAATGAAGCCAGTTCAAATGCAGGAGCAGATAATAATGACGGCGGAGAGTTTGGTGAAGAAAACGCCGTATACACTATGATGAGTTCAAGTTTAATAACGGTAAATGGTGAAGTTGTTAGCGCAATGCCTTACGGTACTCCAAACGGGTCATATTTGGTTGATGATTTTACTAATTCGGTGTGTAATGACCCTTGTGCAATTACTGCTATTGATATAACAAATGTATCAGCTTGTGATGATAACTCAACAACAACTAATTCAGCTGATGATGTGTTCACATTTGACGCCGAAATTTCATTTTCAAATGCGCCATCTGGTGGAAATTTAAATTTATTTGTTACAGGACAAACAACACCTATAGCTTCAGTAGCAGTATCTACAATTACGGGTAGCTCACATAAATTTGTTGGAATTTCTCAAAGTGCAGTAGCCGGTGGCAGTAGCTTAAATTTAACTTCACAATTTTCAAATGAAACAGCATGTAGTTTTGCGAGTACAAATGCTGTTACAGTTCCAGATGTTTGTAGTACACCATTGTGTGATATTTCCTTAATATCTGTAAGTGACGTGTCTGCATGTTCAAATGCATCGACAGTACCAGATGCTTCGGATGATACTTTTACTGCAGATGTTTCAGTAGCATTTACTAATGCTCCAACAACAGGTAATCTAGAAATTTTAAGAGAAGGTAGTTCTACTGTATTATCAACTATATCGGTTACAGGTTTAACATCTCCGTATGTTTTTAATGATGTGTCATTTGCCGCTAATGGAACAACAAGTGATTTAACTGCAAGATTTTCAGCAAGTACTTCATGTACTTTAACAGAAACAGATGTATTGACAGCACCTTCAGGTTGTAGTGCAGCAGTTTGTAGTATTACAGCAATAGCAAGTTCAGCTGTATCAGCATGTAATGATAACGGAACATCAATGATTACAACGGATGACTTTTTTACTGCAGATTTAACTATTACATTTAGCACTCCTCCTTCTACAGGTAATTTAGAGTTGTTTGTAAATGGAGAAACAACTGCTAGAGCTGTTGTAGCAGTAGGCAGTTTATCTTCAACAACGTCTCATGTTTTTTCAGGAGTACAATTACCAACTACAGGCACTGATGTTAGTGTTGAAGCTAAATTTTCAGCAGAAACAGCATGTACATTTGTTAATGCAACAACTGTTACAGCACCTTCAAGTTGTAGTGTTGTAAATTGTAGTATTACAGATATTAATGCAACAAATGTATCGTTATGTAACAATAATGGTACTACAGCAGATACAACAGATGATTTTTTTACAACCGATATTGAAGTGGTTTTTTCAGGTGCGTCAAGCACCGGAAATCTTGAATTGTATACTGGTGGTTTACCGGTGTCTGGCACTGCTATTGCCTCAACGTCTATTTCAGGATTAACTTCACCATATAAATTTATTGGTGTAAGATTACCTGCCAATGGAGCAGCTTTAGACTTGTCAGCAAAATTTAGTGCTGCTTCACCAGCATGTGAATATTCAGAAACTAATGTGGTTACTGCGCCTTCAGATTGTAGTGTGGCATGTAATATAACGTTAATGGAAGTATCTAATCTAAGTTCATGTGACCCTATAAGCAATACTTATACAGCTGATGTTGAAGTTACATTTGCGGGCGCACCAACTACGGGTAATTTATTGCTAACTGGAGATGTGTCTCAAGTTGTAGCATTGTCAGGTATAACATCTCCTTATACGTTTACAGGTGTAACATTACCTGCTAATGGTAATGCTATTAATTTAACAGCAACATTTTCTGATGATGGTAGTTGTTCATTTAGCACTGTATCTGGCGCTACAACAAATGTAGCTTCATGTAGTATTGTTCCAATAGTTAAAAATGATTGTACATCATCTGATCCTAATGCTATTGTTATTGAGTCAACTAATTCTGTTATAATGGCTGACTACCCTCCAATTTCTGGAGCTTTAACTGTTCATTCGGGTACACCTGTTGGAGTGGCAAATCAAATTGGTACAGATGGTTATATTGCAACTAATAGTGTTACTTACTATTTAGCAGATTTAAACGGGGGTGTTTATACAGAGCTAGGGCCTATTAAAGCAGAGGCGATTAACTGTGATATTGAATTAAAAACAGTTAAAACATTGGATAGTACAGACGCAACACCTAATGAAGGGGATATTGTAACTTTTGATATTACAGTAACTAATGAAAGTCCTTTAAATACTGCAACATCAGTTTCGTTAGTAGATTTAATACCTATACAATTAACTCCAACCGCAAATAATGGTAACGTAACTCAAGGCGTTTATAATGGTACAACTTGGAATATAGGGAGTTTAATAGCTGGCTCAGATGCGTCAATTACAATTGAAGGAATTGTTAAAATAGGAACAGATGGACAGATAATAACAAATAATACAACAGCAGCTATAGCTTCAACAACAGGGACTTTAACTCAATCTCCAGATAATGACTTAACCGAGATGGTTGTCGTAGATGGTTGCCTAGATAGTGATGGCGATGGTACCTGTGATAGTGTGGATCCTGAACCTAACAACCCTTGTGTTGGTGGAAATTTATCTCAAGTAGATTTGGCTCAAACAAATTCTCAATGGTATGTTGCCGATTGTGATGGGGATGGTGTTCCTAACGGCTCTGAAGTAAATCCGCCAACAGGAGGTACGGTAACAGACCCTAATGAGCAATGTGATTTTGATGAAACATTACAAACTTTAACGCCATCTCCAAAATGGTTGTTGTCAGATTGTGATGGAGATGGAACAAATAATGGAGATGAAAACCCAAGAGAGTCATTGGACCCATGTGCTGAACCAGCTAATAGTAGTATAACAGATAGTGATCCTACTAACCCTATCTGGGCTGCTGCTGATTGTGACGGGGATGGAACCACAAATGTTCCTGATAATGAGCCGTATAACCCATGTGTAGATAATGGTGTTGTAGGTGACGAAGATTTTACAAACCCACTTTGGCTACAAGCCGACTGTGATGGCGACGGAACTATAAATGGGGAGGAAGATCCCTCAGAAATTTTTGAACCATGTTTGGATAATGGAATCCAAGGAGATGAGGATGTAAGTAATTTAATTTGGCTACAAGCTGATTGCGATGGTGATGGCGAAACAAATGGAGAAGAATTAAATATGGGTACAGAATATTTTAACCCATGTGATCATACTGTTTCTGTTGAACAAGTTGACCCTTTAAGTCCTGGGACATCTGCGCAAAGCGGATATGAAATTTGGGCTGCAGCTGATTGCGATGGAGATGGAACTACAAACGAAAATGAAACACCAGGTGAAGTTTTTAATCCTTGTGAAGACGATGGGGTTGTTGGTGATCATGATCCTGATAATGTGATATGGCAGCAAGCTGATTGTGATGGTGATGGCACACCAAATGGAGCTGATCCGAAACCATTAGATCCATGTGTTGATAATGGTATAGATGAAGATTTTGTTGCAACTAACCCTATATGGGCTGCAGCCGATTGTGATGGTGATGGCGAGCCTAACGGAGAAGACATGGAGCCATACAATCCTTGTATAGATTTTAATATGAGCAATATTGATTTAACTGCCACCGATTCTGATTGGTATAATGCCGACTGTGATGGTGATGGCGTATCAAACGGTTCTGAAGTCGATCCAGAAATTGATGGTATAGTCACAGATCCTTCAAATCCTTGTGAATATGATGTAACAATCCAAACATTACAAACTTCTGATGCTTGGGCTTTAGCCGATTGTGATGGCGATGGGACTAGAAATGGAGACGAAAGTTCACCGTTAAATGTGCTAAAACCATGTGTTGATGACGGTATTGTAGGTGACGAGGATATAACAAATCCAATATGGGCAAGTGCTGATTGTGACGGTGACGGAACTCCTAATGTTTCGGATGATGAACCATTTAATCCATGTGTAGATGATGGAGTTATAGGTGATGAAGATGCAACAAATTCAATTTGGTCTAATGCTGATTGCGATGGTGATGGTACACCAAACTCAGAAGAAGAACCAGGTGAAATATATGATCCATGTGCGGATAACGGCATAGAAGGTGATGAAGATTTATCAAATGAAATATGGGTGAATGCAGATTGTGATGGTGATGGGACTATAAATGGAGTTGATATT
>CALDUQ010000023.1 GCA_937924845.1 uncultured Flavobacteriaceae bacterium
AATACCGATCATGTTGATTTCTTTTACCTAACCTATAATAAAAACATGAGTACCGATGCGGCATTAAGTTTTGGTAATTCTATCGAAAAAAAACTAAAAAACAGGTTTTCTGTTGCTCGTAATGACCAACGCGCTATTAGGCTCGATAATATGGCAAAAGCTACAAAAGGCATAAGTACTTTAAAAGGAGGTATTAATGGTTTGATAATTTTTATTGGCTTTGGTACATTAATAGCAGGTATTGTTGGGGTGAGTAATATTATGATTTTTATAGTTAAAGAGCGTACTAAAGAGATTGGTATTCGAAAAGCCCTTGGTGCCGCACCAAAATCAATAGTATCGATTATTTTACTAGAGTCGATGTTAATTACCATTATTTCGGGATTTATTGGTTTGTTATTAGGTATGGGCGTATTAAAATTGGTAACCCCAATTTTGGAAGATTATTTTATAAAAAATCCAACCGTAAGTTTATCTACAGTAATAGGCGCAACAATAACGCTTATCATTGCTGGAGGTATCGCAGGCTATTTGCCAGCTAAAAAAGCAGCACGAATTAAACCAATTGTAGCACTAAGAGACGAGTAATTATGATTAAATTTTTATTTGATAGAGATACTTGGCAAGAAGTATACGATAGTTTAACCAAAAACAAACTTCGCTCCATTTTAACCATGGTTGGTGTTTGGTGGGGCATATTATTACTCATTGGTTTATTAGGCTCTGCTAGAGGTATTGAAAACGCATTTAACCGCTTATTTGGAGATTTTGCAACCAATAGCGTGTTTATGTGGGCACAAAGTACTAGCCAGCCTTTTAAAGGTTTTCAAGAAGGTCGTAGGATACAACTTACCCTAACTGATGCAAAAAAAATAGAAGAAAACGTTGAAGGTATTGAGTTTGTAGTACCACGAAATATTACACGAAGCTTTGTATCACACAAGTTTTTATCTGGCACTTTTGGCGTATACGGCGATTATCCATTACTAGATAAAGTGCAAAAGAAAAAAATGGATAGAGGCCGTTTTATCAATCAATTAGATATTACTGATGCTAGAAAAGTAGTTGCCATATCCGAAGATATTTACAAACAATTGTTTGAAAAAGATGCGGACCCAATAGGTAAATATATAGAAATTAATAGTATTAATTTTAAAGTAATTGGAGTGTTTAAAACATCAAGTACAGGAGGGCCTCGTGCCGATATGCACATTCCATTTACTACGTTTCAGCAAATATACAATCAAGGCAGCCGTATAGGGTGGATGATGATTACAGGTAAGCCCGAATTTGATATTTTACAAATAGAAAAGGACGCCAAGTTATTATTACGAAACTTAAATGACGTGCATCCTAAAGATAAGCGTGCCTTCGGAAGCTTTAACTTAGGTAAGGAATTTGCTAAGATTACAGGGTTTTTAAAAGGAATGCAGTTTTTAACGTGGTTTGTAGGTATTGCCACCTTAATAGCAGGAGTGTTTGCAATTGGTAATATCCTTTTAATTACCGTTAAAGAGCGTACCAAAGAAATTGGTGTACGACGAGCCCTTGGCGCCACACCTTTTGAAATTAAACGACAAATTGTTGTCGAAGCGGTATTTATCACTTTATTAGCGGGATTAACAGGTATTATTAGCGGCGGATGGATTTTAATTCTAATCGACAGTACTATAGGGCAAGGTGATGATGCTTGGATGGTTAATGCATCGGTGTCAATTGGTGTAGTGTTTTTTGCACTCATAATACTTATAATATTAGGCACATTAATAGGGTTAATACCCGCATTTAAAGCAACAAGTATAAAGCCAATTGAGGCTTTAAGAGAAGAATAACTAGACAAACAAATTATAGATTAATAAAATTAATGACATGAAAAAAGTATTGAAAATTATTTTAGTTTTAGCCCTAATTTTGGGTTTATTAGCTGTTTTAGTGTACTTTAAAAAAGCAAACTCAAAAGAAGTTGTTGAGTATAAAGTCGAAACACCTTTTTACACTTCCATTGCTAAAAAAACGGTGGCTACAGGAAAATTAAACCCAGAGGAAGAAATCGAATTAAAACCTCAAGTTGGTGGTATAATCGATAAAATATTTGTTGATGAAGGTGACTTGGTTAAAAAAGGCGATTTAATTGCAAAAATTAGAGTGGTGCCTAATGAGCAAAATTTGGCAAGTGCTAATAGTCAAATCCGTACGGCACGATTATCTACAGAAAACTCAAAAATATTGTTTGAAAGAAATAAAACACTTTTTGAAAAAGGCGTAATTTCTAAACAAGATTTTGAAAATAGTGAGTTAGCCTACAACCAAGCTAAAGAACAATTGGGGCAAGCTCAAAATAATTTTCAAATTATTAAACGCGGTTCGCTTTCTGGTGGTGGGGCGGCTAATACTAATATTATTGCGCAAATACCAGGTACAATTTTAGAAATTCCGGTGCGTGAAGGTGATCAGGTTATTGAAAGTAACTCGTTTAATGCAGGGACAACCATTGCTACCATTGCCGATATGACCAAAATGATTTTTGAAGGTAAAGTTGATGAAGCCGAAGTTGATAAACTTGAAGAAGGAAAAGACATAAAAGTAGTGCTTGGTGCAATTACCGACAAAGATTTTCCTGCTAAGTTAACATTTGTAGCACCAAAAGGTAAGGAAGAAAACGGCGCCGTACAGTTTACCATAAAAGCTGACGTTACGGTAGGTGAATCCACAAAAATTAGAGCAGGTTACAGTGCAAATGCCGAAATTGAATTGGCTGCAAAAGACAGTGTATTTGCTATTAAAGAAGCGTTATTGCAATTTAATCGTATTACCGAAAAACCTTTTGTTGAAATACAAAAAGATAACGGTAAGTTTAAAAAGAAAAATGTTGAGCTTGGCTTATCCGACGGCATTAATGTTGAAATTTTAGAGGGTATTGAAGAAGGCGATAAGATTAAAGTTTGGAACAAAACATCAGATAAAGATGAAGATGAAAACGAAAACGACTAAGACTTTTTACAATATGAAAAATATTTTATTTGCAATACTTGTATTAACAGGTTTAGCGCTAAACGCACAAAAAAAATGGACCTTAAAACAGTGTGTTGATTATGCTTTAGAAAACAACATCACCATCCAACAAGGCAAAAACACTTTATTAAGTAATGACCAAAATATTATTGCTGCCAAAGGCAGATTTTTACCATCAGTTAGTGCTAGTGTAGGGGGCGGTGTTAATTTAGGCTCTGGATTTAACCCTGTAACAAACCAACGTATTAATAACACGGTTTATTCATCAAATTACGGTATAGGTTTAAGTCAAACTATTTTTAATGGATTTGCAAATCTTAATAACTATAAACAAGCCAAAATTAATAGAGAGCAAAATGAGCTAGAATTAAACAGAATTAAAGATGATATTTCGTTAAATGTTATTAATGCCTACCTAAATATTTTATTTAATACCGAAGGATTAAAAACAGCTCAGGCTCAAGTTGAGTTTTCTAAAGCACAATTAAAACAAGTAGAAGGCTTAGTTGATGCTGGTGTGCAGCCAAAGGCTAATATTTACGATGCGCAAGCAACATTAAGTAGAGACGAACAAGCCGAAACTGTTGCGCAAAATAGTTTAGATTTAGCTGTTTTATCGTTATCTCAATTATTGCAATTGCCTTATGATGGTTTTGCTGTCGAAATTATTGATGTAGCATCACCGTCAGCCGAGCTGCTTTATAATGAGGTGTCTCCAATTTTAGCTTATGCATTTGAAAATCGTAATGAAATCAAAGTTGCTGAAAAAAGCATTGAAAGTGCTGTATTGGGTACAAAAATTGCCGAATCAGGATTTTACCCATCCTTAAGTTTTGGGTATAGTTATGGTAGTTCGGCATCGTTTATAAGACCCCGAACAACGTTTACCGACCCAAATACAGGGCAAATTTTAACGCTACCTGAAACTCCTCTTTTTGGTCAATTTGATGATAATGCTGGACATAATTTTAATTTAAGTTTAAACATTCCAATATTTTCAAGATTTCAAAACAAAACCAGTGTAGCTCAAGCTAAAATCAACGAAATTACTAGTAAATTACAGCTAGAGCAAGCTAAAATTAGTTTAGAAGCAACTATTCAGCGTGCATTTACTGATGCTAAAGCAGGATATAAATCATATATTGCGGCTCAAAAATCGTTAGAAGCACAAAAGTTTGCGTTTGATAATGCTAAAGAGCGTTATGATATTGGGGCATTTAATGCGTTTGATTTAGAGCAATCACGTATCGCTTACTTAAACGCTCAAGCATCGTTAATTAATGCGAAATACGATTTTGTGTTTAGAAATAAAGTGTTAGATTTTTACTTGGGTAAACCTTTAATTAATTAGTCTTGGTATACATTTTAAATATAGAAACCACAACAACAAACTGCTCAGTCTCACTATCAAAAAATGGTGAGACTTTGGTTTTAAAAGAAGATAATAATAATCAATACTCGCATGCCGAGCGTTTACATAAATATATCGATGCCGTATTGCAACAGGCAAACATTGCTGCTAGCGATTTAAGTGCCGTAGCGGTAAGTAAAGGACCAGGTTCATACACAGGGCTTCGTATTGGTGTTTCGGCAGCAAAAGGCCTGTGTTATGCTTTAAATGCGCCATTAATTTCAGTTAATACTTTGCAAGCTTTAGCGCTTGAAGTTGAGCAACAAGAAGTTAATAGTTGTATTGTGCCAATGCTTGATGCCAGACGGATGGAAGTTTACGCTAGTGTATTTGACGCTAATTATAACGAAGTGAGAGCTACAAAGGCAGAAATATTAAACGAAAACTCTTTTTTAGAGCAGTTAAATGCAGGTAAAGTCTATTTTGTAGGAAACTCTAATAAAAAAGCCAAAACGCTAATCACACACCCAAATGCGGTATTTTTAGCGCATCAACTTCCAACGGCAAAAACAATGTGCCGTTTAAGCTATGATAAATTTAAGAGTAAAAATTTTGAAGATGTTGCCTATTTTGAGCCTTATTACCTTAAAGACTTTATGGTGATGAAGCCTAAGCCTAAGGTTTGATATAAACCAAGAATTACGAAATGAAAAAAACAAAACTACTATTTGGAATCCTAAGTGGAATTGTAATCTTTGCTTGTTCATCTGATGATGATAGCTCGAATTAAACTACTACTGTTGAGTACGTAAAATAAAAACCTATTTTTAATTAGCTGTAGCTGATAGACTAACATAATATAGTAACATCTTAGCATTAATAACAAAAAAGACGACCTTTTGGTCGTCTTTTTTTATCATTAAACTTTTAAAAAGTTTATGCTTCAGCTTCAGCAGTTTCTTCGTCATCTTCAACAACAACAGAAACTCTAGAACGTTTAACTTGACAAACAACAGTGTTACCTGTGCTTAAAAATCTGTAAGATTCGTTTGCTAGCTCAGATAAATATATTTTTCCACCAATTTTAAGAGGTGTAATATCAACATCGATAGTATCAGGTAAGTTAGCAGGTAATGCTTTTACACGTAATTTACGTTGATTTTTACGTAAGTTACCACCAGCAATAACACCTTTAGAGTTACCAAAGTAGTTTACAGGGATATCCATTGCAATTTCTTTATCTTCAAATAACTGATAAAAATCAATATGTAAGATTTTATCTGTTACAGGGTGAAATTGAATATCTTGAAGTACAGCGTTGTAAGTTTCGCCACCTTCTATAGCAATTACAACAGTGTGAGCACTTGCTGTATATACTAATTTAGAGAACGCTAATTCATGTGCTGAGAAATGAACTGGTTGCTCTCCTCCGTATAATACGCAAGGTACATCTCCAGCATTACGTAAGGCTTTTGTTGACTTTTTGCCTACGCTTTCTCTTTTCGATCCATTGATTGTAATTGATTTCATTTTGAAAATTTATAGATTAATATTTGAATTTATTTACATTAAAAATTTTGAACTTATTGATTTATTTTGATGTACGCTTTGCATAACATCGGCAAATAAACCGGCGCAAGATAACACTTTTATTTTATCATGTTGTTGTGTTAACGGAATAGAATTGGTAACTATTAATTCTTCAAGTTTCGATTCGTTAATTTTTGTATAGGCTTCGCCTGATAAAAGTGGGTGAGTACAAATTGCACGTACACTTAACGCACCACGTTCCATCATTAAATCGGCAGCTCTGGTTAGGGTGCCAGCAGTGTCAACCATGTCGTCAACAAGTACTACGTTTTTACCTTTAACATCGCCAATCAATTCCATATGAGAAATTACATTGGCCTTAGCACGTTGCTTATAACAAATCACAACATCGCTTTCAAGCTCTTTTGAATAGGCGTAAGCACGTTTAGATCCACCCATATCGGGTGATGCAATGGTTAAATCCTTTAAATTTAACGACTTTAGGTAGGGTAAAAAAATTGTTGAAGCAAATAAATGGTCAACAGGCATTTCAAAAAATCCTTGTATTTGATCAGCATGTAAATCCATAGTGATAATACGTGTTGCCCCTGCTGTTTCTAACATTTTGGCCACTAGTTTTGCAGCAATTGGCACTCTTGGTTTGTCTTTTCTATCTTGCCTAGCCCAACCAAAATAAGGAATAACAGCTGTAATGTGTCGTGCAGAGGCACGTTTTGCAGCATCTAGCATAAGTAGTAATTCCATTAAGTTTTCTGAGCTAGGATTGGTTGAGCCAACCAAAAACACCCGCGATCCTCTTACAGATTCTTCAAACGAAGGTTGAAATTCGCCATCGCTATAAGTAGAAGTGATAATATTACCCAGTTTTACTCCAAATGCATTGGCAATATCTTTGGCAAGTGTTTTACTTTGCGAACAAGCAAATATTTTAGCTTCGGTAGGATTTGAGGACATTTATATTTGATATTTAGTGATTTACAATGCAATGTTTGGTAAAACGCTGCAAATTTATGCATTTATTTAAACAGAAAATATATAAACGCATGATATTTTGTAATTATTACATAATAAATTTATAGTTTTGCATAAATCTATTTTAAAGCCTCGGTGGCGGAATTGGTAGACGCGCCGGATTCAAAATCCGGTTCTTTCGAGAGTGTGGGTTCGATTCCCACCCGAGGTACTTCAATCCTTTCAAAACTGTAATTTTGAAAGGATTTTTTTTGTAACACTTTAAAGTATTGCATTTCTGTAAAAACCTAATCGTATACTTTTGATAAAATTTATGATTAATTACAAATTGTATTTTGTTATTTTAATAAATTTGTGATTCTAAAAACAGCGTTGTTTTTAGGCTAAAACACATCTATGTTTCTTGAAAATACAGTAAATCATAAAGAACAATTTGGCTGGATAGAGGTAATTTGCGGGTCAATGTTTTCGGGTAAAACCGAAGAATTAATCCGAAGATTAAAGCGTGCGCAATTTGCAAAACAAAAAATAGAAATTTTTAAGCCAGCTATTGATGTACGTTACGATGAGGCTCATGTAGTATCTCATGATGCTAATGAAATTAGATCAACGCCCGTACCTGCGGCTGCCAATATACCAATATTAGCCGATGGCTGTGATGTAGTTGGTATTGATGAAGCACAGTTTTTTGACGAAGGTATTGTACGTGTTTGTAATGACTTAGCTAATAAAGGAATTCGAGTAATTGTTGCAGGCTTGGATATGGATTTTAAAGGAAAACCATTTGGGCCAATGCCTAATTTAATGGCTACCGCCGAGTATGTTACAAAAGTACACGCCGTTTGTACCCGAACCGGTAATTTAGCCCAGTATAGTCATCGTAAATCAAAAGACGATAGCTTGGTAATGCTTGGTGAAGTTAATGAATATGAACCACTAAGCCGTGCAGCGTATTATAAGGCCATGCATGGCGATAAAAATGAAAAAACGCATCCTAAATCATTAAATAGCTCTGAAATAGCAAAAAATGCATAAAGCAAATCAAACTGTATTAGAAATTGATTTTAATGCGCTAAAGGCGAATTTTAACTATTTAAAAGCGCAAATTGGGTCACAAGTCAAGTTTATGGCAGTAGTTAAAGCTTTTGCTTATGGCGCTGATGCGCAACAAATATCAAACTATTTGCAAAATTTAGAGGTTGATTATTTTGCCGTAGCATATACAAATGAAGGTGTTGCGCTTCGAAAAGCTGGTATTACAACGCCCATTTTAGTATTACATCCACAGCCTGTAAATTTTGAGTTACTTATACAATATTGCTTAGAGCCAAGTTTGTATAACACAGTAGTTTTAGATGAATTTATAAACATCGCGACAAAAAATAAACAACAAAATTACCCTGTACATATTAAATTTAACACGGGGCTTAATCGGTTAGGGTTTAATAGTGATAAAGTTGAAGCCGTTTGCAGTATTGTAAATCGTTCAAGTTGTATTAAAGTGTTATCTCTTTTTTCGCATCTTGCTGCTAGTGAAGATGTAAATGAAATTGAATTTACTACCCAACAAATTGAAATATTTAAAACTATTGCGGCAAAATACAACCGCCTTACAGGAACACAACCTTGGCTACACTTATGCAATACCTCAGGGATTTTAAATTATCCTAACGCTCATTTTGATATGGTTAGAAGCGGTATAGGACTTTATGGTTATGGCAATTCGGTAGCAAAGCAAAGTAATTTTACACCTATAGCAACCTTAAAAACAATAATATCGCAAATACATGTTGTGAATAAAGGACAAACAGTTGGCTATAACAGAGCTTACAAAGCAATAACAAATCAAAAAATAGCAATTTTACCCATAGGGCATGCCGACGGTATTAGTCGATTATATGGTAATGAAAACGGGTTTGTTTATATCAATAATCAAAAAGCACCAATAGTAGGAAATGTGTGTATGGATATAATCATGGTAAATGTGACTAAGGTTAACTGTAATGTAGGTGATGAGGTTGTAGTTTTTGACGCTCAGTTTAATGCAAATACACTGGCTGAATCCGTAGGTACAATTTCATATGAATTATTAACCTCTATATCTCAACGTATTAAACGTGTGATTAAAGATTAAAAATCACTATTTTTGCAAAAAGATATAACATAAAAAATAAAAACATGCTTAAAGAATTTAAGGAATTTGCAATGAAGGGTAACCTTGTTGATATTGCAGTAGGATTTGTAATGGGTGCTGCGTTTAAACAAGTTGTAACTTCATTTACAGGCGGAATCGTATCGCCATTAGTTGGGTTATTATTTAATGCAGATTTAAAAGGGTTAAAATATATCGTTAAAGAAGGTGTAGCTAATGCAGAAGGTGTTTTAGAAGGTGAAGTTGCTGTACTTTGGGGTGCATTTGTAACTAACGTAATTGATTTTATTATCGTTGCATTTGTGATGTTCTTGATGGTAAAAGGGATTAACCGAATGAATCGCAAAAATGAGCCAGAAGTTGCTGAAGAGCCAGCTGGACCAAGTGAGTTAGACTTATTAACCGAAATTAGAGATGCTTTAAAAAAGTAAATCTTAGTTAAAAGTATAACAAAAAGCACCACTTTGTTAAGTGGTGCTTTTTTTATGCAAAGCAATCTGTTTTATGATTACATTTACATTTATATTTAAAAGTAATTATAATGAAAGTAGCAGTAGTAGGCGCAACAGGACTAGTAGGTACAGTAATGTTGAATATTTTGGAAGAGCGTAATTTTCCGGTAACAGAATTAATACCAGTGGCTTCTTCACGAAGTGTAGGTAAAACAATAACATACAAAAATAAAGCGTATACTATTGTAGGCCTAGAGGATGCTGTTGCACAACAACCAGATATTGCTTTGTTTTCGGCAGGAGGAGAAACTTCATTAAGTTGGGCTCCAAAATTTGCAGCTGCAGGTACTACAGTAGTTGATAACTCTTCTGCATGGCGTATGGATGAGGACAAACGTTTGGTAGTTCCAGAAATTAACGCCAATCAGCTTACAAAATCTGATAAAATTATAGCAAACCCTAATTGCTCTACAATACAATTGGTTATGGCATTAGCGCCATTGCATAAGCAGTATAAAATTAAAAGATTAGTTATATCAACCTACCAATCTATTACTGGTACAGGGGTTAAGGCCGTAAAACAGTTAGAAAACGAAATGGCTGGTGTAAAAGGCGAAATGGCTTACCCTTACCCGATTCATCAAAACGCGTTGCCGCATTGTGATGTTTTTGAAGAGAACGGTTACACTAAAGAAGAGATGAAACTGGTAAGAGAAACGCAAAAAATATTGGGTGATAAATCAATTTCTGTAACCGCAACAGCGGTGCGTATACCAACAGCAGGTGGACATAGCGAATCGGTTAATGTAGAGTTTGAAAATGATTTTGATACATCACAAGTACGAGCAATATTAAACGAAACGTCGGGTATTACGCTTCAGGATAACTTAGATACTAATACTTATCCAATGCCAATTTATGCTAATGGTAAAGATGATGTATTTGTTGGTCGTATTCGTAGGGATGGCTCACAACCAAATAGCTTAAACATGTGGATTGTTAGTGATAATTTACGTAAAGGCGCAGCAACTAATACTATTCAAATTGCAGAATATTTGGTTGAAAATAATTTAGTTTAATTAATTGCAACTAAAATAACTTAAGCCTTTAAAATTTATTTTTTAAAGGCTTTTTTGTTTTTAATATTAATTTATTAATACTTAGCTAGATTAAGTGCCGATTTTTTACATTTGCATTACTAAAAATCTAGGCGTGTTAAAAGCATATACAAAAGAGTTTAACTATAATATAAAACTAGCTACACCTGTAATATTAGGTATGTTAGGTCATACCGTTGTTAGTTTGGTTGATAACCTTATGGTTGGTCAACTTGGTTCGGCAGAGTTGGCTGCGGTATCGCTGGGTAATAGCTTTGTGTTTATTGCAATGAGTTTGGGTATAGGGTTTTCAACAGCAATTACGCCTTTAATTGCTGAGGCCGATACAGGTAAAGCGTATAAAAACGGAAAGTCGTCATTTAAGCATGGCTTGTTTTTGTGTATTGTATTAAGTTTAGCATTATTTGGTTTAATAGTATTGGCAAAACCACTTATGTATGTCATGAAACAACCAAAAGAAGTTGTTGAGTTAGCCATGCCATATTTAGATTTGGTAGCGTTTTCATTAGTACCTTTAATAATATTTCAAGCATTTAAACAATGTAGTGATGGTTTGTCAATGACCAAAGCCCCAATGTATGCTACAATTTTGGCTAATGTTATAAATGTAGCAATTAATTATGCGTTAATTTTTGGAAATTTTGGACTTCCAAAAATGGGTGTTGTAGGTGCTGCGATAGGGACTTTAATTTCGCGTTTTATAATGTTGTTTTTCTTATGGTGGATTATGGCTAAAAGAGAAAAATCAAAATATTATGTCACACAAATCAAAATATTTGTTTTAGACAAATTAATGATTAAAAAAATATTAAATTTAGGTTTGCCAAGTGCGTTGCAAATGTTTTTTGAAGTGGCAATTTTTACATCAGCAATTTGGTTAAGTGGTGCTTTAGGTAAAAATCCGCAGGCAGCAAACCAAATTGCATTAAACCTTGGCTCGATGACATTTATGGTAGCAATGGGGCTTGGTGTTGCTGCAATGATAAGAGTTGGTAACCAAAAAGGATTAAAACAATTTACCGAATTACGCCGCATCGCAATATCTATATTTTTGTTAGGATTAGGATTAGCAACGCTATTTGCTTTAGTATTCTTTTTGTTTAATGAATCCTTGCCAAAACTGTATTTAGATTTAGACGACCCTATAAATTTTAAAGATAACCATGAGGTTGTTGCCATAGCTGCAAAATTACTTTTTGCTGCAGCAATTTTTCAAATTAGTGACAGTATTCAAGTGATTGTTTTAGGAGCGCTACGCGGTATGCAAGATGTTAAAATACCAACAATAATTACCTTTATTTCATATTGGGTAATTGGTTTTCCTGTAAGTTATTTTTTAGGAAAAGAAGATGCTTATGGTAGTTTTGGTATTTGGTTAGGTTTGCTAGTAGGGCTTACATGTGCAGCAATTTTATTATATATTA
>CALDUQ010000024.1 GCA_937924845.1 uncultured Flavobacteriaceae bacterium
AAGTATCATCAATAATTAATGAATGAATCACCTTTTTTTCTTCGGTATTAGATAATTCATTTTGTTGATGCACGTCAAATCCTGTTGCAATAATGGTTACAGCTATTGAATCTTCTAACTTTTCATCTTCACCAACACCCATTATAATATTAGCACTATGACCAGCTTCTGTTTGAATATGGTCATTTATTTCTCCAATTTCGTCTAATGTGATTTCATCAGAGCCTGAAACTATTAATAATAGTACGTTTTTGGCACCAGTGATTTTATTGTCATTAAGTAAAGGAGAGTCTAAAGCCTTCATTATAGCATCTTGAGCTCTATTAGGTCCCGATGCTTCGGCAGATCCCATTATGGCTGTGCCGCTATTGCTTAATACGGTTTTGGCATCACGTAAATCAATATTTTGTATGTAGTGATGTGTAATTACCTCGGCAATACCTCTTGAGGCTGTTGCTAATACTTCATCAGCTTTTGAAAAGCCTGATTTATAGCCTAAGTTGCCATAAACCTCTCTTAATTTATTGTTGTTTATTATGATTAATGAATCAACATGCGATCTAAATTTTTCGATGCCTAATTGCGCTTGCTCATTTCGTGACTTACCTTCAAATTGAAAAGGCATTGTAACGATACCAACAGTAAGTATGTCAAGCTCCATAGCTGCTTTTGCAATTATCGGAGCAGCACCAGTACCTGTGCCACCTCCCATACCTGCTGTAATGAATACCATTTTGGTATTTGTTTCAAGCATACGCTTGATGTCATCAATACTTTCTAAAGCTGCTTCTTCGCCAACATCAGGATTTGCACCTGCACCTAACCCTTCTGTTAAGTTAATACCAAGCTGTATTTTATTAGGGACACTACTGTTTTGTAATGCTTGAGCATCAGTATTGCATATCACAAAGTCTACCCCTTTGATACCTTGCTTATACATGTGATTAATGGCGTTGGAACCACCTCCACCTACACCTATCACTTTAATGACATTTGATTGGTGTTTAGGTAGGTCAAAATTGATTCCAAAATCGTTGTTGTTAGTCATAATTTTGATTTTTATTGTTGTTGTATAGTTCTAATTTTAAAAGTGTTATTCTGCGTTGTCTAAAAATTCTTTCACCCGATTAGTAAATTTTTCTAAAAAGGTTTTTCTTTTTGTGTAAGGTTCTTCAATTGTTTCGGTGCTTTCATTTATAGTGATGTTTTCGATTTTTTCACGATCAGAAATATCAGATGATTCATTTTCTGCACCAGTGCTATATTTTAATTTACGTTTAATGTCATCCATTACTAAACCAACTGCTGTTGCGTAAAGAGGGCTTGTGATTTCCTTATCAGTATTGCCAGCAAGGTGTTCGTTTGGGTATCCTATTCGGGTATCCATACCTGTAATAAATTCGACAAGTTGTTTTAAATGCTTTAACTGACTGCCGCCTCCAGTAAGCACAATGCCTGCTATTAGTTTCTTTTTTTGTTCTTCATAGCCATAGTTTTTAATTTCTGTGTAAACATTTTCTATAATTTCTACAACACGGGCATGAATTATTCGAGATAAATTTTTTAGAGTGATTTCTTTTGGTTCTCTACCTCTTAAACCTGGAATTGATACAATTTCGTTATCTTTATTTTCGCCAGGCCATGCTGAACCAAACTTGATTTTAAGTAATTCAGCTTGTTTTTCAATAATTGAGCAGCCTTCTTTTATGTCTTCTGTAATAACATTTCCTCCAAAAGGTATTACTGCTGTGTGCCTAATTATATTGTCCTTAAATATGGCTAAATCGGTAGTGCCACCACCTATGTCAATTAAAGCTACTCCTGCTTCCTTTTCTTCTCTGCTTAATACGGCATCTGCCGATGCAAGTGGTTCTAGAGTAATACCGTCAAGATCTAAGCCAGCATTTTTTACGCATCTGCCTATATTTCTTATTGAGGTAATTTGACCAACTACTACATGAAAATTTGCTTCTAATCTGCCGCCAAACATACCAATAGGTTCTTTTATTTCGGCTTGACCATCAACCTTATATTCTTGAGGTAGCACATGTATAATTTCTTCACCAGGAAGCATTACTAGTTTATGTACTTGGTTTATTAGGCGTTCAATATCATCTTCATTAATTACTGTTTCGGAGTTTTCGCGTGTGATATAATCGCTATGTTGTATGCTTCTTATATGTTGCCCAGCAATACCAACAGTAACCCCTGTAATTTTTTTATTAGCTGCATTTTCAGCTTCTAAAACTGCTTGTTGTATGGATTGAATGGTTTGCGTAATATTGTTTACAACACCACGATGCACACCCAAACTTTTTGATTTTCCGATGCCTAAAACCTCTGTTTTGCCATAAGCATTAATTTCGCCAATCATAGTTACAATTTTAGTCGTCCCTATGTCTAATCCTACAGAAATATTGTTGTCTTTCATTGGTTTGTTTTTTTTGTAGCTACAACTTGATTTTCAAACTGTAAGTTTATTTTACTATATAAATGAATTGTTTTGGTTTGATTTGTTTTTTGTATAAATACTTTTAGGTTATTTATTTTTTTGTCTAGTTGATTTAAGTTTCCTAATTCAATAACAAAGTTATAAACTCGATTTTTTAATGTGATTAGCCCTTTTTTATTTTGGTTAATTTCTACAATTTGTTGTTTTAAAAACTCATCATTGTATATTTTTTTAGCAATTTTAAACACATTATTGAGTTTGTTTTTATTGATATGCCCAGTTATTAATGGGACTCTTGCGCTATGCTGTTTTGATAGTGGCATTGCAAGTCCTTTGCTGTCAATATAGTATGAGGTTTCTGTAAATACACGTGCAATTGGTTGCCTTTGCGTAATGTTTGTTTTAATTTTTCCGTTAATTGTTAATGCTATTTCAGCATTTTCAATCATATCATGGTTGGTTAAGGTGTTTTCAATATCGTGTAAATTAATAGTGGCCTTAGTGAGTTTTGTGTTGTTGTTGGTTATAATGTTTTTTACATTTTGTTTTGTAATATAAAGGTGCTCGTTTCCTAAAAAATTAACTTCAATATTTGAAATTTCTCTAGTTTCGTTTTTTTGGGTCGAAAACGCAAATAGTCCTCCCAAACCTATGAGTAAACTTAAAGCTTTAATAAAGTGCCAATTAAATTTCATTTTGCAAAGCTTTTTTAATGGATTGAACTTCATTACCTATATCGCCAGCTCCGAGTGTTACAATTACAGTAGCAGCACTTTTTTTGATTTCAGCAACTAAATTTTGTTTAGTAACTAATTTTTTGTTTGACGAATTAATTTTATCTAATAACCATTGCGATGTAATATTTTTTATGGGTAATTCTCTCGCTGGGTATATATCTAGTAATAGTATTTGGTTAAATAATGCTAAACTTTTAGCAAATTCATTTGCAAAATCTTTAGTTCGGCTATATAAATGAGGCTGAAATACTACAAGTGAGTTTTTATTTGGGTACATTTCATTAATAGCATTGTAAGTTGCTGTTATGGCTTCTGGGTGATGCGCGTAGTCATCAATGTAAACCAATTTGTTGGTTTTTATTTGATATGAAAATCGCCTTTTTACACCTTTATAAGTTTCGAGTCCTAAGCGTACGTGATTGATGTTACAACCATATTCAATAGCCATTGCTGTTGCAACTAAGGCATTTGATAAATTGTGTCTTCCTGGTAGGTTAAAGTTTAAACCTTTAATTATTGAGTTTGGTGTTTTTATATCAAAAACGTATGTGCCATTTTTTATTACAATATTTGTTGCGCTATAATCTGCTTCCTCATCAACGGCATAAGTCATACCTTTTAATGGTATTCCTTTTTTTACAAATAGCTTTCCGTTAGGTTTTAATTTTGTTGTAAACTCTACAAACGTTTCATGTAATGCTTTAGCATTATCATAAATATCTAAGTGGTCTGCATCTGTAGAAGTTATACAGGCAAAATCTGGATTTAATGTTAAAAATGAACGATCGTATTCATCAGCCTCAATTACCGAAACTTCCTCGCCATTTTGTATTAAATTAGTGTTATAGTTTTCGGCAATACCACCTAAAAACGCAGTCATTTTTACATTACACGTTTTTAATATATGACCCAAAATACTTGTTGTTGTGGTTTTGCCGTGTGTGCCAGCAACAGCTAGGCAAAACGTATTTTTTGTAATAAGGCCTAGTACTTCCGATCGCTTTAAAATCGTGTAACCATTGTCATTAAAATAACACAGCTGTTTATTGGTTTTGGGTACTGCAGGTGTATATATTATTAATGTATTACTGGTATTTAATTTAGTAATGCTATTAATTTTGCTGTCATCGGTATGGTTTACCTCAATACCTATTTTGTGTAACGATTTAGTAATTTCGGTTTCTGTTTTGTCATAACCAGCAACTACTTTATTTATTGACGTAAAATAGCGGGCTAAGGCGCTCATGCCTATGCCGCCTATGCCAATAAAATAAACATTATGTATGCTGTTTAAATTCATTTAATTAATAATTTTACTATTTCGTCAACAATATGTTTTGTTGCATTTGGTAAAGCTAATTGCTTAATATTTTTACTTAATTCGTTTTGCTGTTTTTGAGATGTAATTAATGCTGTAAATTCAGCCTTAAACCTATTGTCTAATTCATTTTCTTTAATCAAAATTGCTGCATTTTGACTGGCTATAGCACTTGCGTTTTTTGTTTGATGATCTTCGGCAACATTAGGTGACGGAATAAATATTACAGGTTTTGCTGCAATACATAGTTCGGATACCGAACTTGCTCCAGCCCTAGATATAATAACATCAGCCGCGGCATAAGCAGCGTTCATGTTATTGATATATTGATGAACTTTTATGCAATTGTCATCATAAATTTTAAAGCGTTCATAATACAGTTTGCCACATTGCCAAATTACTTGAGTGTCAAGAGTTTTAAAAACATCAATATGCGCTTCAATTAATTCATTTATGCGTTTTGCACCAAGACTACCACCTATTACTAATATTGTTTTTTTAGTTTCGTTTAATTTGAAAAAAGCTTTAGCTTTTGCCGAATTATAATTGTTGTTGACTAAGTTTTCTCTTACAGGATTTCCTGTTTTTATTAATTTTTCCTTCGGAAAAAAACGCTCTAGCCCATTATAGGCCACGCATATTTTAGCAGCTTTTTTGCCTAATAATTTGTTGGTGATACCTGGGTATGAGTTTTGCTCTTGTACAACAGTTGTTATGTGTTTTAAGTTAGCTATTTGCAGTAATGCGCCACTAGCAAAGCCACCAGTGCCTATAGCTATGTCGGGCTTAAAGGTGTTTATAATAGATATTGATTTTATTAAGCTATGAATTAATTTAAAAGGGAACATTAAATTTTTTAGTGTAAGTTGGCGTTGTAAACCAGCAATCCACAGCCCTTTTATTTTGTAGCCAGCATTAGGAATTTTTTCCATTTCCATTTTGTCTTTTGCACCTACAAATAAAAACTCACTATTTGGAAATCTTGATTTTAACTCATCAGCAATAGCAATTGCGGGATATATATGCCCACCAGTGCCACCACCCGATAGAATTATTTTATATATTTTGCTATTGTTGTTCATTTTAATTGTTATATAGTATGGCTTAAAATATCAAGCACGTTGTCATTATTTAAATCTTCTTCTTTTTTTAGCTCTTGTCGTTTTGCACTAACGTTTAATATAATGCCAGCTGATAAACACATCATTAGTATTGATGTACCACCGCTACTTATTAAAGGCAGTGTTTGACCCGTTACAGGAAATATTTGGATGGCTACCCCTATATTTATTAAGGCTTGAAATATTATTGGTATGCCAACTCCAATAGTTACTAGTTTTCCGAAAATTGTGTCTGATTTTTGTGCGACAATTAAAATTCTAAATAGTAACCACATGTACGCTATTAAAATTGTTAATCCGCCAACAATACCATATTCTTCAACGATTATTGCGAATATAAAATCAGAATTTGACTGTGGTAAAATGCTTTTTTGTTTACTTTTTCCAGGGCCTAAACCAAAAATTTTGCCCGATGCAACAGCTATTTTTGCTCGTTCAGCTTGAAAGCTGTCTTTAGCATTATCAGAATTCATAAAATTTTCAATTCTGTTAGTCCAAGTATCAACCCTGTTTTTTACTACATTCGGAAATGCTTTTGCGACAAGTATAAAAAGCATTAAAGAAAATACACCACCAAGTAATATTAAGCCAATATATTTTTTTGGATAACCACCTAAATAAACCAAAGTTAATATCATTGTAAATAATATAGCAGCGGTAGAAAAGTTAGAGGGTAAAATTAAAGCTATAATGATAAATACAGGAACCCAAAGTGGTATAATACTGTCTTTAAATTGTATAATTTTATCCTTCATTTTTGATAAATAACCAGCTACGTATATTGATAATACCACCGATGCCATGGTAGAGGGTTGAAAACCAATACCGCCCAGTTGCAGCCATCTTTTGTTGTTTGTTGTAGTTTCGGCGTTAGTATCAAAGGCTTTTATAAAAACCAATACTAATAGTAATGCCACAATAGGTAAGCCTATTTTTGATAATTGTATTAAATACCTATACGGTATAATATGCATTATGTAAGTAAGTACAAACCCAAAAAACAAAAAGAAAAAGTGCTTCATAAACCCCGAAAACAAAGTAACACTGCTACTTTTTACAATAACACTACTAGCTGCGCTATAAATAGGCAGAAAAGAGAAAAGTGCCAAGAAAAATAATATGGCCCAAATTAATTTGTCTCCTTTAAGGTTTTTAAGTAGTACTTGCATTGTTGATTTTTATAGTTTTCTTACTGCATCTTTAAATTGACGACCTCTGTCTTCGTAATTTTCAAATAAATCAAAGCTTGCACAAGCTGGAGATAATAATACGCTATCACCTGCTACCGCTTGTTTATAAGCAATGTTTACAGCCTCATTCATTGATTGTGTTTCAATTATGTTATCAACCATGTTTTCAAAGTTATCGAGCAACTTTTTATTGTCAGTACCTAGACAAATTATAGTTTTTACTTTTTCGTTTATAAACGAAAAAAGCTCGGTGTAGTCATTGCCTTTATCTACGCCACCAACTATCCAAATTGTAGGTGTGTTCATGCTTTCTAAAGCATAGTAGGTTGCGTTTACGTTGGTTGCTTTAGAGTCATTTATGTATTGTACTTTGTTTATTTTAAGTACATTTTCAAGGCGATGTTCAACGCCTTGAAAGTGCTCTAAGCTCTCTCTAATTACATTTTTTCGTATTTTCATCAAATGGGCAACTGTCGCTGCTGCCATTGCGTTTTTTGTGTTATGGATTCCTTGTAAGTTTAAAGTGTCAATAGGCATAATTAGTGGTTTATGATCTATGGTTATTATTATAGTGTTATTGTGTAAATAAGCACCGTTTTTAATTTTTTTAGTTATAGAAAAGGGGAGTAATGTTGCGTTTATTTTATTATTTTCTATGTAATGTGTGATGGCGCTATCGTCGGCATCGTATATTAAATAGTCATTTTTAGTTTGGTTTTTTGTGATTCTAAATTTTGAAGCAACGTAATTGTCAAAATTGTTTTCATATCTATCTAGATGATCAGGTGTGATATTTGTTATAATAGCAATGTTTGGTTTGAAATCAGTAATTTCATCAAGTTGAAAGCTACTAAGTTCTAAGGTATAGTTGTTAATATTGTTTTCGTTGCAAACTTCTTCAGCAAAGCTATTACCAATATTTCCGGCAGCTATAGTTTTAAGTCCTCCGTTTTTTAAAATAAAATTTGTTAAACTTGTTGTGGTTGTTTTGCCGTTACTGCCAGTAATTCCTATAATATTTGCAGTTGTATATCTAGATGCAAATTCTATCTCTGATATAATTTCAATGGCTTTTGCCTTAATAGCTAATATGATTTTGGCTGTATTAGGTATGCCAGGGCTTTTAATAACTAGTTTGGTATTGCATATCTTTTCGGTTGAGTGTTTTGACTCCTCCCAAATAATTGCGTGTTTGTTAAGTGTAGTTTTGTATTTGTTTTGAATTATACCACTGTCAGATACGAGCACGTCAAAGCCTTTAGCTTTCGCTAAAAGTGCTGCGCCAACGCCGCTTTCACCTGCACCTAATATGGCAATTTTAGTATTCAAATTATCTTACTTTTAAGGTTATTATAGTTAATATGGCTAGTAGTATTCCAACAATCCAAAATCGGGTTACAATTTTACTTTCATGTATGCCTACTTTTTGATAATGGTGATGTAGGGGTGACATTTTTAAAATACGCTTTCCTACTCCAAAGCGTTTTTTTGTGTACTTAAAATAGCTTACTTGTAATATTACCGATAGATTTTCGGCCAAAAATATCCCGCAAAGTAATGGGATTAGCCATTCTTTACGTACTGCAATGGCTATAACCGCTATAATTCCGCCTATGGTTAAGCTACCTGTGTCGCCCATAAAAACTTGAGCAGGGTAGGTGTTGTACCATAAAAAACCTATCAGTGCGCCTACAAAGGCAGCAATGTATATTGAAATTTCTTCAACATTAGGGATGTACATAATGTTGAGGTAGTCAGAAAAAATAATGTTTCCTGATACCCAAGCAAATATGCCTAAGGTAAGTACAATAATTACAGAAGTACCTGCGGCTAGCCCATCAATACCATCGGTAAGATTAGCGCCGTTTGAAACTGCTGTTATAATTAAAATTACAGCTATTATAAAAATAAGCCAGCCGTATTTTGCTAATGATGGATGTATCCATGTAATTAAATCGGTATAATCAAATTCATTATGTTTAAAAAACGGTATAGTTGTTTTTGTAGATTTTACTTCTGGTGTTGTTTTGTAATATTCAAATAAGTCTTGATTACTTTTGATTTTAACACTTTGTTGAGCTGTTGGTTTTTCTTTAATGGTAACATCGTTATTAAAGTAAAATGTAAGTCCTACAATTATACCCAAGCCAATTTGACCTAAAACTTTAAATTTACCTTTTAAACCATCTTTATTGTTTTTGAATTTTTTTAAGTAATCGTCTAAAAAACCTATAATTCCCATCCAAATGGTAGTTGTGATTAGAATAATAATGTAAATGTTTTCTAGTTTAGCAAATAATAGTACAGGTATTAAAGTGGCTAATATTATTATGATACCACCCATTGTTGGTGTGCCTGTTTTTTCTTTTTGTCCTTCAAGGCCTAAATCACGTATGGTTTCGCCAACTTGCTTTTTTGTTAAATATTTTATTATTTTTTTTCCGTAAAGCGTTGATATAAGTAAAGAAAATATCATTGCCATTGCAGCTCTAAATGATATAAAACCAAATAAGCTTGCTCCAGTGAGCTGAAATTGTTCTTCTAGATATTTAAAAATATAGTACAGCATTAGTTTAGTTTGTTTAATAGGTTTGTAGCTGTTTCAAAGTCATCAAAATGTGTGCGTACTCCGTTTATTTCTTGGTAATTTTCATGACCTTTACCTGCAATTAAAATTATGTCGTTACTTTGAGCCAATTGACATGCTGTTTTTATAGCTTGAGCTCGACTTGTTATGGATAATGTTTTTTTGAAATCTGTTGGAGGTACGCCGTTTTCCATTTCTGAAATTATGACATCTGGATCCTCTGTTCGTGGGTTGTCACTTGTAAAAATCACTTTAGTACTTAACGAAGTAGCTATTTTTGCCATTATAGGGCGTTTGCTTTTATCTCTATCGCCACCACAGCCAACTACGGTAATTAATTGTTCGTTTTTTGTTCGTATGTTATTAATAGTTTCTAATACATTTTTTAAAGCATCTGGTGTGTGTGCGTAATCAACTATTACAGTAATGCTATTTTTAATTAAGTATTGAAATCGTCCGCTTACACTGTTTAAGTTACTAATTAATTTAAGTATGTTGTCATCGGCCAAACCTAATAGTTTTGCAGTCGCAAAAATTGCTAAAATATTATAGGCATTAAAACTGCCAATTAACTTGGTGTATACGTCAATATTGTTGATTTTTAGGAGTAATCCCGAAAGTTGATTTTCTAATATTGTAGCTTTAAAATCGGCATTTGTTTTTAAGGCGTAAGTGTATTGGTTTGATTTTGTATTTTGCAGCATAAAGCTACCGTTTTTATCATCAAGGTTTGTTAATGCAAATGCAGTTTTAGGTAATTGGTCAAAAAATTGTTTTTTGATATCTCTGTATTCTGCAAAACTATTGTGATAGTCTAAATGGTCATGTGATAAATTGCTAAAAATTCCGCCTTCAAAGTGTAAACCGTCAATGCGTTTTTGATGAATGCCATGCGAACTAACTTCCATAAAGCAATATTCAACGTCATTATTTACCATTTCAGATAAGTAATTGTTTATTGCTAATGCATTTGGCGTAGTGTGTGTAGCTTTATAGGTTTTGTTGTTGATTTTTATGTTTACGGTTGATAGTAATCCAACATTATAACCTGCGTTTTTAAATAATTCAAAAAGTAAGCTAGCTATGGTTGTTTTTCCGTTTGTACCCGTTATCCCTATTAATTTTAGTTTTTTTGAAGGCTTATCGTAATAGTTTGAAGCAATTTGAGCTAAAGTACTATAAGTGTCACTTACTGTTATATAGGTTGTTTTTTGTGCTTGTGTTTTTGGCAGTTTTTCACAAATAATTACAGTGGCACCGTTTTTAATAGCAGTATCTATAAAATCATGTCCGTTACTTAAGGTGCCTTTTAAAGCAATAAAAATTGAATTATCAGTAACCTTGCGCGAGTCAAAATTAATTGTACTAATAGTTATATCAGTATTACCAATAACCGAATTAATATTAACCTTACTTAATATGGAGTTTAATGATTTCAAGATAAGTCTAGTATTACAGTTTGATTTTTTTTAAGTTTTACACCTTGTTCAATAGATTGATGTTTAACATTACCTAAGCCTTTAGTTTTAACTTTTAGGCCCAGATTTTCCAAAATTGTAATAGCGTCCATTGCTGGTAAGCCTTTTAAATTTGGCATTATGGTTTTGTATTTTCTTGCTATTTTAAAATAGGTGTCAAAATTATTTAATACCGTTTGTGGTATTTTGTTGTTTTCTTTTAATAATTCTGTTTTAGGAGAATCGATGTATATTTTTCTTGCAATTTTTTTAAATACTGGTCCAGAAACATCAGCGCCATAATACCCTTTTTCAATACTAGGTTTGTGAATAACTACTATACAGGAGTATTTAGGCTCGTCTGCAGGAAAATAACCTGCAAATGAAGAGATGTATTTTTTGTTGTTGCTCCAGTTTTTTTTCCAATATTCAGTTTGTGCAGTTCCAGTTTTTCCTGCCATCGAAAAATATTTTGAGCGTAATGACTTTCCGGTTCCACGATCTACAACATTTTTGAGGATGTGTTGCATTTTATTTATGGTAGTTTTAGATGCTATTTTTTCATTGATAATTTCGCTTTCAAATACTTTTATATTTTGATCAAACTCTTTTATTGCATTAACAAATTTTGGTTTTACCATTATGCCATTATTTGCAATGGCATTGTAAAATGTTAATGTTTGTAATGGTGTAAGTTCAAGGTTGTAGCCATATGCCATTGATGGTAAGGCGTTTTTACTCCACTTTTTAGTGCCTGGTTCAGGTATGTCGGGCAGCCCTTCACCTTGTATAGGTATATTTAATGGACTGTTTAATTTCCATTTTTTTAATTGGTTAATGAATTTTTTTGGGTTTTGAGAATAGTGTTCGTCAAGTAATGTAGCAATGCCTATGTTAGATGACACCTCTAATGCTTTGGCAGCAGTAATTTTACCAAAACCGCCATTTTTAGAGTCGGTAATGTTTCTGTTGTAAAATTGTTTTATGCCCTTTTTTGTATCAACTATTGTTGATGTGTCTATCAAGCCATGTTCAAGTAGTGCCATTAACGACATGACTTTAAATGTTGAGCCAGGTTCATGAGATTCCCAAACAGCAAAATTTCGTTTTTCAAAATACTTGCCTTTGGCCGTTTTGGCTAAATTAGAAATGGCTTTTACTTCACCAGTTTTTACTTCCATAACTACCGCACAACCATGTTCGGCATTATAATATTCGAGTTGGTTTAATAATGCATGATGAACAATATCTTGCATGTTAATGTTTAAAGATGTGTAAACGTCATAACCGTCTTTTGGTTCAATATGATTGCTGTCACCAATGGGTTTCCATTTTCCTTTTTGAAGTAGTTGCATTAATCGTTTGCCATCAGTACCTCGTAGGTATTTGTCACCAAATGCTCCGTCAATTCCTGCTCTTGTAATATTCCCGTTTGCGTCTTTTCGTTCGTAGCCAATAGTACGATGTGCAATTTCGCCCATTGGGTATTCGCGTTTTGTTTTTTGACTAATAATGATGCCACCAACATAAGGTGTAGTGTCTAAAAGCGGAAATGATTTGAATCGGCGGTAATCGCTATAGTTTATATTTTTGGCAATTGGGTTGTATCTGTTTTTGTTTTTTCGCGCTAATCTTAGTTTGCGTTCATAGATTTCTGAAGGCTTTCCAAAATACGCTTCAAGTGAATCGGCTAATCCTTTTATTTTTTTGTTAAACAATTTGTTTTTGGCAGTCATGGCATCAAAATGGATGTCATATTTTGAAACCGAAGTTGCAAAAAGGCTGCCGTCATCAAAGTAAATGCTGCCTCTGTTAGATGGTATTGTTTTGGTTTCAATCACATTTTTTTTGGCTAAATCTCGATATTTCTTCCCTTCATCATTAAACTGCAGCATTATGAGTTTAAACGCAATGTATATTGCGAATAAAAACATACCACCAGAGACGATGTATAAACGGTTCAATATTTTTTTTTCAGTTACTGCCAATTGTTAATTTAATATGAAGTGATTTTAATTTTTTTTGGTGGTATTATTGATGGTTTAATATTTAGTTTTGTTACTTTATTTGTAATAATAGTTTCTGATTTTAAGCTCATTACTGTGCGTCTGCCTTCAATCATTTCAGATCTTAATGCTTTAATTTCTTCATTTAGCTCTGCAATTTTGTGTACTTTTTTATCGGCATTGTGTGAGCTTGTTATCATAATTAATCCTAATAATGATAAAAACACAATAAATCTCCAGTGTTTTAAGGCTGTTTCATTGGTTAAAAAGTTGCCACGTAATATGTTGTATATATTATGTTTCATTACTTGCGTTGTGCTATTCTTAATTTAGCGCTTCTTGCTCTGCTATTGCTTTTAATTTCTGTTGCTGTTGGGATAATTAATTTGCCAACTTTTTTAAAAGGGACTTCAAAATTTCCAAACATATCTTTTTCGGGTTCACCCTCAAACAAACCATTTCTAATAAATCGTTTTACTAAACGGTCTTCTAGTGAGTGGTATGAAATAACACTTAAGCGGCCATTTTCAAGTAATAAATCTTCTGTTTGTAATAAAAATTCTTTAAGTACTTCTATTTCTTGATTTACTTCAATACGAATTGCTTGGTAAATTTGGGCAAGCATTTTGTTTTCTTTTATTGGCGGTAAATGTTTTTTTATTGCTTTTTTTAAGTCGTCAGTAGTTTTTATAGTGTTGTTTTGACGTTCACTAATAATTGTTTTAGCTAAGGCGCGTGATTGTTTCAATTCGCCATAACTCCATAGTACTTTGCTTAGTTGTTCTTCATCATATTCATTTACAATATGGTATGCGCTTAATGTGTTGTTTTGATTCATTCGCATATCAAGATCGGCATCAAAGCGAATAGAAAAGCCTCTTTTAGCAACATCAAATTGATGTGATGACACACCAAAATCGGCCAAAATACCATCCACGTTTTTGACTCCATAAAAGCGTAAAAAACGTTTTATATGCTTAAAATTTTCATTTATAAGGGTAAATCTATCGTCGTTAATTGTGTTTAAAAGGGCATCTTTGTCTTGGTCAAAAGCAAATAATTTTCCGTTAGGGCCTAATCTATTTAATATTTCTTTGCTGTGCCCGCCACCGCCAAAAGTAACGTCTACATAAACGCCATTGGGTTTTATGTCTAAACCGTCAACGGTTTCTTTTAGTAATACGGGGTTGTGATATTTATTCTCCATCGTCTTGTTTCATTACTTCTTCAGCTAAATCAGCAAAATAATCAGATGCTGAATCGTCAATAGCTATAGCGTGTTCATATTTATCTTTGTCCCATATTTCAAGAATGTCAATTGCTGATGATAGTACTACTGATTTTGAAATACCAGAAATAGCAATTAAATCCTTAGGTAGTAATAGTCTTCCGGAGGCATCAATATCAATCATTTTTACACCAGCTGTAAAGCGTCTAATAAAGTCATTGTTTTTTTTGTCAAAACGATTAAGTTTGCTCATTTTTTTCATGAGTTTTTTCCATTCTGACATTGGATACAATTCAAGACAAGGTTGAAATACCGCACGTTTTAATATAAAACCGTTTTGGTTGCTAGTGGCAAGTTGTTTTTTTAAGGCAGCAGGTAGCATGATGCGCCCTTTTGCATCAGCTTTACATTCGTATGTGCCTATTAAAAAATTCAACTTAAAATGGTTTTGTGTTTGTGGATTCAAAATTACTAAAAATTGATACACTTTTTACCACTTTTTACCACATTGTTGATAAGTTTTAGCTGTAATTAACTTTTTTAACTATAAACCGTATGTTTTGTGATTTGTCTTTGGGTTTTGAAATTGTGAATTGGAACATTGACTTACTATCTGTTTTTAAAAATAAATTATGTAGATTTGCTTTTACTGAAATGACAAAGTAATTTATGGCGCACATTTTAAAAAAAGAAGGACAGTTTAATTACATAGAAGTAGGAGAAGGTACCCCAATTATAGTGCTTCATGGATTAATGGGCGGGTTAAGTAATTTTGCTGCGGTAACCGATTACTTTAGTGAAAAAGGCTATAAGGTTATTATACCAGAATTACCTATTTATACACTATCATTATTAAAAACCAATGTTAAGAGTTTTGCAAAATATCTTAATGATTTTATAGAATACAAAAAACTTAGTGATGTTATATTGCTGGGTAATTCACTAGGTGGGCATATCGGTTTATATCATACAAGAGATTATAGTGATAAAGTTAAAGCACTTGTGATTACAGGTAGCTCGGGTTTATATGAAAGTGCAATGGGTGGTAGTTACCCTAAGCGAAGTGATTATGAGTTGATAAAAAAGAAAGCTCAAGAAGTTTTTTACGATCCTGAAGTGGCAACAAAAGAAATAGTAGATGAAGTTTACGAAACGGTAAATGATAGACATAAACTAATTAGAACTTTAGCTATTGCTAAAAGTGCAATTAGACATAATATGGCCAAGGATTTGCCTAATATGACTACACCAACATGTATTATTTGGGGGAGAAATGATATTGTTACGCCGCCAAATGTTGCAGAAGAGTTTAATGCACTATTACCTAACTCGGATTTATTTTGGATAGAAAAATGTGGGCATGCAGCAATGATGGAACATCCTGATACGTTTAATGAATTATTACATGCTTGGTTAAAACAGCGTAACTTTTAGAAAAATGATTTTTTAAAAGTTAATCTGTGTATTAATTTTAATTTACGAAGTATGAAAATTAAATCGGCTGAGTTTGTAGTTAGTAATCAAAGTGTAGCAAAATGTCCTAATAGTAAATTACCAGAATATGCTTTTATTGGAAGAAGTAATGTAGGAAAATCATCTTTGATAAATATGCTTACTGGACGAAAAAGCTTGGCAAAAACATCTGGAAAACCAGGAAAAACCCAATTGATTAATCATTTTTTAATTAATAAAAATTGGCACTTAGTTGATTTGCCTGGTTATGGTTACGCCAGAGTATCAAAAACATCAAAAAAAACATTTCAACAATTTATAACAAACTATTTTTTAGAGCGCAAGCAACTGGTGTCTGCATTTGTATTAGTAGATATTAGGCATAAGCCTCAACCAATAGATTTAGAGTTTATGAGTTGGCTTGGCGAGCATCAGGTTCCGTTTTCAATTATATTTACTAAGGCTGATAAATTAAAACCAAATGCCATTACAAATCATATTGAGGTTTATGAAAGCATTATGTTAGAAACTTGGGAAACTATGCCAAATTACTTTGTAACTTCATCATCAAAACATATAGGAAAAGATGAGTTGTTAAATTTTATTGCTGAGGTTAATGAGCGTGTTTAGTTTTAATACACATTTAATTAACTGAAAAATAGTTTAATTGTAATTATATGAAAAAAGTATTTCAAAACGAAAGTCAGTATAACCCACTTGAGATTGATGAATTTATCAATAATTTTAAGACTCAAGGAGAAATGTTGAGCAACGGAAAACGAAATACAATAAAAATTTTTAAAACCAATAAAGGAGCTGTTAATATTAAATCTTTTAAAGTTCCTAATTTAATTAATCAAGTCGCATATGGTTTTTTTAGAAAGAGCAAAGCAAAAAGGTCTTTTGAGTATTCTAAAAAATTGTTAGAATTAGGTATTCGAGTTCCTTCGCCAATTGCTTATTATGAAAGCAAATCATTTAATTTAATTAAAAACAGTTATTATATAAGTGAGCATTTATATTATGATTTGACCTTTCGAGACATTAGTTTAGATTATCCAGATTATGAAAATATTTTAAGAGCTTTTGTTAGATTTACAAATGTATTACATCAAAATAACGTACATTTTTTAGATCATTCTCCAGGAAATACATTGATTGTAAAAACAAATTTAGATTACCAATTTTATTTAGTAGATGTAAATAGAATGAGATTTGAAGTGATGAGTTTTGAGCAAAAAATAAATAATTTTTGTAAACTAACTAAAGATGCTTCAATACTAAAAATTATGAGTGATGAATATGCAAAGTGTAATGGTTTAGAGCCAGACTTAGTGTATAATAAAATACGCTTAGCAACAAATGCATTTTATGCAAAAAAAACCAAGAAAAAGCAGCTTAAAAAAAAATTAGGCTTATAGCAAAAAGGTTATTTTTTTGATTTAATACTATTTTTTCTTAGCTGTCTCAGTTTTGCGTATTTTAAAAATGTAGTATGCGCACTAAAATTAGATATCATAAAACCATTAAACCCGTCAAGTATACCTAGGCGAATGATATACGCTTTAAAAAAAGTCCAAAGTGGTTTAAGTATGATTTTAGCAATACTAGATTTTTTTCCTAAACGGAAATATTCATGTGCAGCAATTGTTGAAAACTTATGAACTTTTAAGCTATGTTCATCATACGTCTCGTGTACCCAATGTAGTATAGCGCCTTTTAAAAGCTTTGTGTTTGTGTTTTTATCTTTAAATATAATGGTGTCATGTGGATTGATACCTCCCCAACTTGCTTTATTTTTATCAAAAACACGTAATTTTTTATCTGGATTCCAACCTGACCATTTTATAAATTGACCACAATAAAAATTAGCTCTTTTAGCGTAATAGCCGTCGTATTTCCAGTTAGTTTTTAGTTTCAAAAGCGTTTGTTGCAATTCAACACTTAAAGCCTCGTCCGCATCCAGTGAAATTATTTTGTCGTTTGAGGCAAGTGAAATGGCAATATTTTTTTGCTGTATGTGACCCTCAAACTTTTGTTGATGAAATTTCACAGGGTATTTAGAGCAGATTGCTTTTGTGTTGTCTGTACTAAATGAGTCCACAATTATGATATCATCAGTTACGGGTAATAAAGATTCAATGCATCGGGCAATATTCCTTTCTTCATTAAAGGTTATTATTGTAGCTGAAAAGTTATGGTTTGTATTTTGCATAAATTAGTTAGTCGCTTTTCCAAAAATAGAATGAATTTTCATTCTTCTAAATATTGAAATTTTTCGTTTATTTGGAACGCCCTGTTTTTCTATATATTGTTTTGTGATTTCAACAATACGCTCTGAAGATTTTCCGTCGCAGTAAGGGTGAAATTGCTGGTAAATATACGCCCTAGATTTGGAATAGGGATCTTCAATAATATTATTTTTAACCAAAGTGTCAAGTTCGTTAAAATTATTAGAGTTACACCAGTAGATGTTTTTAGAAATATTATTAAAGGTTATTGCAGGTTTGTCAAGAAGTAAAAACTCATAAATAACAGATGATGTGTCGCTAATTAAAATATCGGCAATGAGCAGGTACTTGGTTACGCTTTTGTCTGTAATAAAAATTATATTGCCAATTGCTTGTGCTATTTTAGTGTATGTTTCAATCCATTCTTTATTCATTAATGGATGAAATTTGATTAAAATTAAGTAGTCCTTGTTGGTTTTTGCAAGCTGTTTAATTTGTTCAATTAAAAATGGTGCAGAGGTTAATTTTGGTGAAAATGTAGGCGCGTATAGTATTATTTTTTTTGCCTCATTATTGATGAGTAATTGTTGTTTTTCTTGATAATATAGGTTTTTGTTGTTGCCATAAATATCTAATTTTGGCCATCCAGTTTCGATAACATCAAAATTGTTATATTTTTGTTTTAGTTTATTGAAGGTTTTGGTAAAATAGGGGCCTTGGGTAAGGTATAAATCAAAATAATGTCTTATTCTAAAATGGCCTTTTTTTTCTCCAGCTAAGCCATGAAAAATTTGTGTTTTTAGGCCTCGTAAGTAGTAAGGAACCTCATTGCCAGGGACAAGTATTACGTCACTCTTGTAGGTTTCTAAGTCTGATATTTTTACTGTATAATTGTCAGATTTAAACGGAAAATCATTTTCTATATTTTTTGAAATATACCAAATGTAGTTATATGACTTGCGTTCTAAAACTTTTTTTATTGGCTCAAAAATTGCAAAGGCATAATTATTTTGGCAGAATAAAATATACTTCATTTGACTTAAATTAGAGCATTTTGTTAGCGTTTTCTAAATCTTCAGCAAAATCAATTTCCATGCAGTTGTATTGTGATATGTCAACGGCCTTAATTTTAATATTATCTTTTAAAATGGCCAATTCTAACCCTTTTTCAAAATAATCATTGGCATCACATTCTTCAAGCCTAGTTATAAATTTTTGAATATCATTTGATGAAATAAAGTTTATGCCTACAGCTTCACCTAATCCATTTTTTACAGTTTTAGATAATTGATCAATATAGCCATTTTTAAGGGTGTATTTAACCTCTTCTTCTGCTACCTTACTTGTGTTTACGGCAACAAAAGAAGTGTTTTGTTTAATATGAGGCTTAAGTAAAGTTAAAATTTTTTGATCAAATACAACATCACCGTTAAACCATAATACAGGGCTGTCTCTATGTTTTTTTAAAGCTTGTAATAAACTTTTTGAAGTGTTGGTTCTGTCAAAAAAAGGATTATAAACATAGGTTAGCTCAGGAAAACGTTCCATTATTAGATTTTTTTTAAACCCAACTACCACACTAATATCGTCAATATTAAAGCATGAACTGATGTTTTCGGTTTGCATTTGCATAATGCTTTTTCCATTTTTTAAAGGTGTTAGTGGTTTAGGGAATGGATTTCCTAGTCTTGAACCTATGCCAGCAGCAAGTATTACTATTTTCATGAGATAAGTTTATTGAACTCCAAATATAGACCTTGTATCGAAGTAAAAAAAATTAGAAAGCTATTAAATTTTTAAAGAGAATTGCCTTAGTTTTTTTAAGTAATTTTGCGTTGCAATACATTTAACTGAAGATAGTATGGGTTTGGCAGAAAAATATTTAAGTTTGACTGAAGAAGATTATATTGGTGAGGGTGAAATTAGAATGGTTTATAAGCACCCAAATAATACTGTTTTTTGTGTTAAAATTCCGCATCAAGAAACAACTAGAGATTATACTTTTAAAGAGTTGTTGTATTATAAAAAAATTAATAAGCGTAAAGTTGCAAAAACTGCGTATTCTTTTTTTTCTAATTTTAAAGAAGAGGTTGAGACTAACTTAGGCTTAGGTCAAGTTTTTGATTTAGTTAGAGATGACACTACAAACGAAATTTCAAAAACCTTAGAGTACTATTTGTTAAACAATACAAATGTTACGGATGATGAACTTAATAAAGCCTTGAGTGTTTTGAGGCATCAAATGATTAACAATAGGGTGTTTGCTAGAGATTTACGGGCAAGAAATGTGTGTGTTAAAATTGATAAAAACAATAATGTAAACCTTGTGATTATAGATGGTCTTGGTCATAGAGACTTTATTCCTTTAGGAGATATATTTCATTTTTTTGCCAAAAAGAAAATAAACCGCACGTTTACTAAAAAACATTTTAATAGTATAGAGGAACAAAGAAAATATTTGATGAGGAGTGTTAAAGGGTAATTAGGTTAGTTTTTTATCTATCCAATTAGTAATGTATTTTAGTGTGTTTTTGTCGGCCATTTCTAGGCTTTGAAGCGTCATAAATATTTTGTTTTTGTTTAGATTAAACCAATAGAGTTTTAGCTTTACTAGTAGCGGAATTTTATACGATCTAAAATATGTTAGTTTAGTATTTGAAGTGTGGTTTTCTTTTGATTTTTTATATTCAAGATGCTCTGAAAGCGAGGATATTATAAATTGTTCTTTATGTCTAAATTTGTGAGATATATTTGTTTCTAAAACGTTGTTACTTTTGAAAAAATCTATTAGCGTAGATTTTTTAATAGGCATAGGGGTGTGAGATCTTCTAATATAATATTTAGACTTTTTGCCAAAAGCTAATTTAGCGCTGTTTTCTTGGCAGTTTTTGAAGCTTGAATGATTATTGCGTTCAATTTCGCTTTGTTTTTTCGATAATCTATGATATATATTTCTAAGGGTTCTGTCTTCTCGGAATTTTTCCTTTTTGCCTCTTATTATTGGCTTGTGTCCAATAAAAAAATCTGAAGGGTTTGTTTTCCTCATTAAAAATGTATCGTCATTAAATATGATGAAATTTTCAGATAAATTTGGGATGTTGTGGATAACTGTTTCTATTGAACGAGAATTAAAAGTGGGTAAGTGCTCTGGATAATCTCTAAAAATAACAGTATGATCTATTATTTCAAGATTTATATTTTTTTGTTTCGCTAGTGTTTTTAGATTCTCAAATTTTTCAGGTATTTGATTGTCTGTAACTAAATAAATGTTTTCAACAAAATCGGCGAATTTAATAATAGACTTTAACGCGATGTCAATCTCTCCAATAGAATTGTAGCGCTTTAGGTTCTTTTTTTTAGAGAAATTGATTTTTGTTGGCGAATAGTTGTTTATTTTTTTTTGCCAATAAATATCGCTGCCATCAACCCATGTAATGACAGCGTCTATTTTTATGTTTTTTTCTAAATGCAAAAGTCTTTGAGTTGAAATAAATTACACGGCTACATCATATTCTCTTAGTGCATCGTTAAGAGATGTTTTTTTGTTTGTACTTTCTTTACGTTTACCTATAATTAATGCACAAGGCACTTGAAATTCACCTGCGTTAAATTTTTTAGTATAGCTGCCAGGTATAACTACCGAGCGTTCGGGAACAACGCCTTTGGTTTCTATAGGTGTGTCACCTGTAACATCAATAATTTTAGTACTCATGGTTAAAACTACATTTGCACCTAATACGGCTTCTTTTTCAACCCGAACTCCTTCAACAACAATACACCTGCTGCCAATAAAAGCGCCATCTTCAATAATAACTGGAGCGGCTTGTAAAGGTTCTAAAACACCACCAATACCAACACCGCCAGATAAATGTACGTTTTTTCCAATTTGAGCACAACTACCAACAGTTGCCCAAGTATCAACCATGGTGCCTTCATCAACATACGCACCAATATTTACATAACTAGGCATAAGTATGGTTCCGCTAGAAATATATGCGCCATGACGCGCAACAGCATTAGGTACTACGCGTATCCCTTTTTCGGCATAATTACGTTTTAAAGGTATTTTATCATGATATTCAAAAATACCAGCTTCAATGGTTTCCATTTTTTGAATAGGAAAGTATAAAACAACTGCTTTTTTTACCCATTCATTAACTTGCCATCCCTTAGCAGTAGGTTCAGCAACTCTAAGTTTTCCTGCGTCTAATAGGTTTATAACGTCTTTAATACTTTTAATAGTGTCAGTATTTGTTAAAAGTGATCTGTCGTTCCAAGCGTTTTCTATCGAATTTTGTAAATTTTCCATCATGATAAATTAATAATAATAAACAAAGATACAGTCAAAGTTCTATAAAATTTATTGGTTTATGCTATTTTTGTAAAAAAATATAAATGGGCAGAATTTTAGCTATAGATTACGGTTTAAAACGTACTGGTATTGCTGTAACCGATGAACTACAAATTATAGCGTCAGGGTTAACAACCGTTACTACTAAAACGTTACTTTTATTTTTGAAGGATTACATGATTAGCGAAAAGGTGGACTTGATTTTGGTGGGTGAACCAAAGCAAATGGATAATACAGCATCTGAAAGTGAAGTATATATTTTACCATTTATTAAGCAACTTGAAAAAGAATTTCCAAAAACTCCAATACTCCGAATTGATGAACGATTTACCTCCAAAATGGCTTTTCAAACTATGATTGATAGTGGGTTGAAAAAAAAGCAAAGACAAAATAAAGCTTTGGTTGACGAAATAAGTGCCACGTTAATTTTGCAGAGTTATTTATATAATAAACCTGTTTTGTGAAAGAATTGTACTTTTGCAAACTTAAAATCTTAAAATGATATTACCTATTACAGCTTACGGAAGTCCTGTTTTAAAACAGGTAGCTAAAACTATTACCGCCGAATACCCAAATTTTAAAACTCTAATTGCAAACATGTATGAAACCATGTACAATGCACATGGTGTAGGATTAGCTGCACCACAAATAGGTTTGCCAATTCGGGTTTTTTTAGTCGATGCCGCTCCTTTTGCAGATGATGATTCCTTATCGGAAGAAGAGCAGGAGGTACTAAAATCATTCAAACAAACCTTTGTTAATGCCAAAATCATTGAAGAATCTGGTGACGAATGGGTGTTTAATGAAGGCTGTTTAAGTATTCCAAATGTTAGAGAGGATGTGTTACGCAAACCAAAAATTAAAATTGAATTTCAAGATGAAAATTTTGACACTCATATAAAAGAATTTGATGGGCTTTTAGCAAGAGTAATACAACATGAGTATGACCATATTGAAGGTGTGTTATTTACAGATAAATTATCAACCTTTAAAAAGCGATTAATAAAAAATAAGCTTTTAAATATCTCTAAAGGAAAAATAAATATAGATTATAAAATGAAGTTTCCTGATCTTAAAAAAAGACGTTAATAGTTTAAAATCTTAATCAAAATAATATATTTGAATTTTAAAGAAATAAAAATGAGTTTAGATACAATTTTAGCAATATCACAAAAGCCAGGGCTTTATAAATTAGTAACACAAACTAGAGGTGGTTTTATAGCCCAAAGTTTATTAGACGGTAAACGTATATCTGCAAATTTACGTAGTAATGTAAGCGTGTTAAGTGAAATTGCAATTTATACTTTAACCGAAGAAGTGCCTTTAAGAGAGGTGTTTAAAAAAATAAAGGATAAAGAAAACGGAAATAAAACATCAATTAGTCATAAAGATAGCAAAGATGTTTTAGAAGAGTATTTTTTTGAAATTTTACCCGATTATGATGAGGATAGGGTTTATGCTAGCGATATTAAAAAAGTGGTAAATTGGTATAATATTTTGCACGAAAATAAATTGTTAGATGTTTTAGATGTGCCTCAAGATGCTAAAGTTGGAGCTGCTGAAGAGGAGTAATTGATAATTTACCGTTATTAGTGTGTAGTTTTATGGCATTAGTAATTATTATATGAATAAAAAAAGCTTGAGTTTACCTCAAGCTTTTTTATTTACATTATATAGTGAAAATGGTATGATGAGTTGCTTATTTTAGCATATCATAACTACGCTTAATAAAACTACTAAGTTCTTCACCTTTAAGTAAGCCTTGTGATAACCTAGCAAGGTCTAAGCTTTGAGTAATTAAACGTTCTTGCTCTTCTTTAGCTTCAGCGTCTAATATTTCGCTTACTAATTGCGCGTTTGTGTTTACAACAAGGTTGTATATTTCGGGCATATTACCCATTCCAAACATTCCGCCGCCGCCTGTTTGTTGCATTTCTTTCATTCGGCGCATAAATTCAGGTTGGGTAATCATAAACGGAGACGAGTTGCTATCTAAAGGCTCAAGCTGAACGGTGAATTTTTCCGCAGGAATATTTGCTTTTAATAGCTCTTCTAAAGTTTTGGTTTGATCTTCGCTTAATTTTGATACTATAGTTTCATCTTTATTTATTAACTTATCAATAGAATCGGCATCTACTCGAGCAAATGAAATTTTTTCTTTAGTAGATTCTAGTTTTTGCATTAAATGCGAAATAATAGGCGAGTCTAAAAGCAATACCTCGTAACCTTTTGCTTTTGCAGCTTCAATATAACTGTGTTGTTCGTCTTTGTTAGATGAGTAAAGGATAACAAGTTTATCATCTTTATCAGTTTGGTTAGCTTTAATTTTATCATAAAGCTCTTGATAAGTGTAATATTTACCATCTACTGTTGGGTAAAGCGCAAACGCATCTGCTTTTTCAAAGAATTTATCTTCTGAAAGCATACCGTATTCAATAACAATTTTGATGTCATTCCATTTTGCTTCAAATTCTTCACGATTGTTATTAAACAATGATTTAAGTTTATCGGCAACTTTACGTGTTATGTAGGAAGATATTTTTTTAACATTACCATCGGCTTGTAAGTAGCTACGAGAAACATTTAAAGGAATGTCTGGCGAGTCAATTACACCACGAAGCATTGTTAAAAACTCAGGAACTATGCCTTCTACATTATCTGTAACAAAAACTTGGTTTTGGTACAATTGAATTTTATCCTTTTGGATATTCATGTCGTTTGTCATCTTAGGGAAATATAAAATTCCTGTAAGATTAAAAGGATAATCAACATTTAAGTGAATATTAAACAAAGGCTCTTCAAATTGCATTGGGTATAACTCACGGTAAAAGCCAGAATAGTCTTCTGTTTTTAAATCGGCAGGCTGTTTTGTCCAAGCAGGGTTTGGGTTGTTTATAATATCATCAACCGTTATTTTATTGTGTGGCTCGGTAGTTTCCTTACCGTCAGCATCTTTTGTTGTTTTTGGTTCATGAGCAGGGTCATTTATGTCTTTAGTTCCAAATTTAATTGGCACTGGCATAAATTTGTTATACTTTAAAAGCAGCTCACGTATTTTGCTTTCTTCTAAAAACTCGGTTGAGTCATCAGCGATATGTAAAATGATTTCTGTTCCTCTTTCGGTTTTGTCGCTAGTTTCAAGTGTAAATTCGGGCGAACCGTCACAAGTCCAGTGTGCAGCAGGTTCATCTTTATGAGATTTAGTAATAATTTCAACTTTATGAGCCACCATAAATGCTGAGTAAAATCCTAAGCCAAAATGCCCAATAATACCTGAGTCTTTAGCCGAATCTTTATATTGATCTAAAAACTCTTCAGCGCCAGAAAAAGCCACCTGATTGATGTATTTTTCAACTTCATCGGCAGTCATACCTAGACCTTGGTCGGTAATGTGTATTTTTTTATTGTCTTTGTCAATAGATACTTCAATTTGCGGATTGCCGTACTCAACTTTAGATTCGCCAATATTAGTAAGATGTTTCAGTTTTAATGTTGCATCTGTAGCGTTACTTATAAGTTCACGTAAAAATATTTCGTGATCACTGTATAAAAACTTTTTGATTAGCGGGAAAATATTTTCAACCGATACATTAATGTTTCCTTTTGCCATAATTGTATTATTTCTTTTTATAAAGACTTTTTTATTGTGTTAAATGATATATACGTTTAGACAAAAAAAATACCAAGACTGCAAATATGACAAACTGACATTTTTTATAGTGTTATTTTCATAAAAAAGATTATTTTTAAAACACCTTAACTATTGCAAAGCAATACAAAATAAATTTTAATATGTATAATTCAAAAATAACAGGAGTAGGTAAATACCTTCCAGATAATATAGTTACAAATAATGACCTTAAGCAATGGATGGACACTAGTGATGAGTGGATACAGGAGCGTACGGGCATTAAGGAGCGACGATGGATAGATGCTAAAAACAGTGATGATACAACATCTAGCATGGGCGCAAAGGCAGGTAAAATTGCTATTGAGCGTGCAGGTTTAACTACAAATGATATTGATTTTATAATTTTTGCGACATTAAGTCCAGATATGTATTTTCCTGGTGGTGGCGTTAGAGTGCAAGATTTATTGGGGATGCCTACTGTAGGTGCTTTAGATATTAGAAATCAATGTTCGGGGTTTGTTTATGCCATTTCTGTAGCCGATCAGTTTATTAAAACAGGTATGTATAAAAATATACTTGTTATAGGAAGTGAAAATCACTCGGGAGGTTTAGAGCGTTCAACTCGTGGGCGAGGTGTAACCGTTATTTTTGGCGACGGTGCAGGTGCTGTTGTGATGTCACAAACAAAAAATAATAATGAAGGTGTTTTGTCAACACATTTGCATAGTGAAGGTAAGTATGCTAAAGAATTAGCATTAGAAGGCCCAAGTACGGGACGATGGGTTGACGCTATTATGGCAGAAAATAATCCAGATGATGTGTCATATTACCCATATATGAATGGGCAATTTGTGTTTAAACATGCTGTGGTGCGTTTTAGTGAGGCTATAATTGAAGGTTTAGAGAAAAACAATTTGCAAAAAGATGATATTGACATGCTTATTCCGCATCAGGCAAATTTAAGAATAGCGCAATTTATTCAGAAAAAATTTGGCTTATCCAATGCTCAAGTTTATAATAATATAATGCGATACGGAAACACTACGGCTGCATCAATACCAATAGCACTAACAGAGGCTTGGGAAGAAGGTAAAATAAAAGACGGTAACACAGTAGTATTAGCTGCTTTTGGTAGCGGATTTACTTGGGGAAGTGTTGTTATTAAATGGTAGTCCTATTATAAAATAAATAAGCCTAGAATTAAGATTCTAGGCTTATAAACTATTAACCAACCAACATAAAAACTATGATTTTTTTATGTTAATTACGTAATTAAACCAACAAATTACGCAACAGTACAAATTTACAGAAAATAAATATACAAACAAAATAAAACCTTAAAAAAAGTAAGGTTATTATTTATTCTTATGGATAGTTTAACACAAATAGTACTAGGAGCCTCGGTTGGAGAACTTGTTTTAGGTAAAAAAGTAGGTAATAAAGCGTTGTTTTGGGGAGCTGTGGCTGGTACTATACCAGATTTGGATGTTATTGCGCGCTACGTTACCGACGTGGTAACAGCAACCGAAATGCATCGTGGTTTTAGTCATTCTATTTTGTTTTGTGTCATATTTGCGCCATTTTTAGGTTTTTTAGTTTCGAAAATACATAAAAAACAAAATGTATCATGGCGAGGGTGGGCTTGGTTATTTTTTTGGGGAATGTTTACACATCCTTTATTAGATGCTTTTACAACTTGGGGAACACAGTTGTTTTGGCCATTTAGTGAGCGTTTAGCTTTTAATAGTATTTTTGTGGTTGATCCATTATATACTTTTCCCTTTTTAGTATGTGTTATTATTATTTTGTTTAAGCCTAAGGGTGCTGTTATTAGAGCTAAAATTAATCGCCTTGGTATTTACTTAAGTTCAGGATATTTACTCATAACCTTGCTGTTAAAATTGGTGGTGTATTATAAGGTTGAATTAAGCTTAAAGCAACAAGGTGTTAGTTACTCTAATTTTTCGACACGTCCTGCTCCTTTAACTACAGTTTTGTGGAATATTAATGTTGATTTAAATGACTCTTATTTAATTGGTGACTACTCGTTTTTTGACACCAAGCCTATACAGTATAAACAATTTTTTAAAAATCGTGATTTGGTAAGCCCTTTAATTAATACTGATGAGATTAAACGATTACGAACCATATCTGAGGGTTGGTATATTCTTGAAAAAGAAAACACACAGTGGGTTTATAATGATTTACGTTTTGGGTTAATTAACTTTGGCAGTAGTAAACAACCTAGATTTGTGTTTAGATATTTGGTTAAAAATACGCCATCAGGTATTGCAATTATTGAAGATAGGCCTACTAATAATGACGCAAAACAATTACTTACAGCATTATGGACAAGAATTAAAGGAAACTAAAGTGTTTTAGCTAGTTCATTTAAAATTTTGGCAAGTCTAATCCCTCCTAATTGTAATTGTTTTCTTACTGTGGTAAGGTAACGGTATGAGTAGTTGTATTTTAAATTAGATGCTTCGGTGGTGTTTTTGTAAATATCACTGGTTATTTTGTGAGTTTCGTTTAGCCAGTCTATAATACTACCTTTTTGGATGTCTTCAATTTGTTTTTTAGAAACATAGTCGGTATTTAAAGCAAGTTCTTTATATCCCATTTTAAATTCATTAATAATTTCACTATCCCAAACACGGTGTAAATTGGTGTCTTTGCCAAACCACTTTAATTTAATATCGTTACCACCTCTATCACTCGATAATCCCGAATGCATTGGCTGGTGTAAATCTCCAATAAAATGAATTAATAACTTTAAGTAAAACACACGATCTTCATAACTTTCGTTTTTATCTTTGATAACATTAATACAATGGTAAATACCTGTTATGATATCTCCTTTTGGATTTTTTTTAGAGGTTTCATAAGTGTCATCTAGCTTCATGTTTACATAATGCCAAGCGCCAAATTTTTTGTAACGTTGGTCAGATCTAATTTCGTCAGCATAAGTTGATACAAACGCAAGTGATTGGCCTTTTAAAAACTTTTCAAGTTTCGTTTTGGCACTATTGCTTAAATGCTTTAAAGCAATTTCACCTACAACACGGTGGCCTGTTTTTCCCCATAAGGGTAACGTGTTAATTGTTGCGTTTGATGTTAAAAATGTAAGTAAAAAAACTAAAGTGTAATGAAATTTCATAAAAGATAAAATTAGTGTCACTCAAAAATAACGAATTATATATTTGATAGCCTATTTTTTTTAATTGAACTTCAAATTAGATTTGCATTTATGTAAATTTACATTTTAAATTACTTTGAAAATTGAGACGAACCAAATACAGAGTTGAATTAAGTAATACAACGTTATTTAAACAAAAGTTGTTGGCATGGGCACAATCTTATAGACATGTGGTTTGGTTAGATTCAAATCAATTTAAAATAGAAGCAACATATGATGCCATTTTGGCTGTAGGAGCCGAAACGTTTATAAATTATGATATTGATAACGCTTTTGATAGACTGGATGCATACCGAAAAAAAACAAAAGATTGGATTTTTGGGTATTTGTCATATGATTTGAAAAATGATATTGAAAATGTAACATCGACTAATGCCGATGAGTTAGGTTTTCCGGAGTTGTTTTTTTTTCAGCCCCAAAAACTTTTTTTGTTTAAAAATAACGCGCTAGAAGTTAAATATATTGATAAGTTTGAAGTTGAGTTACAACAAGATTTAAAACAGATTGATAATTTTAAAAGCAATAACGATGAGGTTTCAACTTCAGTAGTCATACAATCACGACTATCGCAACATGATTATTTAAACAAAATTAAACATATTAAGGCACATATTTACCGTGGTGATATTTATGAAGTTAATTTTTGTCAAGAATTTTTTGCAACGCAATCGTGTATTAATCCGCTTGCGGTATATAAAAAATTAAACAAAATATCAAAACCTCCTTTTGCAGCTTTTTTGCGATTGGAAGATAAATATTTGATGTCAGCCTCGCCCGAGCGTTATTTGAAAAAAGAAAATAATTTGATTACTTCTCAGCCTATAAAAGGTACTGCAAAGCGTTCGGGAAATGAACAAGAGGATAATGCTTTAAAACACGCATTGCTAAGCAGCGATAAAGAGCGTAGTGAAAACATTATGATTGTAGATTTAGTACGTAATGATTTATCAAAAATCGCACAACGAGGCTCGGTGCATGTTAAGGAATTATGTAAAGTGTATACTTTTGATCAAGTACATCAATTAATTTCGACAGTTACCGCTCGTGTAGATGAAAATGTAAATCCTGTTGAAATTTTAAAATCAACTTTTCCGATGGGAAGCATGACTGGTGCACCAAAAATAGCTGCAATGAAAATTATAGAAGCTATGGAGGTTACAAAACGTGGGCTGTATTCGGGGGCTTTAGGGTATTTTGAGCCTAATGGTAATTTTGATTTTAATGTAGTTATAAGAAGTATTTTGTATAATGAAGCAAATCACTATATTTCCTATTCGGTAGGAGGGGCTATTACCTCAAAAAGTGATGCAATGGCCGAGTATAATGAGTGTATGTTAAAAGCTAAAGCAATGCGAGAAGTTTTAGAAACTCACAAATAATTATATAGCAATTGTTATTTTAGCAAAAAATAAAAATAAATGATAAGTAAAGCGCAGTTTAATAAAGAGTTAGATTTGATTATTGCTAATGCTATACGTGAAGATGTTGGTGATGGTGATCATAGCTCATTATCTTGTATACCTAAAAGTGCAATGGGTAAAGCTAAACTATTGGTTAAAGATGAGGGTGTAATAGCCGGAGTTGAGTTTGCAAAACAAGTTTTTAACTATGTTGATGATTCGTTACAAATTGAAACGCTTATTAATGATGGTGATACAGTTAAGTACGGTGATATTGCGTTTTATGTATCGGGAGCGTCGCAATCAATTTTAAAAGCAGAGCGATTGGTGTTAAATGCAATGCAGCGTATGAGTGCAATTGCAACAAAAACACGATTTTTTGTTGATTTGTTAGACGGTACAAATACTAAAGTTTTGGATACTAGAAAAACAACTCCTGGGATACGTGCATTAGAAAAATGGGCAGTTAAAATAGGAGGGGGCGAAAATCATCGTTTTGCATTATATGATATGATTATGCTTAAAGATAATCACATCGATTTTGCTGGAGGTGTTACCCAAGCAATTGAAAAAACTAAAGCTTATCTTAAAAAAGAAAACAGAGATTTAAAAATTATAGTCGAAGCTAGAAGCTTAGATGAAATACAAGAAATTTTAAAAACTAAGGGCGTTTACCGTATATTGATAGATAATTTTAATTATGAAGATACACGCAAAGCGGTTGCATTAATAGGAGATACTTGTTTAACAGAGTCATCGGGAGGAATTAATGAAACTACGATTAGAAAATATGCAGAGTGTGGTGTCAATTTTATTTCAAGTGGTGCATTAACACATTCGGTATATAATATGGATTTAAGTTTAAAAGCGGTATAAAATTAACTAATGTCAAAAGCGATTGAAGATAAAATTGACAACATACCGGTACTTAATTTATTGGCAAAATTGCTAAAAAAAATTAAGTTACCGGGTTTTGAAGGTTTGTCGCTTTATGACTTGTTTGAAATGTATGTGCTAGGTATTGTAAAAGGAGCCTTAACCAATCGGGCTAGTGCTATAGCGTATAGTTTTTTTATGGCTATTTTTCCGTTTTTACTATTTATAATAATATTAATACCGCATATCCCAATATCAAATTTTCAAGAACGTTTTTTAACGTTTTTAGAATCTTTTTTACCGCCACAAACTACCGATTTTTTTTCACAAACTATTTTTGAAAACATAAATGGAGCGGGTTTAATTTCATCTGTATTTTTAATTTCAATGTTACTAATGGCTAATGGTGTAAATGCTATTTTTTCAGGTTTTGAGCGTTCATATCATGAACAAATTACACGCAATATGTTTAGGCAGTATTTTTATGCCTTTGGTGTATCCTTGATTCTTGCTATTTTATTAATTGTAACAGTTGCTGGTTTAGGTTATTTTGAAATTTATGTGTCGCAAACCACTTTTGCGAAGTATGGCTTTTATATTGCGATGGTGTTTTTAGCTACAGCGATACTGTATTATTTTGGAACTAAAGAGGGTAAGAAATCTAGATTTTTTTCGCTCGGTGCCGTGTTTACAACATTACTAATTATAGTAACATCATACCTTTTTGGTATTTACATAAATAACTTTTCGCAATACAATAAATTGTACGGTTCAATAGGTGCATTATTAATTTTGTTGGTTTATTTATGGTTAAATGCAAATATTATTTTATTAGGATTTGAGTTAAATGCATCATTGCAAAAATTAAGAAACCATTGTAAATGATAGAGAGTTATTTTGTTGATGTAATAGTACCAATACCATTAGAGCGATTATTTACCTATAGTATAACAAAGGCCGAAGCAGAGTTTTTGTCAAAAGGTATGCGAGTTGCTGTACCGTTTAAAAAAACAAAAATCTATACAGGCGTGGTGTATAGTATACATCAAAACAAACCAACAATTTATGATGCTAAGCCCATACATCAAATTTTAGATGACAAGGCATTATTAACACAGCAGCAGCTCAAGCATTGGGAGTGGATTGCATCGTATTATATGTGTACACTTGGCGATGTGTTGCGAGCTGCTTTACCTAGTGCTTTTTTGTTAGAAAGTGAAACAATTATATCAAAATCAGATGAAGAAGTAGACGTTTCTAAATTAAAAGATGATGAGTTTTTGATATACGATGCGTTTAATTACCAAACATCATTAAAAGTAGATGATATTTCAAATATTTTAGGTCGAAAAAATAGCTTACCTATTTTAAAACGAATGCTCGAAAAAAAGTTGGTAAAGGTTAATGAGTCGCTTTATGAAAAATATAAACCTAAATTAGTGCGTTATGTGCGTTTGCATGATAATTATGCTTCTAATGAGGCGATGCAAGCCTTGTTGTCAAAATTAAGCAGAGCTCCAAAACAGCATAAGCTGATTATGACGTATTTTATGCTAGACTTAAAAAAAGAAGGTGTTAAAGTAGCTCAATTAATTAAAAAAAGTAATGCATCATCAGCACAAATAAAGGCGTTAATTGATAAAACTATTTTTGAAGAATACTACCAGCAAACCAATCGTGTTAATTATGTTAAAAAACAATTAATCGCACCAAAGCAATTAAGTGAAGCGCAACTTTTGTCATATGATAAAATAATGGCCTCTTTTAAAACACATAATGTGACTTTACTGCATGGTGTAACTGCTTCGGGGAAAACCGAAATTTATGTCAAGTTAATTAAAACTAAATTAGAGCAAGGAAAGCAAGTTTTATATTTAATTCCCGAAATAGGCTTAACAACACAATTAGTAAAGCGATTACAGCAATATTTTGGTGAAAATGTTTTTGTTTACCATTCAAAATACTCGGTTAATGAGCGTGTCGAAACTTGGAATATAGTTTTAAAACAAGGAGGGGGGCAGCTTATTTTAGGTGTTAGATCGTCAGTTTTTTTGCCATTTAGTAATTTGGGTTTAGTAATTGTAGATGAAGAGCACGAACAAAGTTATAAGCAATTTAGCCCTTCACCACGATATCACGCTAGAGATGCAGCTATTGTATTGGCTAATTTTCATAAAGCTAAAACCCTTTTAGGTTCGGCAACGCCAAGTATTGAAAGTTATTATAATGCAACAAAGCTAAATAAGTATGGTTTTGTAGAGTTGACTCAACGATTTAATAATGTAATGATGCCTCAAATAGAGCTTGTTGATATAAAAGACAAATACAAACGAAAGCTAATGAAGGGGCATTTTAGTGACGTATTGATTGAAAATATAAGTGAAACTTTACAACAGCATCAGCAGGTTATTTTATTTCAAAATAGAAGAGGGTATTCGCCAATTGTTGAATGTAATACTTGTGGGCATTCACCTCAATGCACAAACTGTGATGTAAGTTTAACCTATCATCAATATACTAACCAATTGCGATGTCATTATTGTGGTTATAAAGTAGTGATGCTAAAAAATTGCCAATCATGTGGTAGTGTAGAATTGGACACAAAAGGGTTTGGGACAGAGCAGATTGAAAAAGAAATAGAAGCCTTGTTTCCGAAGGCTAAAGTAGCAAGGATGGATTTAGACACAACAAGGGGTAAGTTTACTTATGAGAATATAATTTCAAAATTCGAAAATTTAGAAATAGATATTTTAGTAGGAACACAAATGGTGACTAAGGGTTTAGACTTTAGAAACGTAAAGCTAGTTGGGGTAATGAATGCTGATAATATGCTAAACTTTCCTGATTTTAGAGCTCATGAGCGTAGTTACCAATTAATTCAGCAGGTTTCAGGCCGAGCAGGTCGAACAAAAGAGCGCGGTAAAGTTATTGTGCAAACCTATAATCCGTATCATAATATACTGCAACAAGTATCAACAAACAATTATTTGTCGATGTATAAAGAGCAGTTAAACGACAGGTATAACTATAAATATGCACCTATATTTAAGCTTATTACTATAACATTAAAACATAGAGACTATGCTGTTGTAAATGAAGGTGCTGATTGGTTTGCTGGCGTATTGCGAAAACAATTTAAACACTACGTTTTAGGCCCTGAATCGCCATCGGTATCACGGATAAGAAATCAATATCACAAAAGTATTTTAATAAAAATTCCCGAAAAACAATCATTAAAAATCACCAAGCAACTTATAAATAAATCAAAAAATAGCTTTTTAAGTGTGAAACATTTTAGAGCAATAAAAGTGCTTATTGATGTAGATAGTTATTAAATGTTGTTTAAAGCATCTGCTAAAATTGCTTTTTTGTTTCTGCTAAGTGGTATGAAATCTGAGCCAATTTCAATATGCTTACTATTAAAACGGTCTATTTTTTCTAAATTAACAATATATGATTTGTGCACTCTTAAAAACTTACCTTCAGGAAGTTCTTTGTCAAAAGCTTTCATTGTAGATAGCATTACGTGAGTGTTTTCATGAGTTACAATTTTAATGTAATCACCTAGTGCCTCAACCCATTTTATTTCATTAATATAAACTTTACGTTTTTTCAAGTTGCTTTTAACAAAAATATACGCATGCTCAGTTTCAGCAATATCATTTTTTAATTTATGTTGTTCAATAGCTTTATCTATAGCTTGCTGAAACCTAGCTTTAGTTACAGGTTTTTGTAAATAATCAGTAGCATCATAATCAAAAGCTTTAAACGCATATTCGGTTTTGCCAGTAACAAAAATAATTAAAGGTTTGTTGTTAAGTACATCTAGTAATTCAAAGCCATTTAATATAGGCATTTCTATATCTAGAAAAATTAAATCTATTTTATGATCTCGCAGCCCATTTTTTGTTTCTAAAGCATTATTGTATTCTGCAGTTAGTTTTAATGAAGTGTGGCTTTCAATTAATTTTGATAGATATAATCTTTGGCTAGGTGAGTCGTCAACTATAGCACAATTTAATATCATATTTTAGTTATTGTTGTTGTTTTGTTCGTTTTTTGTTTGCGTGCAAAATTACAAAATTCATTTTAATACGCTTGTTAAACTTTTTGTTAATTTAATTTTAGTAAACAACAATTTATAAATGTGGCTTATAATATTATATTTGTAGTAAAATTTTTTAAATGACATTAATAAAATCAATTTCAGGAATTAGAGGGACAATAGGCGGTAGTGTTGGCGAAAACCTAACACCTATAGATGTGGTTAAATTTGCATCGGCATACGGTACTTGGCTAAAGCAACAACGTGATAAAACTAATTATAGAGTTGTAGTTGGAAGAGATGCAAGAATTTCTGGAAAAATGATTCAAAATTTGGTAACCAATACTTTAGTAGGACTGGGTATTCATGTTATTGATGTTGGGTTATCAACTACACCTACAGTTGAGGTTGCAGTGCCTTTAGAGCATGCTGATGGTGGTATTATTTTAACTGCAAGCCATAATCCTAAGCAATGGAATGCCTTGAAATTGTTAAATGCAAAAGGTGAATTTTTAAATGCTGCCGAAGGAGCCAAAATTTTAGAAATAGCCGAGTCGGATAAAATGACATTCAATACCGTTGATAGTTTGGGTAAAATTACCATAAATGATGCTTATATTGACTTGCATATTGAGGAGGTACTTAACTTAAAGTTGATTAATCCTGAGATTATAAAAAAACAAAAATTTAAAGTTGTTGTTGATGGCGTAAACTCTACAGGAGGTATCGCTATACCTGCTTTATTAGATAAATTGGGTGTTGAGGTAGTTAAGTTATATTGCGATCCAACAGGGCATTTTCCGCATAATCCTGAGCCTTTAAAGGAACATCTTACCGATTTGTCTCAAAAAGTAGTTGATAAAAAGGCTGATTTTGGTATAGTTGTAGATCCTGATGTTGACCGATTGGCATTTGTTGATGAAAAAGGCGAAATGTTTGGTGAAGAATACACACTTGTAGCTTGCGCTGATTATGTGCTTAGTAAAACACCTGGTAATACGGTAAGTAATATGAGTTCAACAAGGGCTTTGCGTGATGTTACAATAAAACATGGTGGTAATTATGAGGCCAGCGCTGTTGGTGAAGTAAATGTTGTTGAGTTAATGAAAAAAAACAAAGCTATAATTGGAGGCGAAGGTAATGGCGGGATTATTTATCCTGACTCGCATTACGGGCGCGATGCTTTAGTTGGGGTTGCATTATTTTTAAATTTGTTAGCAGAAAAAAATTGTTCGGTTAGTGAGTTAAGAGCATCGTATCCAAATTATTTTATGAGCAAGAAAAAAATTAAGCTAACACCAAATCTAGATGTTGATGCAGTTTTAAAATCTATACAACAAAACTATCAGCACGAAAATTTAACAACTATTGATGGTGTTAAAATAGATTTTGAGTCAAGTTGGGTGCACTTACGTAAAAGTAATACAGAGCCAATTATTAGAATATATACCGAAGCGCAATCTCAAAACGCAGCCAATGATTTGGCAGATAAATTTATTGCAGAAATTGAGCAGTTAGTTAGTTAATTTTTGTTTTTATGTTTCCAGCGTTTATGCGTCCATAAGTAATACTCAGGAGCAGCATGTATTTGCTGCTCTAAATGATATATAAATTTATTAGTGATTTCAAAATCATTGTAATCGTTAGCATTATCAGCCAAAGGGATAAATTCAGCTTCATAATAACCACGTTTTACTTTGTTGATTTTTAAGTAAGTTACCGATAAATTTAATTTTTTGGCCAATTGTTCGCCGCCAGTAAAGCAAGGCACATTATGCCCCATAAATGTAGACCAGTAGCTGCGCTTATTTAGCTTAGGAGATTGATCACTTAAAAAACCAACCATTGATTTAATACCTTTTGCTTCGTTTTTTGTAACTTTTAAAACTGTTTCTTTTGTACTAATAAAATCGACATTATATTTTGATCTAATGCGTTTTACCAAACGATCAAAATATTTGTTTTTTATAGGCTTATAAACACCATACCCTTTGTATGAAATGTAACTGCCTACAGCAACAGACCACTCGTAACTAGCGTAATGTCCGTAAAATGTAATGATACTTTTATTAAGTTTTTCTAGTCGTTGTAATTCTTCGGGGTTTTTAACAATAAAGCGTTTTCTAATTTTTTTTTCAGAGATACTAATTGATTTTACCATCTCTAAAAACATATCGCACATATGTTTATAAAACTTTTTTTCTATTTGTTTTAATTCAAAACTTGATTTTGAAGGGAACACTAATTTAAGATTGTGTTTTACGGTATTTTTTCTGTAGCCGATTATATAATAGATTAAAACATAAACAGCATCCGAAAAAAGATAAAAAAGTCTAAATGGTAATATTGATATTAATAATAATATAGGATAAACAAGGATGTAAACGATTAATTGCACAGTAAAATTGTTTTCGCAAATATATATTATATTTGGTTTTGAGATTGTTTTTTATGGAAGGAATTAACACCATCACTATTGTGATTATAGCTATAAACTGTTTGCTGTCGTTTAAAGGCTTTAAAGATTATCATTTTTTTGAATCTTATAAATTTAATATCGCAAGCATAAAAAGGGGTGAGCATATAAGGATGCTAAGCTCAGGGTTTTTACATGCCGACGAGGCGCACTTAATTTTTAACATGTTTACGTTGTACTTTTTTGCCAATGGTGTGATTGATTACTTAGGTGTTTTTAATTTTTGTTTGATATATCTAGGCAGTTTAATTAGTGGTAATTTATTGACGTTACTGTTTAATAAACATAATTTAAACTACAACGCTGTTGGTGCCAGTGGTGCGGTAACAGGAGTTTTATACGCGGCAATATTATTAAACCCACACATGAGGTTAGGTTTTATATTTTTACCCATACCTATACCTGCTTATGTTTTTGGCGTTGGCTATTTACTGTACACTATTTATGGTATGAAAAAACGCAATGATACTATTGGGCATGATGCGCATTTTGGAGGTGCTATTGGCGGTTATAGTATTACTTTATTTATGGCAAGTTGGGTGCTTACAGAAAATTTATTGATGGTTGTTTTACTTGCTGTACCAATTTTTATTTTATTGATAATGAAAAAATTTAATAAGTTGTAACTAATTTACAAAAACATCTAGCCAATCAATCACAGCAAAACTAACAAAGTAAAATCCTTTTGAGTTATAAAATTTATAATTTCTACGCATTTGTTCTTTTTATCTCTTTTCTTTATTTGCCACACGAAAAGATTCGTGTGATGCGGGGTGGTATCGGGCCAAATTATATCTAACTACATTTTTATCATTTTTTCTTTACAACTTTAATATAAAACAGAAGAAAATGTAAAGCGTAAAAAGAAATAAATAAACGTATTAAAATCCCAAGCTTATGAATGTAATATTCGTTGCTATCTATACAAAATAACCAGAAATAAGATATGATTATGAAAATAGTAGTTGGTATCAAAAAATAAAACAACTTTTTATACTTAAACAATAAAATAATGATATTCGCTAAATTCATTAGAATGTAAGAATATATAATAAGCATAAGTACTATAGGTGTATCATAATCATAAGGTTTTATATAATCAATTAACAAACCATTTTCTGTAAAATCTTTTTTGTACCATTTGAAAATATTGGAAAGCATTACTTTCTCCACAGCAATCTTATTGCGAGAAGTATCATTTATAAAGTCATAGGTAACTTGCTCTAATTGCTTTTCCATATTTGCCGCCGTAAAGGCCTGATTCAATAATTTCGGACAAGAATAAGAAGCGCAATTGATGGCAAAATGAATACGAGGCTCATTCATTTTACGTAAAATTTTATGCTCAATATCGCCTAGCGAAAGTTTGCCATCTCCTGTTTTAACCCAGCTTTTACCCCAAGGATTTTTTAAGTCCTTAAT
>CALDUQ010000025.1 GCA_937924845.1 uncultured Flavobacteriaceae bacterium
CTATGAATTTAGTTTAGACGGAATTGAATGGCAAACCGAAAATAGGTTTGAGAATCTTAAATTTGGGCAGTATACAGTTTTTGTAAGAGATGTATTAAGTTGTAATGCTTTGCAATCTAATACGGTAACTGTTATTGATTACCCTAGGTTTTTAACACCAAATAATGATGGAAATAATGATACCTGGCATATTCAAGGAGCAGAAGAAATACCTGACGCTATAATTTATATTTTTGATCGTTATGGTAAATTACTTAAACAATTATTGCCTAATGGCGAAGGCTGGGATGGTACATACAATGGTGCGGTAATGCCGGCAACTGATTATTGGTTTACAGTAGAGTTTAATGAGCCAAACACTCAAATACGTAAGCAATTTAAAGCACATTTTGCTTTGAGGCTATAAATAGGTAAAACGGCATAAATTTTGATAATGGTACATAAACTTTAATTTATGCGTTATCTTTTACTACTTTTTTTAACGTCAACTGTTGTTGCACAAAATACTTTTAAGGGTAAAATTATTGATGTCGAAACTAATAAACCATTGGAGTTTGTGTCAGTATTTAATAATTATGACAATACCATTACTAATGCCGATGGAAATTATATGTTCTCCTCAGATAAAGATTCTGTAATTATTTATCGTATGGGCTACGAAAAAATTCGTACAACTTTTAATGATTTAAAGCCTGTTGTTAAATTACAAAAAAGCCCTTTTGAGCTCAACACTGTTGTTATAGGTAATACCAAAAAACTTTGGCAAACTATTAAAGATTCTCTTAATGTAAACTACGTTTTTGAACCTTATCATGAAAAATTTACGTTAAGAACCCTTGTTAGATATAACGATACCATATCACGAATACAAGATATAAAAGGTAAACTAAAGCGTAAAACTTTAGTATATACAAAAACCATTGAGCCTTCAAAAAAAGATTATGAAGTTGAGTTTACCAACATGCGTAAAATAGGTGTTGTTACCGACCCTAATAATGTGTATTTTAAATTTCCAACCCTACACCAATTATTTTTAGATCACTTAGGACTTGTAAATGTGACAGCATCGGATAATTTTGAATTTAGTGAAATTCATTATGACAATGAAAATAAAATTAAACTTGAGTTTATTACTAAACCTAAATTTGATAAAGCAACAGTTTCTGGGTATTATTTAATAAACGCTAAAAATAAAGCTATTGAAGAGTTTTACTTTTTAAGACAAAATCATAATTTACCCTACGTCGAAAAAAGATGGTTAAAGTCTAGAACAACTTTTTTTGAAAAGCATTTGTTTTTTGAAGCTCATCCTAGCGCAAAAAAATACTATTTAAAAACAGCTAAAAGTAGAGGTGTAGTCGAAACCACAGATAAAGATAATTCGTTTTTAGACACCTATGATGTAACCAATATACTTACAACCAATGATAATTTTGGTGATTTTACCGTCAAAAAAAATGTAAGTAGCCATAAAGATATTTTTAAATTAAAATACCCATACCACCCAGAGTTTTGGGATAACCAAAATCAATTGCTTTTAACTGACGAAATGAATAGCTTTATTACCTTAATGAATAAAGAGGATAATGAGTTTAAAGTAAAAACCAATATGAAATAATGAGCTGTTAATTTATAATTCCTGCGAAAGCAGGAATCTAAAACCGCAATGCAAAACGTAAATAAAATTTAATAAATTCCTTTATACAAGGGAATGACAGAGCGGTATATGAAAATTTCTAAAATTTACAAGCTAAAATATTCTAAACCTTTAATTATGTTTTTGTCGTTTACTTTTGTTATTTTCAAAATATTAGCTAAAATTGAATAAACCTAATTGAATGTCTCAAGAAAAAATAATTTTACGTCATAGCTTAATAATTAATAAAATTGAAAAATCAGCTTGTAATTGGAAAGATATAGAGGATTACCTGGCCTTGCAGTCAGAATATCATGATTATGATTTCAATATTTCTTTGCGTACTTTTCAGCGAGACCTTAACAATTTACGAACAATTTATGGGATAGATATACAATACGATTCAAATACAGAGGTTTATAAAATAATTGAGGATAGTAACCAGTATAATAATCGACTTCTAGAAAGTTTAAACATAATTAACGCTACTATACTTGCTAAAAATACATCTAATTTTTTAAGTTTCGAGAAAAGAAAATCTAACGGAACCGAACATTTTTACGAAATATTACATTGTATTAAGCATAGTACAACATTAAAAATTAGACACAAAAAATTTAATGACGACGAACCAAAGGAAAGAGAGGTTGCTCCTTACTCATTAAAAGAATCTAAACATCGTTGGTATTTAATTGCAAAAGATTTAAATGAAGGAATAATAAAAAATTTTGGCTTAGACCGAATCGAAAGAATATCAAAAACAGTTAATAAATTTACGTACCCTGTTGATTTTAAAATCGAGGAACACACTAAACACAGTTTTGGTATTGTTTTTAGTACTGACCCGCCAGAAGAGATAATTTTATCGTTTTCGGAATGGCAAGGGAGGTACGTCAAAGCATTACCCTTACACCATTCACAAGAAATTCTAGTTGATACTCCAGATGAATTTAGAATAAAATTATACTTATGCCAAAGTTATGATTTTGAGATGGAACTTCTTTCTTTTGGAAAAGAAGTAACCGTAATTGAGCCTTTAAGTTTAAAAAACACTATTAAAGAAAAATTAAAAGCCACCTTAAATAATTATTAAAAAATACGCCTATTTTGTTCTTAAAATAGGCGTATTTTTTAATAATTATAATATAAAACCTGTCTCTTTGTTAGTTTAAATTACTGCCGTAAAGCCATTTAATTAGCATTTTTCTATTCTTCTTTTTTAAATCATTACAAATAATAAACTTTTTGTTTTTCCACTCAAAAAACGGCGTTTTGTAATAAACATCACTATTAACTGGACGAGATTTAGCGTGTATTATTTCATTAGTATCTCCTGTAACATCGACTAATAGCGGATAACTCAATTTACATATTTCTTTTACCTTTTCATTATCTGTTAAACTAATAAAATCGCTAAAACCTATATCTTTTAAGTTTTCAAGAAATTTAAATATAAAATCTTTGTTTTTTAATTTTTTATCAAATTTAACATTGATGTCATATAAATCTAATTTCGGTTCACTTATCTCATCTTCTTTAGGCTTTATAAAATTTATTATATTATTTTTAATCAAATCTTCTACAATTATAGTTTCATCTTTATATTTTGAATAATCTTCTTCAAAATCAAAGGCGCATTTAAAGATGCTGTTAATGCAATACAATTTTTGATGTAAAATCTCCGTAATAATTTGTATTTTCTTGACTAAGGAACTATTGTTTTTTGATTTATCAAGTATAAAAGAAAACGTTTGAGGGATTAATGAAATGTTCCACAATGAAGTAAAAAAGTAAGGATTACTTGTGTTACCCCATACATGTGAAATAGTATAATTTTTATAATCACTTATAGCACCTTGACTAACTCTATAACCTGTATAATTAAATATTTCTTTTCGCACATAATAATTACCATCTTTATCCGTAAGAACTTTTATGTTACTTTCATTGTGAAATAAATCGTTAGCCTCAGCAAATATCCTAGCCTCTTTTCTGTTCTTAAAATTTTTACTATGTTTTTTATTTAAGTTGTTATTTTTATGAAAATAAAAATGCGCTTTTGCCTTTGTTGAAAATCTAACTGGGATTTTTTCGTTATTTTTTATATTCTCTTTAATTTTATTTGCTTGTATAGAGACACTTTTTGTGTCAAAAAACAAAACGCTAGAAAAATAATGATTAATAAATTCCCGTTCATTTTTAAACAAACATAAAATTGATTCTAAGCCATCTTTTTTATTAATAATTTCTGAATACCACATATTTTTTTAGTATTTAAAACATCTCGACTAATAAATGTAATTATATGAGCGAATGCCTTGTTTTTATTTTTCTTTGTTAATTAATATTTTAGTTTTTGAAGGCGTGTTTTTTTTTGTAGTAAAATAACATTTTTCAATCGCTAAATTTTTTGCTATTTCGTTTTTAAAACAACTTACGTTTTTACCAAAAACACGTATTTCTTTAGCGTTAAACCTGTTTAAATCATCACTATCAAAATCTTCTGATTCAAAAAAGCCTAGAGATATAAATTTTGACATATCATTTTTTCTTGCTTTTTTCATGGCCTTTAAGCCAATAGCAAACATTTCGGAATCGTAAAACTCCTTTAAATGCTGTTGGGCATGTAAATCACCAACATAAAACAATCCTTTTGAGTTAAGTAAAACTTCAAGAATACTTTCGTAATAATTTATTGCTTTTTCTCTAGCCATTTGGTTTGTTTTTCCTTCAAATATTTTATCAAAAAAAACGTCTTCAAATTCTAAAAACTGATTGTTCCGATAAAGGCTTCCTGTAATTACATATTTAATTTTTTTCATAATGAACTTATAACCATTTCCTAATTGACGCTTTAATATTAAAAGGGCTTTTTTTTATTAAAACAGCTGTTTTTTGCAGTATTTTTTCTTGCTTTTTGGTTATTAAGTACTTGTATTCAGAAATTTTATCAAATAATTGCTCGCTATTTTCTAAAGTTAAATCATCAATTTTTTCTTCATTAACTAGATTGTAATAATTTAGCAATGAAGATATTTCTTTACTCACCTTTTCAAGTTTAAAATTGATTTTGTTCATTTTACTTATGCGTAAATAATCCTCTACACTAGTGTTGTTTTTATATTTATTTTGAGTATTATCACTTGTGTAAAATTGAGGTGTCTCTATATAGTTTTGTCTTTTGTGTTTTATTATATCTCTTATTGTTTTTATGTATATAAATTCATTTTCATTAGCATAATAATCAAAATTATTGACCATATAATTAAATAAATGCTTTTGCTTTACAAAGTTTTTAAACCGCTTAGCGTATGCAATTCTAATGTGATTTTGACTATAATATTCATATTCTATAAGTAAGTTAATTTTTAATAAATCTTCTACTTTTTTTAAATTATTACCGATAGCACCAATAGGTAATAATTCCTCATTAGAAGGCTCAAAAATGTCATTTTTAACAATTACAAATGATATGGTTACCTCTAAATTAAACAGCTGCCCTTTTGTGTAAATTGATACATCTGTTTCTTCTGCAAGACATAAAAATGGGTCTGTATGATAAGTTTGTTTTGATCTTTCGTTAAATAAATTTAATTTTTGACGTTTAACGTGATATTCATCACGTTTACGTTTAAAATAATTAAAAGCTCTAATACGTAATTTTAAAGGCGAGTCTAAAGCAAAAATTTTTGTTTCCTTTTGTGGCTTCTGCTTTTTTAGGCCTTTATCTACAGGCATTATAGTTTCAACGACATAATAAATGTTATAATTTTTCATTTTGCATTATTTGGTTATAAATTATTTGATGCAAAACTAAAAACCGAGTACGCCATAACATGTCGTTTGTAAATGTAAAACGAATAACATTATATATAGTGAGTTGTTTTTACAAAGAAATGACAGTGCGTTATGTGAAAATTTATAAAATTTACATACTATAATTTTAAATCGTTATTGTCATTCCTGCGTAAGCAGGAATCTAAAACAATTATAATTTCACATATACATAAGTTTTTTATGCATAAGAAAATTATGTATATTTGCAATCTATGGCAAACTCAAAACTATATAAAGGCAGTTTAATGACTATCATTTTAAAGCTTCTTGACGAGCATGATAAAATGTATGGTTATGAAATTACGCAGCATGTAAAGCAAATTACCAAAAACGAATTAAAAATCACCGAAGGCGCATTATACCCTGCATTACACAAATTAGAAGCCGATGGTTTTTTGGAGGTTGAAGTGGCAAAAGTAGATAATCGCCTACGAAAATATTATAAACTTACCGAGCAAGGCACCAAAGAGCAGGCCAGTAAACTAGCCGAGCTGGAGACTTATATTAAAACCATGCAAGCATTTATTAACCCCAAATTAAGTTTAAGTTAAATGAAACTCACCCCACAGCACATCACCCAGCTATACACATTTACGCGTCAACATTATGTTGAGTTTTACGATTTGCAAACTGAGTTGGTAGACCATTTAGCTAATGATATTGAGCAAATATGGGCGGTTGAACCCAAGATTTCATTTGAAGATGCTCGAGATAAAGCCTTTAAAAAATTCGGGATATTTGGTTTTATGGATGTGGTTGAGCAAAAACAAGGCGCATTAAATAAAAAATACTATAAGCTCATTTTTAAGGAGATAAAAACATATTTTAAGCTGCCAAAAATTATTTTAACCTTGTTTGCCGTTTGGCTTGTTTATGAGTTATTTCAGTCATTTAACAGTAAATACTTTGCTCTTATACCTTTTTTAACTGCACTTACAGTATTGTCAATTAATTGGTACAAAGAACGTAAACAGATAAAAATAAGAGAAAAACAAACAGGTAAAAAGTGGTTACTCGATCAAATGTTACTAAGTTTAGGAGGGTTTATTCATATAATAAATTTTATACTTCAAATGGTAATGACACCTATAAATGCGCAAAAAACATTATCACCTATAACCAATTTAGTTTTTGCTGTAATGTTGGTTTTAGTTTGCCTAATTGTATATGTTGCTGTATCTGTTGTAGGGCCAAATTTAAGAGTTAAACTAAATAACGAGCATCCAGAATATTTGTTGATTAATTAAATGTTATTGGCCTCAGTAATGGTTTTAATACCCGAGGCGATAAATTGCCACTGCAGGCGTAATTGAGCTTCCCAAGGCATTGGTTTTACATTTAAAGCCTTCATTTCGGCAAGTAAATTAGCTTCGGTAAGTTTTCCTGATATTATATCACGTTTCCAATTAGCAAATTGTGAGCTCCACTGTTTTAAATAGGGGTCTGGCCAGTTGAGTATACGCTCTTTTTTTGGGAATATAAACAAGGGCATTTCTGTCACTAAAGTTAAACAATCGCCGCCCAAGCTTCGTATAGATTCCATCGAGCTGGGGTGAAATTTATTAGCCATATTTTGGTCGTTTAATGCTAAAAAGTGTTTTCTCATGCCTTCGGAATCTGGACGTGTTGAAAAGCCTTCGGCAATCCTAAAAAAACCTTTTTCACCATTTCTATCTAAATCAAACAAATCATAACCCATTTGGTGCGTTAGTAATTTGCAATCAGCTTGTAATTGTCTCGTTTTGTCTGCCCAGTGTTGATCTATTAAAAACCATGCGCCATAACTTTTACCCATGCCATGCAATGAAGCGTGTAAATTAAAAGGTGAGTTGGCGGTTTTCCAAAAGTTGTAAACAGCTTCATTTTCGGGTCGTAAACAATCTATTTTATTTTTTATGGGGTAGCCAAACTCCATATCATCGCCTGGTAATTCGCGCAAAGCATATTTAAAGTATCGATAAAGGCTTGTTTCAGTATCTGTATAATCATACCATTTTAAGTTGTGTTGTTCGCCATCGGGATTGGTATGCGGTATAATATACCACGAATACCTGCTTAATAAATCGTGGTTTTTTTCTAGAGTACTTAAAAACGACACTAGTTTTTTAAGCAATAAAGGGCCAATGGGTTCATCAGCATGATTGCCAGCAATTAAGCTAATGTTTAAAGTGCCGTTGCCAAATTTAAAGCCTTCGATTTTTGTTCCCTTTCGGGAGAAACCAATAGCAATGCCATGACAATTGGTGTGTGGCTGTTTTAAAATTGTATCGATGTGTTTATAGATATTCAAAGTGCTTATGTGTTTGGCATTCTTCAAATTTAATTAAACTCCATAAAAAGTCTATACTTTTTAACTAAATTTGTAGTCTTTATAAGCACTTAAATTTGTGTTTTTTTTGACTTCAATATTTTTATTCAAATGGTAAAATCGCTGCAATTACGTATTAATCTTCATCAAGAAGCAAAATCAGATGGATTGCTAAACAAAGCAGCGTATGATTTGGGGTTAGAGCCCGCCAAGATATCGGGTATAAAAGTGTTGCGTAAATCAATAGACGCGCGTAAACCTACTATTATGTTTAATTATAAAGTTGAGGTTTATATTGATGAACCTTTGCCTAATAATTCAAATTACACTTTTAATTATCAGGATGTGTCGCAAGCCAAACCCATACATATTATTGGTTTTGGGCCAGCAGGAATGTGGGCGGCTTTGCGTTGTATTGAGCTTGGTTTTAAACCAATTGTTTTAGAGCGAGGTAAAAATGTACAAGATCGTCGTCGAGATTTAAAAGCCATTAATCAAGATCATTTTGTTAATGAAGACTCTAATTATTGTTTTGGCGAAGGCGGTGCAGGCACTTATAGCGATGGCAAATTATACACACGTAGTTTAAAGCGTGGTGATGTGCGTCGAATTTTTGAAAATCTAGTATTTCATGGGGCAACCGAACAAATTTTAATTGATGCTCATCCGCATATAGGTACTAATAAATTGCCTAAAGTGGTAAAAAATGTTAGAGAAACCATTTTAAAATACGGTGGTGAAGTTCATTTTGAAACCCGAGTAACCAATTTTACTTTGGATGCTAATAAAATTAAAGCATTACAACTTAAAAACGGCAGCGAACTTGCTGTAGATAAAGTAATTTTGGCTACAGGACATTCGGCCAGAGATATTTTTTATTTATTACATGATAAAAATGTGGGCTTAAAGGCCAAATCATTTGCTATGGGTGTTCGTGTTGAGCATCCGCAGCAGGTTATTGATGGCATACAATACCACTGTAAAGGTGAACCTAGGCATGAGTTATTGCCTGCCGCCGCTTACAGTTTGGTGCAACAAGTAAATGGTCGGGGAGTGTATTCATTTTGTATGTGTCCTGGCGGCTTTATTGTGCCAGCAGCAACTGCAAATGGCGAAGTTGTGGTTAACGGCATGTCGCCATCAAAACGGAATAATACATTTGCAAACTCAGGCATTGTTACCGAAATTAATGTTGAAAGAGATTTAAAAAGTTATGAAAAATTTGGAGCTTTAAAGGCGTTAGAATATCAAAAAAATTTAGAACGTTTGGCGTTTACCGCAGGCGGAAGAAATCAAACCGCACCAGCCCAAACATTAACCGATTTTGTTGAAGGTAAACTATCTAGCAGTTTAAACCCAACCTCATATCAGCCAGGCTTAAAATCGGCGCCGTTACATTCATTATTCCCAAAACTTATTGGCTCATCATTACGAAAAGGTTTTAAAGCCTTTGGTCAAAAAATGAATGGCTATTATACTAAAGAAGCAAATATTATTGGTGTAGAATCTAGAACATCATCGCCAGTAAATATTCCTCGAACAGAACGTTTGTCCCATCCCGAAATCAGCAACTTGTTTCCTTGTGGTGAGGGCGGAGGTTATGCCGGTGGTATTATTTCGGCAGCAATGGATGGCGAGCGGTGTGCCGAGGCAGCTACAGGTTTTTAATGTCTTTGTAGGTAAATGGAATTAAAATAGGTTTTGGTTTTGTGTAGTAATACTAATTGATTTTCCGTTTTTAAACTTTTCAATAGTCGTGCAATCTTCAATTTTATTATACGTAAGTATAGCGCTAATTTTGGTTTTATAATATTTAATACGCGTGTTGGTGGTTTTTTCAAACGTATCATAGCTTTGTTTTTCACCAACATAATTGTAGTTAGTACGGTTTTTTAAATTTCCATTTTGATAGGTTTCTTTATTAATAATAACGTTTTGGTTTTTAAAATTAATAGTGTTTTCTTTCCACACGCCATCACGTTTTCCGTTAGTATAATTGCCTTCCCAATAATGGTTTAAACTAGTATTGCTATAGTATTTCCAAACACCAATAGGCTGCATGTTTTTTAAGCGCCCTTTAGCTATAAGCGTTTTGTTTTGGTAAAAGGTGTTATGAGTATTGTTAGCGGTTTTTATAATGGTATTTATATAAGATAAATAAGGGTCTTTTTGTGTAGTTGGCTTACTTAACATGCAATATTTATGATTTGTGGATGCGCTAAGTTGTAAAACTTCCTTTCCGTTAATTGTTGAATTTGAGCTAAAAACAATCCATTTTTGACCTTTAAATATGGTGCTGATATGATGAAAAACAGCATTATGTTCCTTGTCCTTAGCTACACTATAAAAAATGAATTTTGAAGAAGCTTGTCCTTTGTAAATTTTAGATAATAAAAACGTTAGGTGTGTTTTGTTTTCGTCATACTTAATATCCGATAATATTGCAGTTGCAACAATATCTGAGTTATTTATATCTAATATATCAATTTTTGGTTTTGCAATACATTCGCAAGCAAAACTATATTGCAGTAGGAGTAAGCTAATAATACTTAAAAAGCATTTCATTTAGTGATAATGTTTGATTTTGGTTGAAATAAAAAATAGTGTTTTCGTTTAGAAATTTAACGAAAACAAATTTATAATGTTGTAGTTACAGCCTAAATTATCACTTATTTTTGTTGTGTACAACAAACTAAGGGATGTAAAAAAATTAATTAGCAAATTTATTTAACCTTGCTACATATTTGCCAATTACATCAAACTCTAAGTTTACCTTTGTGCCTACTTTAAAGTCTTTAAATCCTGTATGTTCGTATGTGTAAGGAATAATTGCTACGCTAAAACTGTTTTTGCCTGAATTTAATACCGTAAGGCTAACGCCATTAATGGTTATCGAGCCTTTTTCGATAGTAATATTGCCAAGATTTTGGTCGTATGTAAAGGTAAATATCCAACTGCCGTTTTCATTTTCAATAGTAGTGCAAGTGCCTATTTGGTCAACATGGCCTTGTACAATATGGCCGTCAAGGCGGTCACCAAGTTTCATAGCACGCTCAAGGTTTATAATATCATTAACTTTTAATTGGCTAAGATTAGTTTTGTCAAGTGTTTCTTTTATTGCAGTAACAACATATTGATTGTTGTTGATTTCAACTACAGTTAAGCAAACCCCATTGTGTGCTACACTTTGGTCTATTTTTAGCTGAGGTGTAAGCGTGCTTTTAACAGTAATATTTAGGTTGGTTAAATCTGTTTTTAGTGCAGTAATTGTTCCTAAATTTTCAATAATTCCTGTAAACATAGTATTTGGGTTTATTTCGTTATTTTCGCTTATTCAAATTTACAAACAAAAGCAGTATTTTTAATGAGTCAAGGTGAAAAAATAAAAGTAGGGATTTCGGTAGGTGATTTAAATGGTATTGGTAGCGAGATAATTATTAGAACATTTGAAGATAATCGAATGTTAGATTTTTGCACACCAATACTTTTTTGTTCTATAAAAACAATGTCTTTTTTTAAGAAATATTATAAAAGTAGTATTGTTTTTCATAGTATTAATGACTTAAAACAAGTAGTACATAATAAAGTTAATGTTTTTAATGTATGGCAAGAGCCTGTTAAAATTAATTTTGGTAAAGAAGATGTTAAAATTGGGGAGTATGCTATAAAATCACTTACAGCAGCAACCAAAGCTTTAAAAGCAGATGAGATTGATGTATTGCTTACAGCACCAATTAATAAGCATAACATACAATCGGACGCATTTAAATTTCCTGGGCATACCGATTATTTAAACCAAGAGTTACAAGGTGATAGCTTAATGTTTATGGTGACCGAAAATTTAAAAGTAGGTTTGTTAACCGATCATGTTCCGGTAAAGGACGTCTCACAACATATTACAAAAACGCTAATTGATACTAAAATTAACACCATAAACTCAACTTTAATTACCGATTTTGGTATTAGACGACCAAAAATAGCGGTGTTAGGTATTAATCCTCATACTGGCGATAATGGTGTTATTGGTACAGAGGATGACGATGTTTTACGACCAGCACTTAAAACTATGCAGGACAATGGCGTATTGGTTTATGGTCCATATGCTGCCGATAGTTTTTTTGGATCTAATGCTTACAAAAATTTTGATGCAGTTATAGCGGCATACCACGACCAAGGCTTAATACCTTTTAAAACGTTATCTTTTGGTCAAGGTGTTAATTTTACAGCAGGGTTAAATAAAGTTCGTGTATCGCCCGATCATGGCACGGCATACGAAATAGCTGGTAAGGGAAAAGCTGATATTTCATCTTTTAAAGAAGCCTTATTTACGGGGATTAAAATTTTTAAAACTCGTACTGAAAATATAGCACTTTCAGCCAATGAGCTAAAAAGTAGTGGTAAGTAGTATTTAAATCCCTGTAACAAAAATAATTCAAGAAACCCATTCTATTTTATAACTAAAAATTTAGTTTAAACTAATTTTTTAGTTATATTTGTAATATATCTAAAATATTACAATGAAAATACTTACCAAAGCCGAAGAGGATATTATGCAAGTTTTATGGGTGCTAAAAAAGGCTAATGTAAAGGCTATAATAGCCGAGTTTCCTGAGCCTAAACCAGCCTATAATACCGTTTCTACAATTGTAAGAATTCTTGAAAATAAAGGTATTGTGAGTTATGAAAAGCAAGGTAAAGGTCATGTGTATTTTCCTATTCTTCAAAAAGAAGATTATAGTAAGCAGTCTATAAATAAATTGGTTGACAACTATTTTCAAGGCTCATTTAAGCACTTAGTTTCGTTCTTTATGAAAGAAAATAACATAGACTTAAAGGACATGGAGTCTGTATTAAAAAACATTAATAAAAACGATTAAATATGTGGCATTATATCCTTCAAACGTTAGTGTGTCAAGTACTGTTTTTAGTAATTTATGATTTGTTTTTAAAATCACACACCTTTTTTAATTGGAATAGGGCTTATTTGTTAATTACCGTTATACTATCTGTTGTTTTGCCATTAATACAAGTAGAGGCTTTTAAAAACGTGGTCCCTAATTCAATTATTAACGAAATGCCAGTTGTTTTTATAGGAAGTAATAGCGAGTTAGGCATGCCTTCGGAAAATGTGCTTGAAAGCACTGTGTTTAATTGGCAATATGTAATTTATGGAGGTAGTGTTTTGGCAACATTAGTATTGGTGTTAAAAATAAGTAAGCTGATAAGACTAGCAAGTAAAAACCCAAAACGTTGGAAAAACGAAGTGCTTATTGTTAGTTTATTAAATAGTAATGCGGCATTTTCATTTTTTCATTATGTGTTTTTGGGCGAACAAATACCTGTAAACGAAAAAGAAAATATTTTAAAGCATGAGCTAATACATGTGCAGCAAAAACATAGTTTAGATTTAATGCTACTCGAAGTGTTTAAAATTACATTCTGGTTTAATCCGCTGGTGTATATGTATCAATCGCGATTACGAGTTTTACATGAGTATATAGCCGATGCTCAAGTGGTTAAGCAAACCTCAAAAACTGAATATTATCAAAATTTATTATCAACCGTATTTGGCATCTCATCAGTGTCATTTACAAATTCATTTTTCAATAAATCATTAATCAAAAAACGAATCGTTATGTTAAGTAAAACAAAATCAAATCAATTATCAAAAATTAAGTATGCCTTAGTATTGCCAATTATGTTTGGACTTTTAGTGTATACATCGTGCGAAAAAGATGTTGTTGTGGAGGAAGTAAGCACTGAAGCTTCGATAACCCAGAAAATTGAAGAGTTACAAGCTTTAATTAATTCTAATAAAGGAGTTGTTTCTAAAGAAGACTCTAAAAAACTTATGCGATTATCTTTAGATGCAGTCAATCCAAATATTAATAAGAAATTAAAAGAAATAAAAGAATCTAAAGTTTTAGAATATGAAAATTTAACCGAAGACTCAGAAGTCCCTTTCGCCGTAATTGACGATGTTCCTGTTTACCCCGGTTGTGAAAATAGTGCCAACAAAAAGCAATGCATGAGCGATGCCATAGCAAAACATATTGCTAATAATTTTAATACAGAGATTGCTAATAACGAAGGTTTAAAGGGGAGGCAACGTATTAATACAATTTTTAAAATTGATACCAATGGTATGATTACAGGTATACGCTCTAGAGCACCACACCCTGCGTTAGAAACAGAAGCAGAACGTGTAATAAATACCTTACCAAAAATGCAACCAGGTAAACATAAAGGCGTAGCCGTTACCGTACCATATTCGTTACCAATTATATTTCAAATTAAAGAATAAACGTGAATAAATACATTTTAATTTTATTACTAAGTATTTGCATTAAAGCCGAGGCACAATTCTCGGCTTTAACCAATGCAGAACATTTGTTTGCAACGGGTAACTACTCTAAAGCCATTGAGGCTTATAAAAAACAACCAAATCAAAGCGCTGTATTTAGTAAAATTGCTAAAGCTTATATTGCCATAGGAAATTATGACGAAGCATTGGTATTTTATCAAAAAAGTATCGAAGCTAATCCTAATAATTTATTGTATAAACTAGAGTATGGTAAATTGTTATTTAAAGTAAAAAAATATGAAGACGCTTCGCTTGTTTTTGATAATTTAATCAAAACTGACTCTGTAAATCCAAATTATTATTACCATAAAGGGTTGTGTTATGCAGCCACAAAAGATACTTTAGATAATGCTCAAAAAATGTTTAAAAAAGCGTTTGCTTTAGATAATAAACATCAAAAAGTTATTGCTAAACTAGCACGTTGGCACTTGGTAAAACGACAACATTCTACAGTAGATTATTATACCAACTTGGGCTTAAAAAATTATGCTAATAATAAAACGCTAATTAGTATAAAAGCACAAAATTATTATTGGAAAGAAGAATATGAAAATGCAGCAAAATGGTTTGAAAAACTCATTGCTCTAAACGAAAATAAACAATCGTATTACGAAAAATTAAGCTTTTGTTACGCTCAAATTTATGAAAATAAAAAAGCGATTGAATATGGTTTAAAGGCATTAAAAATGCAGCCCAACAATACTACAAATTTAATTATTCAATCTCAATTATATTTAAAAGAAGCTTCATATTTTAATAGGAAAGAAGATTATGATAATGCTGAAAAATATATAACGTTGGCATTAAATTTTTTAGACCAACCCTTACATGCCGAGTATTTACAGTTAGCCTCAATTTATGGCCAAAAAAAGCAATATGATAAAGCTATAAACTATACAAAAATAGCTATTGATGAAGATCCAACTAATGATTATATACACTATAGGTTACTGCTTTTAAAAAGCCGATATTATAAAGATGACACAGCTAAACTTAAAGTTTACGAGGGTTTTGTAGAAAAATTTCCAAACTCTCAATATGTTGAACTAGTTAATTTTTATAGAAAAAAAATAAAAGAATCTAACTTTTTAAAAACATCTAATTAACTATAATGCTAAAAATTTGTGTTTTGTAAGCGTGAATAATGTGTTAATAGTGTAGTAGTTAATGTGTTTGGTGTTCTTGCGTAAGCAGGTACTAAAAACAAAACGATACAGTTGCGCTTTACCAGCTAACCACTAATAAACTTGTGGTTATATTGTAAAGCGCAACAACTTTTTTATTATGTAAATGCATATTTTAACAAGTTTGGGCTTGCTAATAGGGATAATTAAATTAATTTAACGTTTTATTATTACTATGATGAAGTGTATTGCTTTTTTATTGATATTAGGTGTTGTTAGTTGTAGTAAATACGACTACAAAAAAGTGTCACCGCAAGAAATTGTTAGCAGCGAATTAAAAGCTTTAAATTGGACAGAGGTTGATGAATATCCAAATTTTAAAAGTTGTGCTCAGCTTAATTTAAAAAGTGAGCGAAAGCAGTGTTTTAGTACAACCTTAAGTAATCGTATATCAACGTATTTGTCTAGTAAAAATCTTAGAGTTACAAAAGTAGTAAGTGATACAGTAATTGCATCATTATTAATATCAAATAATGGAACTGTTAGTTTAGATAGTTTAAAAGTTACTCCTTTGTTTAGGCAACAAGTGCCTGCTATTGATAGCTTGGTAAATCATGTAATACGTGATATGCCAACACTGCTTCCTGCAATTAAACGTGGGCAAAAAGTTACTTCAGTTATACAATTGCCTATAGTTATCAGTGCAAAATAGTGTTTAGATATTTATAGTGCTTTAATTTGATTTGAAATATAAGTGTTATAAATTTGTTGTTTTAAAACTTAAATTAAACGTCGTTAGATTGCGGTGTTAAAAATACAAACCTTTTTTAGGTTTAAACAATGTTGTGTTGGCCCATTAGGGCAAGGTTTATGTAGTTGAACCGATGGAAAGCTTTCCTTTTCTGATTTATCAGAATCGGGATGCTTTTTTGTTTTAAGATTATTGCAAATAAATTTTAACAATTCGTTAACAAATATTGAGAGTAATACTATTATATTTACGCTATTAAATCTCAATTTTGACTAAATTTATAACCTCTTTTGTATTTACATTGTTGCTGTTGTCTGCGTTGACAGTGCCAACTATAATAGCCTTGATGGATGATAAATCTGATGATGTTATGGTGTATTTTGATGGTTCGGAAGAAGAAGAAAGTGGTAATGAAGAGTCGAAGAGTGAACAAAAAATTGAGTTTTTAAAAGAAAATCTACGCGAATTTTGTTTGATATCAATAAAATCTACGATTTTTATGGATGATCATATTTGTATGTATTGTTCTGTATTTAGGCAAATATATTCGCCACCTCCCGAAACAATAGTTTAAGTTTTGTTTGTATTGTACGTTTAATATAATTTGCGTGCATTACTATTACTATTATTTATTAACATCCTTAATTAAAAACGTATTAAGGATAAAATTTTCATTATGTTTAAATATTTAAAAAATGACTTGCCAGCGAGTATAGTCGTATTTTTTGTTGCATTACCCTTATGTTTGGGTATAGCATTAGCTAGTGGTGCGCCACTATTTTCAGGACTAATTGCAGGTATCGTTGGTGGTATTGTAGTAGGTGCATTAAGTGGATCTAAAATTGGAGTAAGCGGACCAGCAGCTGGTTTGGCTGCTATAGTACTAACCGCAATAACTTCTTTAGGTTATGAAAACTTTTTAGTTGCTGTTGTTTTAGCAGGTGTTATACAGCTTTTATTTGGTGCCTTACGATTAGGGATTATTGGTTACTTTTTTCCGTCTTCTGTTATTAAAGGCATGTTAACAGGTATCGGTATTATTATTATACTTAAGCAAATTGGTTTTTTCTTTGGTATGAAAAAAGGAATTAAAGGCGATATCGATTTTCTTAATGTTGAATGGAATAATTTATTGTCAGGTTTATTAAATGATATTAATTCATTATTAAGTGGAAATATAAGTTTAGGGGCTACTTTTATTGGTGTTGCTTCCATAGCAATCTTACTTTTATGGTCTAATGTGCTTTCTGAAAAAGGAAAAATATTTCAGTTAGTACAAGGGCCACTGGTAGTTGTTGTTCTTGGAATTGTGTTTTATAAATTAACCAAGGGCGGCGCTTTAGAAATCAATCAGCTAGTTGAGGTACCAAGTAGTTTTGACGACATAAAAATGCAAATGCGATTCCCAAATTTTTCTGCAATAGGACTTATGGAAGTGTGGATTACAGCGTTTACTATGGCTCTTGTAGCTTCACTTGAAACCTTATTGTGTGTAGAAGCTACAGACAAATTAGATCCACATAAAAATGTAACACCAACCAATAGAGAGTTATTTGCTCAAGGTGCAGGAAACTTAGTTTCAGGTTTAATTGGAGGATTACCGATTACTCAAGTAATTGTAAGAAGTTCTGCTAATATTCAATCGGGTGGACGTTCTAAAATGTCAGCTATAATACATGGTTTCTTTTTAATTATTTCGGTATTACTTATTCCTGTTTTGCTTAATCAAATTCCGTTAGCCGTTTTGGCAGCTATATTGTTTATTGTTGGTTTTAAATTAGCAAAACCGTCAACTTTTAAAACTATGTTTAGTTTAGGTTGGAAGCAATGGCTACCGTTCATGGCAACAGTTTTGCCTATGGTTATAACTGGCGATTTATTATTAGGTATAGGTTTGGGTCTTGCTGTTGGTATTGTAGTTATTTTACTTAAGAGTTATCAAAACTCACACTTTTTACATAAAGAAGGTGAGGCTACAAATGATGGGAAAATAAAGATGACACTTGCCGAAGAAGTAACATTTTTTAATAAAGGTGCTATTTTAAATGAATTAGACAATCTTCCTGAAAACTCTAGTTTAGAGTTAGATGTAACAAAAACTAGATTTTTAGATCATGACATTATTGAAATTCTTGAAGATTTTGCATTTAAGGCAAAAAACAGAAACATAAATATTAAATTGATATCTGAAAGAGGTGATATTGATAACCCTGATAGTTATATCGAATTTTTTAAACTAAGAGAAAAAACAACAGCATAAACTTAAATTTATAAAATATGAAAGCACTTACTAAAGAGACACAAGCCGAAATTACGCCAGCAAGCGCATTACATTTATTAAAAGAAGGAAATTTAAGATTTCAAGAAGCAAAACAAGCTAACAGAAATTTAAACGAGCAAGTTAAAGCTACAAGCACCGGGCAGTACCCATTTGCTACAATTTTACATTGTATAGACTCTCGCGTTTCTGCCGAGCTTATTTTTGATCAAGGTATTGGCGATGTTTTTAGTGTTAGAATTGCAGGTAACTTTATAAATCAAGATATACTTGGTAGCATGGAGTTTGCTTCCAAACTTGCAGGAACAAAAATTATTGTTGTGTTAGGCCATACAGCATGTGGTGCTGTAAAAGGCGCTTGCGATAATGCTGAATTAGGAAATTTAACAAGCATGCTAGAAAAAATTAAACCAGCTGTAAACGCTGTTGCCGAGCCTGCGGATCAAAGCCAAAGAAATTCGGGTAATATTGATTTTGTAAACGAAGTTGCTAAAAAAAATGTTGAACTATCAATACAACGTATTATGGACGAAAGCAGCGTACTTGCCGATATGAAAAATAATGGCGAAATTGATATTGTTGGTGGTATGTATGATATTAAAACAGGTGCAGTAAACTTTTATTAATCAAAAAGATAAATGAAAAGCACAAATTTAATAGGGGCAATATTAGCAGTAATGTTAATATTGCCTTTTTCTAAAATAGAAGCGCAAGACAGCGATTTTGGAAACTGGTTAATTTACATTGGTAATAAAAAGCTAAATAAAGGCTGGAATATACATAACGAGGTACAATACAGAAATTATAATGCCATTGGCGATTTAGAGCAATTATTATTGCGTACAGGTGTTGGGTATAATCTTACCGAAAACAACAATAATGTTTTACTAGGATACGGTTATATTTTATCAAGAAATTATTTAAGGAATACAGATGAAACAATTGATGTCAATGAACACCGTATTTTTCAGCAATATACAACCAATCAAAGCGTATTAGGTGTGGGTATAACACACCGTTACCGATTTGAAGAGCGTTTTGTTGAAGACGAATTTAAATTTAGATTCAGATATTTTTTAAGCCTTAAAATGCCCTTAGGAAAAAAAGCATTGGATGAAAATGAAGTTGATAAGCGAAAATTTTATCTATCGGCCTACAATGAAATATTTTTAAACTCCGAAACTACTGTGTTTGATCGCAATCGCGTATATGGTGGGTTAGGCTATAATTTAAGTAAAAATGTGAGGATTGAAGCGGGCTATATGAATCAGTTTTTTGAAAACTCTAGCCTAGATCAATTTAATATGATTGCTTTTGTAACCTTTTAATTTAATGAGCTTGCCTAACGTTGGTTTATGATTTATTGACCTGCATACGCAGGAATGAAACTAGTGTTAATCGTCAAGTGTCAATAAAATATAGTTTTCACTCACTGCTGTACTGTCATTACTTCGAAAATAGCGAATCTATTACAGTTTATTTAGCATAGATTCCTGCGTACGCAGGAATAACAAAAAAAACATATCTTTGTATATCAAACAGCTTATTTTATAAGCTGTTTTTTTGGAATAAAATTTGATTCATAACAACATGTATCTATAAATTTTATAACAGCAAAGCAATGAAAAACAAAAACATCTTTTTAATCATCTTATGCGTCGTTCAAATGATGTCAGCACAACAAAACAAGGCTTTTCAGGATGGCGAATGGTTTAAGTTTAAGATGAGTTATAGTAATTTTTTAAAGGCCGGTGAAGCAACGCTCGAAGTTAAAGACGAAATGCTAAACGGTAAATCGGTTTATCATGTTATAGGTAATGGTTGGACTACGGGTATGGTAAATTGGTTTTTTCCTGTTAAAGATTTGTATGAAAGCTATTTTGATAAAATTACAAATAAGCCTTATAAATTTATAAGAAAAATAAATGAAGGCGGACATACTAAAGATATCGTAATTGATTTTGATCATGCCAGCTTAAAAGCACACATTAATAATAAAAAGTATAACAAAAAAACCGAAGTTACATTTCTTGAAAACGCTCAAGATATGATTTCTGCCTTTTATTACCTTCGGAACACTTATGACACCAAAACAATTAAAATTGGAGAAGAAAAAAGCTTTGTAATGTTTTTTGATGCCGAAAACTTTAATTTTAAATTAAAATTTTTAGGCTATGACACTATAGAAACAAAATTTGGTAAGGTCAAATGTCTTAAATTTAGACCCTCAGTATTAGCAGGTCGTGTGTTTAAAGAAAAAGAAAGTTTAACACTTTGGGTAAGCCATGATGATAATAAAATGCCACTGCGATTAAAAGCAAACTTAGCTGTTGGTTCAATGCGTGCCGATTTGATAGAGTTTAAAGGCTTAAAACACCCTTTTAAAGTAGAATTGGATTAAATAATAAATATGTCAGATCAAAATAACAACGCTACATTGCTACAAGATATACAAAAAAAATATGCGTTACTTGACCAAGATGCTGAAACGCATCTAGAAGGGTTATTGCATAGTAAGCCTATTAATTATTGGGATTATGTGCAAACCGATGCGTTGTTAAGTTTACAAAATCAGCGTACCGTTTTGCCCGACGAAATGGTGTTTATAATGTATCATCAAGTAAACGAGCTGTTGTTTAAAATGATATTGTGGGAAATAGATCAAGTAGCTCATAAAAAAGATATTTGTGCAGTATTTTTTTCGGATAAAATGATGCGAATTAGCCGTTATTTTGACATGCTTACCTCATCATTTACCATCATGAAAGACGGGATGGATGTTGATCAATATAATAAGTTTAGAGCAACATTAACACCAGCAAGCGGATTTCAAAGTGCACAGTATCGAAAAATTGAATTTGCATCTACCGAGTTAATTAACCTAATCGACAATAGGTTTAGAGATACAATTGATAGAAACACTGATTATGAGCATGCTTTTGAACATTTATATTGGCAAGCGGCTGGTAAAAATTATAAAACGGGCAAAAAATCTTACACACTTACCGATTTTGAAAATAGGTATAAAGATGAGTTTATAAGATTTACTAAATTTTATAATACACATAATTTATGGACTATTTTTAAGAGTTTGCCCAAAGCTGTAAAAGAAAACCAAAAACTTATTGATGCCATGCGTCATTATGATTATACTGTAAATATAAAATGGGTTATGGCGCATTATAATACCGCAAATCATTACTTAAATATTGGTGGAGAAACAGCCGAAGCTACTGGTGGTAGCGAATGGGTTAAGTACATGCATCCTAAATATCAAAGACGAATATTTTTTCCAGAATTATGGACAACAAAAGAATTAGAAGAATGGGGAGAAAACGCTTAGTAGCAGCGCTACTTATTGCAATTACGTTTGCGTGTAATAAAACACAAAATGCAGTAGTTGTTGAAAGTAAAAATGTAGTTGAAAAAGTAATTAAACCGAAAATTGAATTTGGGTTTAATTTAAATGACTATACTGTTGTGCGGGATACGGTAAAAAAAGGCGATAGCTTTGGCCAAATTCTAGAAAAAAACAATATAGGCTATCCGCAAATTTTTAACATTGCTAATAAGGCAAAAGATAGTTTTGATATTCGAAAAATAAATGTTGGTAAGCCTTATGCATTGCTTTGCTCAAAGGATTCACTTCAAAAACCACTTAAATTTATTTATCAAAAAAGTAAAGAAAACTATGCGGTTGTAAGTTTACAAGATTCAATTTATGCGTATAATGCTAAAAAACCTGTTACATATGTAGAGCGTGTTGCGACAGGAGTTATTGAAAATAATATTTCTGAAACACTCGATAAGCAAGGTATAAGTGTTGTTTTGGCCTATAAGTTGGCTGATAATATTTTTGCTTGGACTATTGATTTTAGGCGCTTGCAAAAAGGTGATCGTTTTAAAGTTATTTATGAAGATAAATATATAGATGATACCTTGTACGCTGGTGTTAGTAACGTCAAAGCTGCTTTTTTTGAACATCGCAATAAGCCGTTTTATGCATTTTCATTTATGACTGATAGCGTAAATAATAAAGAAGAATACTTTAATGAAGCGGCTAAAAATTTACGCCGAGCGTTTTTAAAAGCACCTGTTCAATTTAGCCGAATTTCGTCAAGATATAATTTAAAACGACGTATAGCGCATTATGGTTATAAGGTAAAACCACATCGTGGCACCGATTTTGCTGCGGCTAACGGTACGCCAATTATGGCAACTTCCAACGGCACAATTACCAAATCGGCTTACACAAAAGGTAATGGTAAATATGTTAAAATTAGACATAATGCCACCTACGAAACGCAATATTTACACATGTCAAAGCGCGCAGTAAAGGTTGGGCAATATGTTAAACAGGGCGATGTTATTGGTTATGTAGGTAATACGGGTAGCTCGTCGGGCAATCACGTATGTTATCGTTTTTGGAAAAACGGAAAGCAAGTAGATCCATTTGCTTTAAAATTACCAGCAGCCGAGTCTATTATTGATACCTTAAAACCGCAATATTTAGAGTTTATTAAGCCAATTAAAAAGCGATTAGATTCGATAAAAATTAAAGGTAGTGAGCCATTAATTAATTTGGTAGAAACTGATTCTCTTGTAGCTAAACTGTAACAAAAACTTAAAATCATTTTATGAGCTTACCTAAAGTCAACCCAACTCGAACTGCGGCATGGCAGGCGCTTTTAAAGCATTTTGAAGAAGTTAAGGATGAAAAAATACTTAGTTTTTTTGAAAAAAATAAAAATAGAGCTAATGATTTGTCGTTTAAATGGGAAGATTTTTATGTCGACGTTTCAAAAAATAGACTTACAACAAAAACATTACGTCTTTTACTTGACCTTGCTGAGCAAATTAATTTAAAGCAAGCCATTTCAAGTTGTTTTTCGGGTGATAAAATTAATGAAACCGAAGATAGGGCAGTGCTACATACGGCACTTAGAAACCCAAATGCAAACAAACTTTTAGTTGATGGGCTTAATATTGTGCCTCAAATACACGAAACTAAGCTTAAAATAAAAGCATTTACCGATGCCGTAGTATCTGGCGAAAAAATAGGCTATACCGGAAAAGCAATCACTACCATTGTAAATATAGGTATTGGAGGCTCAGATTTGGGGCCTGCTATGGTAGTTGATGCTTTACAATATTATAAAAATCATTTAACAACTTACTTTGTTAGTAATGTTGATGGCGATCATGTTAATGAAGTTGTAAAAAAATTAGATCCCGAAACTACTTTATTTGTAATTGTTTCAAAAACGTTTACAACCCAAGAAACCCTTTCTAATGCGAATACGCTTAGAAATTGGTTTTTGCAAACAGCGCCAAGCGAAGCTGTTGCAAAGCACTTTGTAGCCGTATCCACAAATATTGAAAAAGTTAAGGCCTTTGGTATTTCCGAAGATGCGATTTTTCCGATGTGGAACTGGGTAGGTGGTCGTTTTTCACTTTGGAGTGCTGTAGGATTGTCTATTAGTTTGTCTGTAGGTTATGCCCATTTTGAAAGTTTGTTGGATGGCGCTTATAAAATGGATATGCATTTTAAAAATGAAAGTTTTGATAACAATATCCCAGTAATTTTAGCGCTGATTGGTATTTGGTATACCAATTTTTTTAATGCCGAAAGCGAAGCTGTTATTGCTTACTCTCAGTATTTAAATCAATTTGCCAGTTATCTACAGCAAGCGTCTATGGAAAGTAACGGAAAATCTATAGATCGTAATGGTAATTCTGTTAAATATCAAACAGGAAGTATTGTTTGGGGTGAGCCTGGAACTAACTCTCAACACGCATTTTTTCAATTAATACATCAAGGTACAAAGCTTATACCTGCAGATTTTATAGGGTTTACACAATCGCTTCATGGTAATCAAGAGCATCAAGATAAACTGATGTCCAATTTTATTGCGCAAACCGAAGCATTATTAAACGGAAAAACCACTATTGAGGTTTTAGAAGAGTTTAAAAGCTCAAATTTTTCTGATAAAAAGCAACAATCCCTATTAAATTTTAAAATTTTTGAAGGTAACAAGCCAACAAATACAATATTTATTAAAAAATTAACCCCCCAAAGTTTAGGTAAACTCGTTGCAATGTATGAGCATAAAATATTTGTGCAAGGTGTAATTTGGAATGTTTTTAGCTTTGATCAATACGGCGTGGAGTTAGGCAAACAATTGGCAAATACAATCCTGGCTGAGTTTGATACTTCAAATAATAATGTGACGCATGACCCATCAACTACAAACTTAATTGCGCATTATAAAAGCAATAAATAGTGTTGATTATAAGTGTATTGTGTGTTATAACCTATGTTAACAATTTCTTAACATTAGTGTATTAAAACAAATAAATAATGTCTTACTTTTGTACTGATTTTTATTTAAAAAACTAATAATTTCAAATGAAAAATTTTACTAAAGTAGTATTTACGCTAATGCTGATAGCATTGTCGTCAAACATTTTTGCACAAGGGGTTACAACCTCTTCGATGAATGGGAAGGTTACCGATGCTAACGGCCCTTTACCAGGAGCTAATGTAGTTGCTATACACGTGCCGTCTGGTACGAAATATGGATCTTCTACAGATTTTGATGGGTTTTACCGAATGTCAAACATGAGAGTAGGTGGGCCATACCAGATAACTATTACTTATGTAGGTTATCAAGAATTTAAAGAAAGTAATATTTATCTTAATCTAGGTGAATCAAGAAGGCTTAGTGTTACTTTACAAGAATCTGCAAATGCTTTAGATGAAGTTGTTATTGTTGGTTCAGCTACACCTGAAAAAGATGGAGCGGCAACAAAAGTAGGTAGAAAACAAATTGATGCGCTACCAACATTAAGTCGTTCAATTGCTGACTTTGCAAGATTAACACCTCAAGCTCAGGTTAATTCTAATGGAGCTATTTCAATTAGTGGTCAAAATAATCGTTTTAACTCGATATATCTTGATGGTGCTGTTAATAATGATGTTTTTGGCTTGTCAAGCTCAGGGACAAATGGAGGTAGTACAGGAGTTAGCCCAATTTCTTTAGACGCTGTTGAATCTTTTCAAATTAATGTGTCGCCTTTTGATGTAAAGCAATCTGGTTTTGCAGGAGGTAGTATTAATGCTGTAACACGTTCAGGTACAAATGAATTAAGCGGATCAGTATATAGTTTATATCGTGACGAAAGTTTAGCTGGCAAGACACCAGTAGATTTATTAGGAACTGGTGATACTCGTGAAAAATTGCCTGAATTTAGAAATTTAACGTACGGAGCGCGTTTAGGCGGAGCTATTATTAAAGATAAATTGTTTTATTTTGTAAATTATGAGCGTCAAGATAATGAGGCTCCTACTTCTTTTTTGTTTAATAATTATAATGGAAATGCATCAGAAGCAGATTTAGCAAACTTAAGTAATTTTTTAATAGATAATTATGGTTACAATCCAAGAGGTTACACACAAGCAAATAATGCATTGACGAGTAATAAATTAATTGCTAAAATTGATTGGAACATTAACGATAATCATAAATTATCTTTAAAACATAGTTACGTTGGTGCATTAGCTGACGATCCAGCTAGTTCAAATTCAGGAGCTATAAGATTTCAAAATGGAGCCGTAATAAGAGATTCTAAGACAAATACAACCTCTCTTGAACTTAGCTCAAATTTTGGTAGCAAATATTCAAATAATTTGGTCATAGGTTATACAAAGGTAGTTGATGATAGAGGGTTTGCTGGTAATCCATTCCCTAATGTTGAAATTCAAGATGGAGGAGGGCGAATATTTTTTGGCTCTGAAGCATTTTCGACTGCAAACTTATTAGAAACTTCAGTTTTAACATTTACAGATAATTTTGAGATTTATTCAGGGCGCCATAAGGTAACTATTGGAACACACAATGAATTTACAAGTGTTAAAAATTTATTTTTTGGTCGAAACTTTGGATATTACAGATTTAGTAGTTTAAATGATTTTTTAACAGGAGTTAATGCTAATAGATATCGTTTAGGTTATTCATTACTTGGAGGAAATGGTGATTCATCACTTGGCGCTGCTGAATTTGATTCTGCTCAAATAGGATTTTATGTGCAAGATGAGGTAGACGTTACCGATCGTTTAAAGATAACTGGAGGTTTACGTTTTGACGTACCATTTTATTCAGATGGACTAGCAAATGATAATTTTAACACTGATACGGTGCCTTTATTGTTAGCCGCAGGTAAAGATTTAAAAGGCGCTCAAGTTGGTAATGGTATCGCTCCTACTGTTCACGTTTCACCTCGTTTAGGGTTTAATTGGGACATACTAGGAAATAAAAAAACTGTTATTCGCGGTGGTTTAGGTGTTTTTGTTTCAAGAATACCAGCAGTTTGGCCAGGAGGTGTATACAATAATAACGGGCTTACAGCAGGAAGCTTAGATATTAGAGACGGTTCAGTGGCATTTAATCCTGATGTAAATAGTCAATTTACAAACCCAGCTCCAGGTAGTGGAGCAACAGGAGGAGTTGTTGATTTATTTTCAAGTGACTTTCAATTACCTCAATTATTTAAAGTTAATTTAGCAATTGATCAAAAATTACCAAAAAACTTTAATTTTTCAGCTGATTTATTATTAAACGAGACGATTAGAGGAATTCAATATGAAAATTTAAACTTAGCTGGACCGGAGTATAATACAAATGAAACTGGAAGTAGACCTGTATTTAATAACAGATTAATTGATGGGTCTTACCCAGGAATCTATCTAGCATCAAATACATCACAAGGGCATTCTTGGAATATATCTGGAACATTAGGAAAAAATTATTACAATGATTTTATTGATATAAGAGCGCAAGTTACTTATTCTTACGGGGACTCTTATGTTTTAAATGACGCAACATCTTCTCAAAACAGTTCACAATGGGAAAATGTTGAAAATGTTAGAGGTGCTAATAATTTAGACTTATCAAGATCAGATTTTTCACAAGGACACAGAGTGCTTTCTCAAGTATCTATAGATTTGAAATGGAATAAAAGTAATAAAACTACGTTAGGATTATTTTATAATGGTAATGAAGGTAATGTATTTAGTTATGTATATAATGATTTTGGAAATATAGCAGACGATACAGGTCGAAATACTTCTTTAATTTACGTACCTCAAAATGCTTCTGAAATTAATTTAATTGATACATCTGATTTATCGGCAGCAGATCAATGGACAGCGTTAAATGCATTTATTGAAGGTGATGAATATTTAAGTAGTAGGCGAGGACGATTTGCAGAACGTAATGGCGATCGTAATGATTGGAGTCACATTGTAGATTTTAAGTTTACACACGAAATACGTTTTAACAAAAATGCTCTTGAGTTTACAGCAGATATTTTTAATTTCACTAATTTATTAAATAAAGAGTGGGGGAATAGCTTAAATTCTGGTTCAAGAGTTAGTTTAATTGATTTTGAAGGTTTTGAAGCAGATGGAAGAACTCCTCAATATTCTTACGATCCTTCTAATATAGAAAACTCGTTAAATCAACCTGCTTTTATCGATTCTAGATGGAGAATGCAATTAGGATTACGTTATAAATTTAACTAATCTTATTTTATCATAAATTAAAAATCCCGTTTCATAACATGAAACGGGATTTTTGTTTACATTAATTACTACCTTTGTTTTACTTTTAAAATTTATATTATTATGTACAACGCATTACATCAATTACATTCATATTGGGCATATTTAGTACTAGCCATGCTGGTTATAGCATCTGTAAACAGTTTGTTTAAGCTTATTACAAAAAAGGAATATGTGCCTAAAGATTTTAGAATTAACTTATTTACACTTATCGTAGTACATATGATGTTTTTAATTGGGTTAGTTTTGCTTTTGGTGCCACCAATGGGCTTAAAAGGTGTTAAAATTGACCACCCAATTGTGATGATATTAGTTGCTGCTTTAGTGACTATTGGGTATTCTAAGCATAAAAAAAAGTTGGTGTCGGGTGCAAAGTTTAAAATGACAGCTATATTTTACACTATAGCTTTAGTATTTTGTTTGTCTAGAATTCCATGGTCAAATTGGATGTAAATAGACATAATTCATCTAAAAAAATGCGCTATCGTTTTAATACAAAACTATAGCGCATTTTTTATTCCTGTATGCTTACTTTGTAATTAATACCGTATGTTTTGGTAAGGTTGTTATCATTAAATATTTCTTTAACAGGGCCTGTAGCAATTTTTTTAACATTTAAAAAAGTTACCCAATCAAAATATTCGGGTACAGTTTGTAAATCGTGATGTACCACCACAACAGTTTTACCTGCTTTTCGTAATTCTTTTAAAATATTTATTATGGCGATTTCGGTGGTTGCGTCAACACCTTGAAAAGGTTCGTCCATAAAGTAAATAGAAGCGTTTTGTACTAGAGCGCGCGCTAAAAATATACGTTGTTGTTGCCCACCAGATAACTGACTTATTTGTCGGTTTTTAAAGGCAAGCATGCCAACTTTTTCTAAGGCTTCTAAGGCTGCTTTTTTTTCTTTTTGACGTGGACGTTTAATCCACCCTAAACTTCCGTAGGTACCCATAAGCACAACGTCTAGAGCTGTAGTAGGAAAATCCCAATCAACACTACCTTTTTGTGGTACGTATGCCACAAGTTTACGTTGTTTAGTATAAGGTTTGTCATATATGCGTATACTGCCAGCAATTGGTGTTAAAATACCTAAAATTGACTTTATTAATGTTGACTTTCCTGCGCCATTAGGCCCTACAATTGCCATAAGTACCCCTTCGGGTATTTTGAGGTCAATATCCCATAGTACAGGCTTGTAATTATAGGCAACGGTTAAATCATCTACTTTTACAGCTATTTTTTTATCCATAATGCTATTTTAATGCGTTTACAATAGTGTTTACATTGTGTTTAAACATACCTATATAAGTGCCTTCAATAGTCCCTTTATTTCCTAAAGCATCTGAATATAGTGTGCCGCCAATTATCACGTCGTGACCTTTTGATTTTACAGCAGCTTTAAGGGCTTCAATTGTACGTTTTGGTACTGATGTTTCAATAAAAATTGCCTTAATGTTTTTTTCAATGATAAAAGTTGCTAAATTTTGAACATCTTGTACACCAGCTTCTGTAGCAGTTGATAAGCCTTGTAAACCAACAACTTCAAAATTATAGTTTTCTCCAAAATAATTAAAGGCATCGTGTGCTGTTACAAGTACACGTTTGTCTTGCGGTAGGGTGTTTATTTTTTTTAAAACTTCGGTTTCGAGTAAATCTAGTTGTTTTTGGTAATCTGTATTATTGCTTATATAATACGTCTTGTTTTTAGGGTCAGTTTGTGTAAGCGTTTTTGTTACAGTATTTGCAAATTGTTTGAAATATTGTATATTAAACCAAACATGAGGGTCGTAATTTGAAGCAAAATACTCCGAACTAATAAGGTGTTTGCTATCAAGTGCATCAGCAAGTGCAACTTGAGTTGTTTTGTTATTGCGTGCCATTTTTTGAAAAACATCAACTAATTTACCTTCAAGATGTAAGCCATTGTAAAAAATAACATCAGCATTAAATAGTTTGCTAACATCACCCTCACTGGCTTTGTAAAGGTGCGGATCAACACCACTACCCATTAAACCTTCTAAATTAATATGCGTGCCGCCAATATTTTTTAATATATCGGTTATCATTGTTGTAGTAGTGACTACATTTAGTTTTCCGTTTTTTGGTTTGTCTTCCGTTTTACAGGCAATTAAAATAATGGTTGTAATTAGTAATGTAATTTTTTTCATAATTATAGTTTTGGGTTAACAAACACTTGTTTTGTAAAATTTTCATGAAGTAAAAGTGTACTGTTATTAATGCTAATTTGGGTCATTTTACTTGTTGTAAACTGCTTGATGACTTGTAAATTACTACCGTATTTTAAATTATTAAGTAAACAAAAGTCAAAAAAATCTTTATCATCACTCGTTAGTTTGGCAATAGTATAACTTGTGTTTTCACTAGCCAAAGCTAAGGTAATTGACGTGTCAATGGTTGTTATTTTGCCTTCGGAATTTGGTATAGGCTCTCCATGAGGGTCAAATTTAGGATGTCCTAAAAATGCACTTATTTTATTTGCTAAAAATGCTGAGGTTTCATGTTCAAGTAGTTCAGCTTCGCGATGAATTTCATGCAGCGACATATCAAATAATTTAAATAAAAGTGACTCCCATAGGCGATGTTTTCTAATCACCTCCAAGGCCATTTTTTTGCCTTTATCTGTTAAAGTAAGCTTTTGGTATTTTTGATAATTAATTAAGTCTTTACTAGCTAATTTTTTTGCCATATCGGTAGCTGCCGCACTAGTTGTTCCAAGTTTCTTGGCAATGGTACTAGGTTTTGTATTAGCATTATCTTCTATACTATTGTTATAGATTGCTTTTATAAAATTTTCTATGGCTACGGACATTTAGTTTGCTTTATAAAATTTTTAAGTAAACTTAAATTAAGTTGTAAAAATAAATATTTATTTTTTGACTAATACACTACTTCATAAAAAAAGATTGCTCAAAAAGCAATCTTTTTTTATGAGTTAAGATATGATTGTGATTAACTGTTTAAATTGGCATCCACCCAAATTGCAATTGATTTTGATTGTTTTGGTCTTTCTTGATCAGATTTTCCTTTAGAGTCACGAGCCTTTTGTCTACTACCACCCCGTTGACCACCTCCTAACTTAGAACCTTGTTGTCTTCTTCCTTTTCCGCCACTGTTTCCTAGACTAAACTGTGCACTTTGATTACCGTCTTTATTCATAGGTTTTACAGAAACAATACCAACACTAAGTTTAGATAAATTATTAGTTTTTAGTGTAATAGCGGTTTTAGGTATTTTTAAGTTGTATACTACGGCGCCGTGTTCTGTTATATCAAAATTTATACTGATATCTTGAGCGTTTAAGTCTAGGTTAAAGGTTTCTTTAAGATCAAAGTAATTGTATTCTGCTTCGCGAGGTAAATCTTCTAAAATTTTACTTAAGTGTTGTCTTTTTTGTTCTTGTTGTTTTTCCTGATTGACTCTATATCCTTTTTGCGGTGGTGGACCCATACGTTTAATTGGCTGTTCAATTAATGGATATCTAACACTTACGTTTTTCTTTTTTTTGCCTTTGGTGTCAAAGTACACATAAAATCCTGTATGGAGTAAAGCAGATAATGCCCTAGGTTCTTTAAACATTAAATTGATATAAACATAATTGTTGTCACTTGAAATTTTTGGTTCTAGTTGCTGAGATTTTTCTGGGTTTTGTGCTAATATTGTAAACCCTGTGAATAAAATTAACGCAATTACATGCTGTTTCATAAGTTTTTATTTTTAATGATATCCTTTAGATTCATTAAAAATTATAAGGTTTAATTGTAAATCATTTTATTAAGAAATTTTTAACCTCTAAACAAAAAGAAATCAGCTTTCATATGTTCAATTTTTGAATCCTCGTTAGTAATTATATAATCAATAGCTTGTGTGGTAAATTTTACACCTTTTTTTGTTAGCGACACAATATCCTTGTCAATAGTAATCATATTATTTTGTAAAGCTAAATTTAAAACGGTTTTTGCTCTTATTTTTTGCCAATTGATATGCTCATTTAAGTGATTGACGTGGCGTTCTTCAATTTCATTATGGTTATTTAAGTGCAGTAAAAAGGTTAGTAATGATACTTCAATGCGTTGTTGTTTTTCTCTAAAATATACAGCAATTACACCTTTTTTAGGTGCAAATAAGTAAACTAATAAAAATACTAACCCAAGTATAGTTGTAATTGAACCAGATATAGAAGCATCTAGTGCATGTGCTAGCCAATAGCCGCTAATTGCTGAACCTATGCCAATTATTATGGCTAATACTAACATTTTTTTTAAGTCTAATGTAATTAAATAGGCAGCAGCAGCAGGCGCTATCATTAGTGCTACAACTAGTATTGCGCCTACAGCATCAAAAGCACCAACGGTTGTTATAGATGATACCGTCATTAAACCGTAGTGTAGTATTACGGGAGAAAATCCTAACGAGGCAGTTAACCCTGCGTCAAAAGTGCTGATTTTTAATTCTTTAAAAAACAAAAACAACAATATCAGCGTGGTTATCAAGATCGATCCAATAACCCATAAGGCTTTTGGTCCCACATCGACACCACTTATGTGTAAGCGATCAAGAGGTGCAAAAGCAATTTCGCCCAATAAAACCGCATCTACGTCAAGATGCACATCATTGGCATGTTTAGCAATCATAATAACGCCAATACTAAACAATGCTGGAAACACTAGTCCAATTGCCGTATCTTTTTTAACAAGGCCAGTTTTTTGAATGTATTCAACCAAAAATACGGTAAGTACGCCAGTAAAAGCTGCTAAAAAAATTAATAGCGGTGAGTTTAAGTTGTGCGTTATAAAAAAGCCAATAACAATACCAGGTAATATTGAGTGGCTTATGGCGTCACTTATCATGGCCATTTTGCGTAAAACCAAAAACGTACCAGGGATAGCGCATGCAATAGCTACCAATGCGGCTATTAATTGTATTTCTAGTTGAGCGCTATTCATTATTGTTTTTTAATTGGTTGTATAAATTTGCTGCGGTATGAAATCCTTCATCAGTTAAGCTCCACATGTTTTTGTTGTGTAAAACCACATAGTTTTTGTCAACCAATTTTTTAAGGCTTGAGCGTGTGTAGCCTTGAAAGTTGTTTAATATTTTTACCGTATGCGGATGTGAGATGTCTTTATGTGTTTTGGCAATATCATGCATAAAGGCTAAAGTTTTTTGTAGTTTTAAATTTCTGCGATTTTTTATAAATCGAATACGTTTAAAAATAAGGCCACGTTTGGGTGAAAAAACAAACGAAAACAATACAAAAATACTGGCAACTATAACAATAACAGGGCCGGTTGAAAGGTTGTTTTGGCTAGCACTAACGGCAGTACCTATTACGCCCGATGTTGCACCAAATATTGCTGATAGTATGACCATATTTGATAAGCTATTTGTCCATTGCCTTGCCGCAGCAGCAGGAGCTAAAAGCATTGCACTCATTAGTATAACGCCCACACTTTGAAGACCTAGTACAATGGCAATTACTATAAAACTGGTAATAAGTATATCTATGATTTTTGTATTAAACCCTAGTGTTTTAGTATAGTCGGCATCAAATAATAGTATTTTAAACTCTTTCCAAAATACTAAAATGATTAATAGGCAAATGCTTGTAACAATTGTCATTAGCCATACGTCACTTTCGAGCAAAGTTGAAGCTTGTCCAAATAAATAATTGTCAAGTCCGGCTTGGTTTGCATTAGGTTGCTTTTGAATGAAGGTGAGTAATAACATACCAAAACCAAAAAATAACGATAAAATTAGCCCAAGCGCAGTATCTGATTTTAAGTGAGTTTTGGTAATAATATTTCTAATCCAAAATGTGCCAATTAAACCACTAATAAGGGCGCCTAACAGTAAAACATTACTGTCCTTAACACCTGTAATTAAAAAGGCAATAGCAATACCAGGCAAGGCAGCATGGGATATGGCATCACCTAATAAACTTTGTTTACGGAGTACTGCAAAACTACCTAGCATACCAGTTACTGTGCCTAATATAGCAGTGCCAAGTGTTATAGTACGCAGCGTATAATCAGATATTACTAATTTTAAATACTCATTTAAGTCCATTATGTTTTATGTCGATTTTGCTGTTATTTTGACACTTTATTTGATTTAAAATTTGAAATCAATAAAAGTATCATTCCTCCTGTTACAGACATATCGGCAACATTAAAAATGCCTGTTTTAAAAACACCTCCAAGGTTTATAAATAAAAAATCGGTTACCGATCCGTAGGCAAAACGATCAAAAACATTTGCTATTCCACCGCCAATTATCATTGCAAAGGCGATAACAGAGGTTTTGTCAAGATTTTTGTCTTTAACCACATAATAAATTACGCCTGCTAAAACAATAACAGGTAAGGCTAGTAGTAATAGTATACGTAAAGGTTCGCTTAAATCACTGCCTAAGCCTAAGAAAGCACCAGAATTTTCGACATTTAAAATTTGAAAATATGACCCTAATACTGAAATTGTTTCTGTAGGGTCAATAGTTTTTCGGATGTATATTTTAGATACTTGATCTAAAATGATATTTAAAATTATAATAAGAATAAAGTTAATATTCCGAGTGTTTTTCATATCAAAAGTTTTATATGGTAGCCGATGTGGTTTCCGCTTGACGGTGAATTTTTTTAACCAGTCCTTGTAATACTTTTCCTGGGCCAAATTCGGTAAAATGTGTTGCGCCATCGGCAACCATTTGTTCTACAGATTGTGTCCAACGTACTGGCGCTGTTAACTGTGATATAAGATTTTTTTTGATTTCAGTTTCATCATTTACTGCAGTTGCAGTAACATTTTGATAGATTGGGCAAGTTGGCTTGTTAAATGTAGTTGCTTCTATTGCTGCAGCTAATTCTTCTCTAGCAGGTTCCATTAATGGTGAATGAAAAGCGCCACCTACAGGAAGTACTAATGCTCGTCTAGCGCCTTCGTTTTTAAGAGTTTCACATGCTAAGTTAATAGCCTCGACTTCTCCAGAAATCACTAATTGCCCAGGACAGTTGTAGTTTGCGGCTACAACAACGCCTTTAGTGTTTTCACATACATTTTCAACAATTGTATCATCAAGCCCTAATACGGCTGCCATTGTGCTTTTTTGAAGTTCGCACGCTTTTTGCATAGCTAAGGCACGTTTTGACACTAATTTTAAAGCATCGGTAAAATTTAATGTGTTGTTAGCTACAAGTGCCGAAAATTCGCCTAAAGAATGTCCTGCAACCATATCTGGATTAAAAGAGGCTTCTAAGGTTTTAGCTAAAATTACAGAGTGTAAAAATATAGCAGGCTGTGTAACTTTTGTTTCTTTAAGGGCTTCAGCAGTGCCTTCAAACATAATATCGGTGATTGAAAACCCTAAAATGTTATTGGCGATTTCAAAAAGCTCTTGTGCTATAGGAGATTTTTCGTATAGATCAAGACCCATTCCAGTAAATTGTGCGCCTTGACCAGGGAATATATATGCATTCATAAGTTTTAGTTTTAAATGCACAAAAGTAATAATAAAATCTTAGTCTTTGTTTGGGGTTAAATTTTTATAGTAAGCCTTTGGTGTAAGCTTCTTTAATAAGCCCAGCTGTGTTACGTACTTCAAATTTTTGAAGTAAATTGTTACGATGGCTTTCTACAGTTTTTATACTTATAAAAAGTGTATCTGCAATTTCTTGATTTGTTAGTTCTTCGGCAATTTTTTCTAATACTTCTTTTTCGCGTCGCGTTAATTTAGGTATGAAAGAGTTACTTTTTACGCCAAAGCTATCTTCTAATAATTTATCTTTAATGCTTGATGGTAAGTAATTTTCACCATTGTAAACTATTTGAATAGCTTTAACTAATTCATCTTGTGAGGTGTTTTTTAGTAGGTACCCTTTAGCACCGTTTCGCATCATATTTTTTACAAAGCTAATTTCATTATAGTTTGTAAGTGCAATTATTTTAATTTCGGGATATTGTTTGTTAATAGTTTTGCATAAATCTAATCCGCTAATGTCGGGTAAATTGATGTCTAGTAAAAGTATGTCAGGTTTTGTGGTTTCTAATGTATCCAACAAAACTTGACCTGTATGAAATATATTAATTATGTTAAAATTATCAATGGTCTCCAACATTGATTTTAGCCCTTTTGTTACCATTACGTGGTCATCAGTAATTATAATATTTATCATTTGTTGAGTATGTTAATTGTGTTTGACTGTTATTGAAACAGTGGTTCCTTTTTTGTTTGATTCTACATTCAAGTTACCGTTAATTTTTGTTAGACGGTTTTGTATGCTTTGCATTCCAATGCCTTTTGTTATTGCTTTTGTGTTAAAGCCAATGCCATTATCTTTAACGGATAAATAAATATGCGTATTAGTATTGGCTAGTTTAACTATTGCTGTACTGGCTTTAGCATGCGTGATAATGTTTTTTAAAAGTTCTTGAACTATTCTATAAAGTTCAACTTTTTGTTCTTGATTTGTTTTTAAGTTTAATGTAAAATTATTAAATATTATTTTAGTATCAGTAAAACTATTCGTTTTATCGCAATATTTTTTTAACAAATCTTTTAAGTCATATTCAAAATTAGTGTCGTTTTCTAAATTTTTAGAGATGTTTTGTATTTCATTACTGGTTTTTTTAAGTTGAAAAACAATATCGTTAAGTTTTGTTTTGAGTGCTGGTGATAATTTTTTTCCAGTAATTGCTGCTAACTTAAAGGTTAAGTTATTGATGTTAGAATTGATGACATAGTTTAAGTTTTGAGCCAAGCGTTTTCGTTCATTTTCTTCACTTTCTATTACTGCATTTAATTTTATGGTTTTCTTTTCAACCAAAAGGGTGTTTAGTTTTTTTGAGTTTAATGTTTTGTGATTTTTTATACTAATTAAAAGTTGAATGCTAAATACAATTAAAACAAATAAACTTATATATAAAATTGATGCCTGTTGTTGCTTTTTTTTGAGTTTATTTTGTTGTTTAAGTATAACTTTTTTTTGTGACGCTAATTCTGTGTTTTTATAATTTTGCTCATTTAAAATGGCTAATGAACCAGATGTTTTTTTTGAATTAAAAATTGATTCGAAATTTTTTAATTCAGTAAGTTGGTTTTTAAATTTAAAAGCCTTTTTGTGATTGCCTTCCTTATTATAGATTTTTGATAAAAAAGCTAACGCCTTTTTTTTGTAATATGTTTTTTGCTTATTCGTTGCAGAATCTAATATGTTGTGAAAAATAGTTTTGGATAAACTTATACGTCCTGTATTAAAGTAAACGTTTCCTAATAGTGTCAACGCCTCGTTTTTATGACCAGCTGCAGCTGTGTATTCGCACAAATTTAGTGCGCTTTTAGCATGATTTTCGGCAAGTTTAAGTTTTTCAATTTTTAAATAATAATTAGCAAGTCTGTTGTTTAGCCATATTTTGTTGTAATTGTTATTTAGTTTTTCTGCATATACGCCAGCTTTTTTATAATGTTTTAGAGCAAGGTCTAATTTGTTTTGTGAGGTTAAGGCATCCCCTAAGCAAATGTATAATTCTGTAAAAACTCTGTTGGGGTTTTCAAGTTTTGATTTGTTAGAATCAGCAATACTTTTTGCTTTGTTGTAATGGTTTAAAGCTTTTTCAAATTGTTTTAATGATGTGTAAATGACAGCAATGCGTTGATTAATTTTAATACTTTGATCAGCATTGTTTTTTAGATAATTTAATGCTTTAAAACCGTGATGTAATGCTGATGTGTAATCATTAAGGTAGCTATAAGAAAACGCTAAGCAAGTATGCGTAATACCAATTACTTCATTGTATTTAGGGTTGTTTTTTGATACTTCAAAATCAATGTTTTCTAAATAATAATTTTTAGATTCTTGATGAAGGTTGCGATAAAAATAGCTATTTCCAATTACAATATTCGCGTTTAGATAGCCTTTGAAATACCCTGTTTTTAGAGCAATTGTTTTTGCTTCAATGCCTAAATCAATTGTTTTTTGGGGATGTGTTGTGTAAAATGTTTTAGCTTTTGCTAATAAATTAGTAACATATATCGAATCATTTACTGCAGCACCGTAGCTTAGTAGGGATGATATTAAAATATATAGGGTTACTATGTTTTTTTTTGTTATTAGCATTGTAGCTTTATCTCTGTTTGAGTATTAGTTTTATAGTAATGAAATAACATTATTTTCCTCCTAAAAATAAGCAATTTTTTAATTTTTCCATACCATTAAAGGGCACAGGTGTTTTTTCGTAGTTATAGGTGTTATTTATTTTGCGTGATAAATTATGATCGTCAACATTAATTTGGATATCTTGCATTGTAAATTGAGCAGGATGTTCATAGCCCGCAGCATGAGTTAGCTCAATAAATTCTTTTTTAAATGTTTTGAAGTATTGTGCTAATCGTTCGGATTTTAAAGGGATATTAATTCCGTTTTGCAGCCATTTGTTTTGTGTTGCAATGCCCGCCGGACAGCGATTAGTATGGCATACCTGTGCTTGTATGCAACCAATACTCATCATTGCTTCGCGAGCCACATTAATACAGTCTACACCCATGGCAAATGCCATAGCGGCCTTGGCAGGAAAACCTAACTTACCACTACCTATAAAAACAATACGTTCGGTTAGCTTTTTTGACTGAAATAATTTGTATAAACTACTAAAACCGTACACCCAAGGTAAAGACACATGGTCAGCAAAACTTGGGGGAGCCGCCCCAGTGCCGCCTTCACCGCCATCAACGGTTATAAAATCAGGGCCTTTTCCTGTTTTTGTCATTATATCAGCAAGCTCTTCCCATTGGTCTAATTTTCCTATAGCAGCTTTGATGCCCACCGGTAACCCTGTTGCATCAGCGATAGTTTCAATAAGTTCAAGGAGTTCTGATACATTTGAAAATGCAGAATGATTTGGTGGTGAAAGAACATCTTTGCCAATTTCAACACCTCGTATTTGCGCTAATTCTTCTGTGATTTTTGATCCAGGTAAAACACCACCTTTTCCAGGCTTAGCACCTTGTGAAAGTTTAATTTCGATAGCTTTTATAAACGGATTGTTTTCAACGAGTTTAATTAATTTTTCTAATGAAAAAGTTCCATCTTCATTTCTTACCCCAAAATAACCCGTCCCAAAATGAAACACAACATCACCGCCATTACTGTGATATGGCGATAAGCCACCTTCGCCAGTATTATGATAGGCATTTGCTATCTTTACACCTTTATTTAGTGACTCTATAGCTTTTGCCGATAATGAGCCAAAACTCATTGCTGATACATTGATAACTGATGCTGGGCGATAAGGTTTTTTACGTTTATTAAAAGCGCCAATAACCTTTGCGCAGGGTAAAAAATAAGGGTCAATAGCGTTGGGGTGAGACGCATTTATTTTATAAGGCATCATGGCATTATTTATAAATACATGATGGTAAGCATGTATATCTCTATCAGTACCAAAACCTTCATAGTTGTTTTCTTTTTTAGCTGATGCATAAATCCAACCGCGCTCTATACGATTAAAAGGAAGTTCCTCTCTGTTGTTTGCAACTAAATACTGTCGTAATTCAGGGCCAATATGTTCTAAAATATATCTAAAATGCCCAAGTATTGGGAAATTATGACTTATTGTGTGTTTGGGCTGTAATATATCTCTTATGGCAATACTTATTAAAGCTATAATTAACCAAGCCCACCAAGGTAGTTGTGTAATGAAATGTAAAACCGTTTCCATTTAAAAAAAATTTATTTCAAATTTAATAAAATTAATACGAATTATTAGACTTAACATTTTTATCGATAATACAAAACAAGAATTACTTTTTATACCTTTGTGTTGGGATGAAATAAACGTGCCATAATAAAAATTTACTTATGAATATTTTAATAATAGGATCTGGGGGAAGAGAACATACTTTAGCTTGGAAAATTGACCAAAGCCCACTTTGTAATCAAATTTTTGTCGCGCCAGGTAATTCAGGAACAGCTCAAATAGCTACAAATATAGCGGTTAAAGTAAATGATTTTGAAGCGATAAAAACCATAGTAATTTCAAATGATATCAATATGGTAATTGTTGGTCCTGAAGATCCTTTAGTAAATGGAATTCATGATTTTTTTATATCGGATAACGATTTAAAACACGTCTCGGTTATTGGTCCCCAAAAAGCAGCGGCAAAGCTTGAAGGTAGTAAGGCATTTGCTAAGCAGTTTATGAGTCGACATGACATTCCAACGGCAAAATATAAAAGTTTTGATGTGAATAATTTGGATGAGGGTTATTTGTTTTTGGAAACGTTAATGCCACCGTATGTGCTAAAAGCAGATGGCTTGGCGGCTGGTAAAGGGGTGCTTATTTTACATGATTTGAACGAAGCTAAGGCTGAATTAAAAGCAATGCTAGTCGATGCTAAGTTTGGTCAAGCTAGCACAAAAGTTGTTATTGAAGAGTTTTTGGATGGTATTGAGTTAAGTTGCTTTGTGTTAACCGACGGGAAGAGTTATAAAATCTTACCAATGGCAAAGGATTATAAGCGTATTGGCGAAGGCGATACAGGTTTAAATACTGGAGGTATGGGAGCTATTTCTCCGGTTCCGTTTGTTGATAATGATTTTTTAAATAAAATTGAAACGCAAATTGTAATTCCAACTATAAATGGGCTCAAAAAAGATAAATTGCCATATAAAGGTTTTGTGTTTATAGGACTTATTAAAGTAGGCGATCAGCCAAAGGTAATAGAATATAATGTTAGGCTTGGCGACCCTGAAACCGAAGTTGTTTTACCTCGATTAAAAACTGATTTACTAGTTTTGTTCAATTCGTTGCGCTTAGAAACTTTAGGTGGTATGACTATAGAAGTCGATGATAGAGCTGCAGCAACAGTTATGTTAGTATCTGGCGGATACCCCGAATCTTATCAAAAAGAAAAGGTTATAACTGGATTAGATAATGTTGTAAATTCAATACCATTTCATGCAGGTGCTAAATTTGATAGTAACAACAATATTGTGAGTTCGGGAGGTCGAGTAGTAGCAATAACATCTTATGGCAAATCGTATCAAAAGGCCATAGAAAAGTCATATCAATCTATATCAAAAATACAGTTTGAAGGGATGAACTATCGAAAAGATATAGGGTTTGACTTATAAATAAGAATGTGAGCTAATGCTTTTGTCTTCTTCTCCATTATCATTGTATGCTTTAAGTTGTAACATCCAATACGTAATTGCAACAGCGCCAATTATTATAAAAATGAAAGACATAAAGTTTGCAGCCCACCAATTGTTTAATTCTAAGGCTCTTAATGCATCTAATGGCAAAAATAAAACATTAACAAATAAATCTTGTATAGCGTAAAATAGATCTTTCATAATTTTTAATCTTATATTTATACAGCAAATATACAAACTCTTTAAATGATTACAAGTTTTTTTAAAACAACTAAGCCGATACATTATGTTATGACAATAACATATTTGTTATTAGTTTTTGTGGGCTTTCAAATTAATAGTTTATCAAATAATTTTAGTTGGGTTAGTGTTTTTAAAAGCGCTTTACTATTTGTACTGCTAGTTTTTATAATGCTTTTGTTGGATTTTATTTCTAAAAAAAATGCGTTGACAAAAATAAATAGTTTTAAAATATTGTTTTTCACACTACTGCTTTGTTTATGTCCATTTTCCTTTCAATCATTAGATATAGCCGTGTCTGCAATTTTTATTTTATTAGCATTTAGAAGAATATTAAGCCTTAAATCGGATGTTAATTTATACAAAAAAACATTTGATATAGGCTTATGGATTGCTTTTGCTACTGTATTTCATTTTTGGAACTGTTTATTTTTTGTTGTGCTTATTTTCGCGTTAGCTATATATAATATTAGGCAAATAAAATATTGGTTAACTATTATATTTGGTATAGCAACAGTAGCGTTATTAACACTAAATTATAATATTATTTTTAATGATGTTTTTTTTTGCCAAAAGTAATTTTGATACAGGTATAAGCTTTGAGTTTACATCATACAATAATATAGGTTTAATTGTTGGTTTAACAGTGATTTTAACTTTAGGTGTATGGGCTTTGGTGTATTTTATAAAAACAATAATTTTAAAAAAGCAAGTTAATAAGGGGACTCGACTTATACTATTGTTAGCTTTTTTGACTAGTGTTTTTGTAACTCTATTTACTCCAATGAAAACAGGCTCGGAGTTGCTGTTTTTGTTGATTTTTTTGTCGTTAATAATGTCTAATTATGTTGAGCAAATCAAAGACAGGTGGTTTGCCGAAATTTATGTGTGGATATTGTTTTTAGCGCCAATAATATACTTGGTAAATTAACCTTTTATGTCATAATTGATAAATAATTTAAAATCATTAAATTTTATTAAATTGATAATGTATATTTGTGTTTATTAATGACAATTACAATAATTTATTTTAACACATATGGAAGATAAAATCAACGCGTTTTTAGACTATGTTAAAGGTAAAAATGCCAACGAACCCGAGTTTTTACAATCTGTACATGAGGTAGCCGAAACGGTTATTCCTTTCATTGAAAAAACACCAAAATACCAAGGAAAAATGCTTTTAGAGCGAATGGTTGAGCCAGAGCGCACAATTATTTTTAGAGTGCCTTGGATTGATGATAACGGGAATACTCAAGTAAACAGAGCGTTTAGGGTAGAGTTTAACTCGGCTATTGGGCCATACAAGGGTGGGTTACGTTTTCATCCAAGTGTTAATTTAAGTATTCTTAAATTTTTAGGGTTTGAACAAGTGTTTAAAAACTCATTAACAACATTACCAATGGGTGGTGGTAAAGGAGGTTCTGATTTTAATCCTAAAGGAAAGTCAGACAATGAGGTTATGCGTTTTTGTCAGTCATTTATGACAGAGTTAAGTCGTCACATAGGCCCAAATACAGATGTTCCTGCAGGAGACATTGGTGTAGGAGGAAGAGAAATAGGTTACCTATTTGGACAATATAAAAGAATAAAAAACGAATTTACAGGTGTGTTAACTGGTAAAGGTATAACTTATGGTGGTTCTTTAATTAGGCCAGAAGCTACTGGTTATGGAGCGGTATATTTTGCTAAAAATATGCTACAAACTAAAGGCGATTCGTTTGAAGGAAAAACAGTAGTCGTGTCTGGATCAGGTAACGTAGCTCAATACGCTTGTGAAAAGGCAACCGAGCTTGGCGCTAAAGTAGTTACAATGTCAGATTCTGGTGGATTTATTCATGATGCCGATGGTATCGATGCAGAGAAACTTGCATTTGTAATGGATCTTAAAAATGTAAAACGTGGGCGTATTAAAGCTTATGTTGAGCAATATCCGTCAGCGACATACCACGAAGGTAAACGCCCATGGGCAATAAATTGCGATATCGCATTACCATGTGCTACCCAAAACGAATTGAATGCTGAAGAAGCTAATACTTTAATAGCAAATAATGTAATTGCAATTTCAGAAGGTGCTAACATGCCAACAACCCCAGATGCAATTGAAGCGTTTCAAAAGGCAAAAGTGTTATTTTCGCCTGGTAAAGCCTCTAATGCAGGTGGTGTAGCTACTTCAGGTTTAGAAATGAGTCAAAATTCATTGCGTTTAAACTGGACTAGAGAAGAAGTAGACGCAAAGTTAAAAACAATTATGGATGATATACACGCCTCTTGCGTAGCTTATGGAACTGAAGATGATGGTTATATAAATTATGTTAAAGGTGCTAATATTGCTGGTTTTGTAAAAGTAGCCGACGCAATGTTAGATCAAGGTGTTGTTTAGTGTTATTTTAATTCAACATAATAAAAAAGCTTTCAAAGTAGTATTTGAAAGCTTTTTTTATGATATTTAACAGTGTTACAATGTTAATATCCACAAAAGCAATTGTGCTTTCTAAAATTAAGTATAAAGATAGTGACCTTATAGTAAAATGTTTTACTGAAAAGTTAGGGGTTAAAAGCTATATGCTTAAAGGTGTGTTGAAATCAAAAAAAGGAAAGTTAAAGGTTGCATACTTTCAGCCCTTAACCTTATTGCAGGTTGAAGCCGAATATAAGCCTAATCGTTCACTTCATTATTTTAAAGAGGTAAAATTATTAAAACCATACAAAAGCTTACATACTAATATACACAAAAGTACTGTGGTTATTTTTTTGTCAGAATTGTTAAACTCTATTCTTGTTGAGGAAGAGGAAAACCTAGGGTTGTATAATTATATTGAAACTGCTTTAATGTGGTTTGATGATGTAGCTCATCAATCAAATTTTCACTTTCTTTTTTTAGTAGAGCTGTCTAAATACTTAGGGTTTTATCCAGATAAAAAAAACATTACGCAGCCTTACTTTAACCTTCAAGAAGGTTGCTTTGAGCGCCATTGTATTGATAAATTCTGCGTAAGCGAAAAACAATCACAAAATTTAAAACTCCTTTTAGGTACAAATTTTGATGAGGTTAATAAACTTGTATTTGATAAGGATGAAAAGCACAAACTTTTAAATATGATTTTAGTGTATTTTAAATTACATTTGGAGGGTTTTAAAACACCAAAATCTCTCGAGGTGTTAAATAGTGTATATAGTTAATTATGAGGTATTTGTTAGTATTTTTATTTGGTGTCGTTACCCTAAGTTTAAGTGGGCAGCAAATTAAAATTTTGGATATTAAAACTAACGAACCCGTTAGCGGCGTTGTTATATACACACTTAATAAGGATAAAACTAGTACTACTAACCTAGATGGTGTAGCTAATTTGAATGATTTTAAAAGTGATGCGCTTCTTTTTTTTAAACATATATCTTATAGGCTAGAAAAACGCTTAAAAAATAAGCTTAAATCTGTTATTTTATTACATGAAGATACTCAGGGTTTGGGTGAAGTTGTGATTTCGGCATCAAAATTTAAGCAATTTAAACGTGATATACCTCAAAAAATTCGTTCGCTCTCTAGTGAAAATATTAAATTTTCTAATCCGCAAACCAGTGCCGACTTGTTGGCTACAAGCGGGCCGGTTTTTGTTCAAAAAAGCCAGCTTGGTGGTGGTAGCCCAATAATAAGAGGGTTTTCAACTAATAGGGTGTCGCTATTTGTTGATGGTGTACGTTTTAATAATGCTATTTTTAGGAGTGGTAATGTTCAAAATGTAATTTCGATAGACCCCTTTAATATAAAGAGTACAGATGTAACTTTAGGGCCAGGGTCTGTTATATATGGTAGTGATGCTATTGGTGGTGTAGTAAATTTTTACACTTTAAAGCCTAAATTATCCCAGTCTAATAGCTTTAAAATACAAGGGAATTTTGCTTTGCGTTATGCAAGTGCTTCTAATGAAAATACAGGACATTTTGATGTTAATTTTGGATTGAAAAAATGGGCGTTTTTAACCAGTGTAAGTTATACCGATTTTGATGATTTAGTAGCAGGTAAAAATGGCCCAAATGATTTTTTACGACCAGATTTTGTGCGAATTATTGATGGAGTTGATACGGTTGTAGAAAATGATAACCCAAAAAATCAAGTTGGTTCAGGCTTTAATCAAATCAATTTATCACAAAAAGCTTATTTTAAAGCTAGTGAGCGTTTAAGTTTTGATTTTGGATTGCAGTATTCGTCAACATCAAATTACAATCGTTATGATAGATTAACACGTCGAAATAACGATGGTACGTTGCGCTCGGCTCAATGGTTTTTTGGTCCTCAGCAATGGGTTATGGCAAATGCACAGCTAACTAAACTAAGTAGCTCATCAAATTTATATGACAAAATAAAAGCAACGCTAGCCTATCAAAACTCAAAAGAAAGTAGAAATGACAGAAACTTTGGTGCTTCTAACCTACGTACTCGTCATGAACAAGTAGATGCGTTGTCATTTAATATTGATTTTGAAAAATCAATAACAAAACCTTCAAAGCTTTTTTATGGTGCCGAATATGTTTATAATTTAGTAGGTTCAAAGGCGTTTCAAACCGATATCTTTACCAAACTAACTCAATCTATTTCTTCACGTTATCCTAATGGCTCAACGTGGCAATCACTAGCAGCCTACGTTAGTTATAAATTTAAGCCAAGCGAAACGTTAACTTTTCAATCGGGATTGCGGTATAATCAAATATTAATTAATGCTAAACTAGCGGGGAATAATGCATTTTTTGATTCGTTTTTTAAAAACGAACAAACAAACAATAGCGCTATAACAGGTTCGGCAGGGATAAGTTGGTCACCTAATAAAATAATGCATTGGAAACTAAATGCCTCTACAGCTTTTAGGGCGCCAAACATTGATGATATAGGTAAAGTTTTTGATTCTGAACCAGGCTCAGTAGTTGTGCCAAACGCTAATTTAAAACCCGAATATGCTTATAATGGTGAGCTAGGTGTGGCAATTAATTGTAGTGATATTGTGATTTTAGATATGGGTGTTTATGCCACATTTTTAGATAATGCTTTAATTAGGCGTCCGTTTGAGCTTAATGGTAATAGTCAAGTTGTTTTTGATGATGAGTTGAGTGATGTTTTGGCAATACAAAATGCATCACAAGCTTATATTTATGGCCTTGAAGTTGGGTTGAAAATAAATGTTACGCCACATTTAAAATTAGTGTCTCAATATAATATAGTTCGAGGTGAAGAAGAAGACGCTGATGGGGTAAACGTACCCGTAAGGCATGTTGTGCCTGATTTTGGCAACACTCACTTAATTTGGCATAAAAATAAATTAAAACTTGATGCATTTGCAGATTATAGTGCACAATTAGCTTTTAATCAAATTTCGCCTAGTATTGTAAGTTCTAATTTTTTGTTTGCTACAGATGCTAACGGAAATCCTTTTTCACCCTCATGGTATACCTTAAATTTAAGGTCGCAATATCAAATTAATGAGCGGATAAGTGTAACGGCAACTGCCGAAAATATTACCAATCAATTATACCGTACCTACTCATCAGGTATTTCGGCACCAGGCTTAAATATTATTGCAGCTTTACGTTATAAGTTTTAAATTATGAATTTGCCCGCTAAGGTTTATACAATTGATGACGCAAAACGAAAGTTAGAACGGTATTGTGTTTATCAAGAGCGATGCCATTTTGAAGTGGTTAATAAGCTTAAAGAAATGCGAATGATACCTCAAGCAATTGATATTGTTTTGGTACATTTAATTTCTCATAATTTTTTAAATGAAGAGCGCTATGCTAAGGCGTATACACGAGGTAAGTTTAATGCAAAAAAATGGGGTAGAGTTAGAATTACAATAGAGCTTAAGCGCAAACAAATTACACTTTATAATATTAAAATTGCTTTGCAAGAACTTGATGAAACTAATTACATAAATACATTTAATGCTTTGGCAGAAAAAAAAGAAGCCACCATAAAAGAAACAAATGTGTATAAAAAACGTAAAAAACTAGCAGATTACTTACTGTATCGAGGTTGGGAATCTCATTTAGTTTATGAAAAAGTCAATGCACTTGTAAAGTAGCTGCTAAGCTATTTTTTATAGTTCTGCTTCGCAGAAAAGCTATAAACACTATGGCGTTTATTACAATAAAATTGATGTTTTGTTAGCGCTGTGCTGTAGTTTAAATTTCGCCACGTAAAGAGGTTTCAAAATGAACTTTGAGTTCGTTTAAGCTTAAATTTTTGTTTAATAAATACATAAGCTTAGTTATAGCCGCTTCGGTGGTCATATTTTTTCCCGAAATTAAACCAATAGATTTTAGTTTTGTGCTAGTTTCATATTGACCCATTATAACATAACCGCCCGAGCATTGTGTAACGTTAATGATAGGTATACCTTTTTGAATGGTTTTTGTTAAGGCGTCAATAAACCATTGGCAGGTGGTTGTGTTGCCCGATCCAAAGGTTTCTAATACAACACCTTGTAAATTAGGTATATTGAGCATGGCATTAATTACCGATTCGCATATTCCAGGAAATAATTTAATAATTATAACATTTGCATTTAGCGACGTGTGTACTTTTAGCGGCAGGTTAGTTTTTGGTTTTAGTAAGTGCTGATCATTAACTTTTAAATGTACGCCCGATTCTACCAAAGTAGGGTAATTTAGTGAGGCAAAGGCTTCAAAATGTTCTGCATTTATTTTGGTTGTACGATTTGCTCTGTAAAGTTTGTATTCAAAATATAGTGCAACTTCTTTAATCACTGGCTCACCTTTACGTTTTAAAGACGCAATTTGTATGGATGTAATTAAATTTTCTTTAGCATCAGTTCTTAAATCTCCAACGGGTAATTGTGATCCTGTAAAAATTACTGGTTTATTTAAGTTTTCTAGCATAAAACTTAATGCAGATGCGGTGTAACTCATGGTATCACTACCATGTAGAATTACAAAGCCATCATAAATTTTATAATTTGTTTCAATTATTTGGGCAATATCAACCCAATAATTTTGATTCATGTTTGATGAGTCAATAGGGTTTTTAAAAGAAATGGTGTTAATATTACAGTCAAGTAATTTTAATTCGGGTACTCTTAATAATAAGTTGTTAAAATCAAAAGCTCTAAGTCCGCCAGTGTCAAGATCTTTAATCATGCCGATGGTTCCGCCCGTGTAAATTAATAAAATTTTTGTTTTCATATTAAATCCCAAATACGGTTTTAGAGTTGGCGGTAGTGATATTGGCTAAGGTTGTTAAATCAATATTGTAAATACTACAAAGTTTCTCGGCAATTAGTGTAATAAAGCTACTTTCATTACGTTTGCCACGATGTGGTGTTGGTGACAAATAAGGCGCATCAGTTTCTAAAACAATATGCTTAATATCAATTTGATTTAAAAACTGATCTATTTTTCCGTTTTTAAAGGTAACAACACCTCCAATACCAAGTTTCATATTGTAGCTTATTGCTTGTTTAGCTTGCTCAATATTTCCTGTAAAACAGTGAAAAATACCAAATAAGTCATCAGATTTTTCGGTTTCTAAAATTTCAAAAACTTCATCAAATGCATCTCGACAATGAATAACAATAGGTAGCTTATACTGTTTTGCTAATTTTATTTGGTGTTTAAAAGCGGCTTGTTGTATTTTAAGTGTTGATTTGTCCCAATATAAATCAATCCCAATTTCTCCTATGGCAATAAACCGTCTTTTTGTAAGTAGGTTTTCTACATGTTTGATCTCGGTTAGGTAGTCATTTTTTATGCTTGTTGGGTGTACCCCAGTCATTAAATGCATGTGTTTGGGGTAATCGGCTTCAAGTTTTAACATGGCCTCAGTATGCGACGAGTCAATTGCGGGTATAAAAAATCGAGTAACGTTGGCGTCAAGTGCACGCTGTATTACTTGGGCTCTATCATTGTCAAAAACATCACTATATAAATGCGTGTGGGTGTCGGTAAATTGCATTTTACAAAAGTAAGTTTTTATGTGCCTTAAGCCAAGTTATTTGTACTGTTGTAGGCGACTGTATATTGCAAAATAATTAAAATGTACGCGTTTATTAACTGTGTTGTTAGTGTTTATTTTTTTGAATTTGCCTCTCTAATGTATTTTTCTAAAGCCATTGTCATTGAAGGTGTTTTGGGTTTTGGCGCAGCAATATCAACCCGTAAACCTTTATTTTCGGCAGCTTTTACTGTGGTATCTCCAAACACAGCAATACGTGTGTCGTTTTGTTTGTAGTTTGGAAAATTATGAAATAATGAATCTATTCCCGAAGGGCTAAAAAATACTAATATGTCGTAAAACACATTTTCTAATTCAGAAAGATCACTAATTACTGTACGATAAAATGTTGCTTGTTTCCATTTTATTTTTAATTCGTCTAATAATGCAGGTACAGATGGTTTTAGTTTATCTGAACTTGGTAGTAAAAACGATTCGTCTTTATATTTTTTTATAAGAGGAATTAAGTCTTTAAAAAGGCGTTTACCAACATAAATTTTACGTTTTCTAAACACTACATATTTTTGAAGGTAATAGGCTACGGCTTCTGATTGACAAAAATATTTCATTGTGTCGGGTACTTTAAAGCGCATTTCTTCGGCAACTCTAAAGTAATGATCAACGGCATTTCTACTTGTAAGTATAATAGCAGAGTAATTGTGTAAGTCTATTTTTTGGACTCTAATTTCCTTAGAATTAAGGCCTTCTACATGAATAAACGGAACAAAATCAATTTTTACACGTTGGTTATCAATTAAATCAAAGTAAGGTGAGTTTTCTGCTTTAGGTTCAGGTTGAGAAACCAAAATTGTTTTAACTTTCATAAATTACGTGCTTACTGTTTTGTTTAATTAGCCGCTAATTAACTTAAATAAAATTACATACGGTGTAATTTCAAGAGCGCAAATATACAAAATAAAATAAAACAAATTGGAGCTGATAATTTTTTGCTGTTTTTTAAACGAATTAATAAAACCAATACTGTTTATTAGGGCAATACAGGCAAAAGTGGTATAAAATATATACGCACTATTGATTTTTAAATAGCAAATAAAAATGTTGCTTACTACCAATAATATGCCAACAAAATTAGTGTAACTTGATTTTTTAAAGCTAAACTGATAAATTAAATCTTTTAAATTAAGCGTAACAGCAATAAATAATTCAAATAGTTTTTTTGAAATTATATAAAACAGTAATGACGCACTTATTTTTAAAATTAAATAATAATCAAAATTTAAATTGGTAAAAAAAAACTGCAACCCCAGATATATAAATAACGATGTTGATAAAATTAGGTTAATATATAATAGGATATTAAAATTATCAAAATACTTTTGTTGTCTATAAAATACTTTAAAATATTTGGTGTTACCTAAAATTAGTAAAAAACTATAAAACCTACTCGTATTATTATGTTTTGCTATAGCCAGTATGACTAAGCAAAATGTAATTATTAAAGTGTAAATTTCTATAGAAATGATTTGACGTAACATAATAAATGCTAAACTATATATTTTTTTTGTAATATTCATACTTTAAAAAACACTTACTTTTACTCAAATAAATTGACCAATGACCGACGCTGTTGTAATCATACCTACTTTTAATGAAATAGATAATATAGAGGATGTTATACGTGCAGTTTTTTCATTAGAAAAAAAATTTCATATCCTTGTTGTTGACGATAGTTCTCCCGATTTAACCTGGAAAACCGTTGAAACGTTGCAAGAGGAGTTTTTAGGGCAATTATTTTTAGAAAAACGTACCGAAAAGTCTGGTCTTGGTACGGCTTATATCCACGGCTTTAAATGGTGTTTAGAAAAAAAGTATGATTATATTTTTGAAATGGATGCTGATTTTTCACATAATCCTTTAGATTTAACGCGCTTATACAATTGTTGTACACAAACTAACGTTGATATGGTTATAGGTTCAAGGTATGTAAAAGGTGTTAATGTTGTTAATTGGCCTATGAGTAGGGTTTTATTATCATATTTTGCATCAAAATATGTGCGTTTTATTACCGGAATGAAAATACATGATACAACTGCAGGTTTTATTTGTTATAAGCGTGAAGTTTTAGAGCATATACAATTAAATGATATTAAATTTATAGGGTATGCTTTTCAAATAGAAATGAAATTTAAAGCATATTTGCAGGGATTTAATATCAAAGAAATACCTGTAATATTTACAGACCGAACAAAAGGTGAATCTAAATTGAGCAATGGTATTATATCCGAAGCTATTTTTGGAGTTTTATCAATGAAAATTAAAAGTTTATTTAACCCCAATAAACCATGACAACACTTATTAAAAATGCCCAAATTGTAAACGAAGGGCAAATTATGAAAGGCGATATTTTGATTAAAGATGAATATATAGCCGAAATAGCAACATCAATAAGCCCTAAATCGGCTGACGTTAAAATTATAGATGCCGAAAATAGTTTTGTGATACCAGGCGCAATTGATGATCAAGTGCATTTTAGAGAGCCTGGTCTAACTCATAAGGCCAACATCCAAACAGAGTCGAGAGCTGCAATAGCAGGAGGTATTACCTCGTT
>CALDUQ010000026.1 GCA_937924845.1 uncultured Flavobacteriaceae bacterium
CCAATTACAATCTAAAGATACATTAACACAAAGTATAATTAAGAAAAATATTACAACTTTTTCTCAGCTTATAAAGCATGTAAAGTTATTGTCTTACGGAAGACATCGCAATAGGTCAGATTTTTCGTTAGTTTTTAAAGCACAAAAAGGCAGTTGCAGCTCCAAACATGCATTTTTAAAAACAGTTGCCGATTTAAACCAAATTAATAACGTAAAATTAATACTATGCATTTATAAAATGAATGCTGTTAACACGCCAAAAATCGGTAATGCTTTAGATAAATTTAATTTGAATTATATCCCCGAGGCGCATTGTTTTTTATCTACCAACAATACGTTTATTGATGTTACTTCGGCAAACTCCAATATTAATAAAATTAAAAACGACATTGTTTTAACAAAAGAAATTTTACCAAAAGATGTCGTTGAGTACAAAGTAGATTTTCATAAACGCCACTTAAAAAAATGGTTAGAACAAAGCCATTTAAAACTAAGTTTTAGCACGCTGTGGCAGGTACGTGAGCAATGCATTTATAATTTACAAAATGCTTCACATCCGCGTCAAGCAAATACATAAAAAATTGTACTTTTGCTAACACAATTCAAGGAAGCCGATGTTAGAAAAAATTCAAATTATAAAACAACGTTTTGATGAGGTTAGCGATTTAATTATCCAACCAGATATTATCATGGATCAAAAACGTTACGTTAAACTCAACAAAGAATATAAAGACTTAAAAAAAATTGTTGATAAAGGCGAAGTTTATAAAACACTTACCAATAACATTGCCGAGGCGGAAGAAATTATTACGGATGGCTCGGATGCCGAAATGGTAGAAATGGCCAAACTAGAAATAGATGAGGCTAAACCTCAATTGGCAGAACTCGAAGAAGAAATTCGTTTTATGCTTATCCCTAAAGATCCCGACGACGCCAAAAATGTTGTGGTTGAACTTAGAGCAGGTACTGGTGGTGATGAAGCTAGTATTTTTGCTGGCGATTTATACCGCATGTATACCAAATATTGTGAAGGTAGAGGATGGAATGTAAGTGTGGTCGATTTTAACGACGGGACATCGGGCGGATTTAAAGAAATGATTTTTGAAGTATCTGGCGAAGATGTTTATGGTACCATGAAGTTTGAAGCAGGTGTGCATCGTGTACAACGTGTACCACAAACCGAAACTCAAGGACGAGTACATACAAGTGCCGCAACAGTTATGGTATTGCCAGAGGCAGAAGAGTTTGATGTTGAGCTAGATATGAGCGAAGTACGTATTGAGCGTACCACATCTACTGGGCCTGGTGGGCAATCGGTTAACACAACCTATTCTGCTATAAAATTACACCATGAGCCAACAGGTATGATTGTAAGCTGTCAAGATCAAAAATCATCACATAAAAATTTAGAAAAAGCATTAAAAGTTTTACGCTCACGTTTATACGATTTAGAGCTGGCTAAAAAACAAGCAGCCGACTCTGAAAAACGTAAAAGTATGGTATCATCGGGTGACCGTAGTGCAAAAATTAGAACTTATAATTACCCGCAAGGGCGGGTTACCGATCACCGTATTGGCTTAACACTTTATGATTTATCTAATATCATAAACGGTGATATTCAAAAAATTGTAGACGAATTAATGCTAGCCGAAAACACCGAATTGTTAAAAGCTAATGATGATGTCATTTAGATTATAATTAAAGCCATGACCATACAAACGTTAGTTTCTGAAATTAAAAAAAAGCAATCGTTTTTATGCATTGGCTTAGATGTTGATTTAACCAAAATACCAAAACATCTTTTAAAAACTGAAGATCCTATTTTTGAGTTTAATAAAGCCATTATAGATGCTACGCACCATTTATGCGTTGCCTATAAACCTAATACGGCATTTTATGAAGCTTACGGTTTAAAAGGTTGGCAAGCTTTAAAAAAAACAATTGATTACCTTAATGTTAATCACCCAAATCATTTTACTATTGCCGATGCCAAACGAGGTGACATAGGCAACACTAGTAGTATGTATGCCAAAGCTTTTTTTGAAGATTTAAACTTTGATAGCGTTACCGTTGCCCCATACATGGGGAAAGATTCTGTCGAGCCATTTTTAGCATTTAAAAACAAGCATACTATTTTGCTGGCATTAACCTCAAATGCTGGTGCCTTTGATTTTCAAACGCAACAGGTCAATGGCGATGCCTTTTACAAACAAGTTTTAAAAACCTCAACCTCTTGGGTTAATGCACAACAATTAATGTATGTTGTTGGTGCTACCAAAGCAGAATATCTGTCTGAAATTAGAGCAATCATACCAGATCGTTTTTTATTAGTTCCAGGTGTTGGCGCTCAAGGCGGAAGTTTAGAAGCGGTATGCAAACACGGTATGACTAATTCCGTAGGCATGCTAATCAATTCATCGCGGGGTATTATTTATGCTTCAGATAAACAAGATTTTGCAGAAGCTGCAGCCATTAAAGCCAAAACACTTCAGCAGCAAATGAAAAAGGAGTTAGAGAAATATTTGCAAAACTAGAGTGGTTTATCAGAGTTTTTACTCATTAATTCGGTAAGTGTAGCGGTATATGGTTTAGCAGATGCACGTCCATGATTATAGTTTTTAAGACCTTTAAAATTCCATTTAGAATGATTAAATTCAGTCTTGTCAATGGCTTCTATATCGATAACTAGATAATAATCTTGACTAGGATTAGGATAACCTTTCTTAATTAAATTTGATTTAGAATACACTCTAGGTCCTTTACTTGTTATTTTCCAAATATCGCCACTTGACTTATCTCCATGCGTGTGCAATAATAAATAGCTTGCCGAAACAGTTTCTTTATCCAATATTAGCGAGCCATTGCCCGAACCCATTCTGAAGTTATATTTCCCTTTTTGTATCCAATCATATTGTTCTTTTGTGTTATAAAAACCTACTAAAACATAAGTTTCATCAGGGATTAATTTTTTCCCATTAATATATTCAGGGATAGATTCGTGCAGTTGATCCGATACACCATCTTTTGTGATTTGATACGTTTTGGTTGCAATATTTTCTCGTTGAGAGGCTCGATTTACTAAATTATCTAACACTTCATCAATAAAATGAGATAATTGGAGTTTATCATTTTCCTCATTATTGGGATTTAGAGAAAACGCACCTAAGCCAGGGATTAATTCATGAAAACCTTTAAAGCGCTTTTCCGTGTTACCAGGATACAAAATGTAAGCGCCGCCTGTTCTTCTAATTGCATCTTTGTATGCGTGCATTTTTAATAAATCAGCATTTTTAAACACTCCAGAACGCTCTTCTTTTTTTATTTTATTTAACTCATTTTCTTCATCTTCTTTAGATATTATTTTATCTTTTTCGTTCGATTTTACTTTAAAGTGACTCACCTTATATTTGGCATCGAAATGAATATGCACTATTTGTTCTTCCTCTTCGGCTTTAGCTTGGTCTAATTTACTTGGCCAAACGGATAGTGTGTAATCTGGACGCATAGCTGTTGTCCAACTTCCTGGATCTGGAAAACTATCTTTTTTACCTGAAAAAGTCCTATTAAACGAAAACTGAATAGCTAATGGCCTATTTTTAATAACTGCATTACCTTTTAATGCCGTATGCTTACCGGATTTGATAATTAGATTTAAACCATTTTTTGTTTTTTCAAATAAATGATCATAAGGCTTGTCTTCGTGTTCTAAATTCGTTAGATTAAATTTCTGCTTCAATAAATCATATAAAACAAAAAACAACCAATATTCATATAAAGTCGCTATATCTCTTTTCCCTGCATGATACACATCTTCGCCGCCTGCCCAAGTGAGTTTTGATGCTAAATCAAACATCAACCAATTTTTTAACAATTCTCTATAACCACTTTTTCGTTGTAAACTTGGCGAGTTTAATTTTAAGCTGGTTGGCCGTGAAATTGATTTAAAAAATGAATGATTTAAAAAGCCTTCTAACGTATTAACCAACTGCAAGGCTTCTTTTTTATCTTTTGAGTTGTCTTCAAAAACAGCAACACAATTTTCGCAAAACTGTAAATACATTTTTAACGAATGTTTGATAAACCTATTTTCTGGATTGTCGACAGACGGTTCTTGACGATAACTGTTTATTTTAGTAGGAATGCTTTCTAGTTTATCCTTTACAAACAAAGGATGATTTTCTGGTAATGGCATTCGATTATTGCCTTTTAGCAATTCTTTTACATTCTTATTTGAAAAACGTTGGATACTTCTTACATCTACAAGCTCTTCACGATTTATCCAATTGGTTTTGGGAGAGGATATAATTTTTAGTATAGCTTCTTTAAACGCTGTGTCATTGAGGATTGATTTTACAAAACTAAACTTTTGATATATGGTTTGGTTTTCTTTAGTGAAATCGGGTTCAAAATATTGATTTACAGGAGAGTTTGCCTGCATTAACAATTCTGTACATTTTTCCGTTATATCTTCTATCATACTTCGATAGCTTTCTCTATAACTTTTATCAAAATCGTTATTGCTATCGAATTTAGTTGCCAATACCTCTAGTTGCAATGCCAAAGTTTCGGTATCCGAAACTACTTCTAAATTCAATGTACCCACATAATTTCCTGGTGCAATAATGCCTCTACTATTCTTTTTGCTTCTGGAAGGTGTACATTCTTTTGTTTGGGCTAACTGATAAGTGCTTTCCGATAGTTCGTATTCGTAGCGTTTTGATTCTAAAATCTGAATGGGGGCTTCTCCATAAGCGACTGCTTCTTCAAGGTCTATTTCAAAGATTTTAGCATACTCACCTATCGGATAAATTGTAATAAACAATTCATCATTGAGTTGTATTGTTTTTTCTTGAATAGCTTCTTTCATGGGTAATTAGGCTTCTGCATAACTTGTAAAACCATTTGAAACTACGTTGTGATACATACGTGTGATTTTTTCTAAAGAAATAGGGTAAATCACATGTTCGCCATAAGATTCTATAACTTTTGGGTTGAAAATATCCTTTATTTCAGGCTTATTATTTTCTGCATAGCATAAAGAAGCCAATACGCTTAATACATCAACGAGCTTACTTCTCGAACCATGCAATTTGGGCAATAGTTTTTGCATTATGGCAATGTCTATTTTTTCGTTTTCTTTTGAAGTGTAATCTGTATTTATAACATCAATCTGACCGATTAAAGTTTGTATTTCCGATGCCGTTCTATACCCAAACTCGGCACCAACTTGTTGTAATGTTTTAAAAAAGTTATGTAAAGCAGTTTTTAAGTTTTTCGAACTCGTTTTGGTTTTGTTAGTAGCAATCGATACAAAACTCTCTCCCATACTTTTGCCTTCACCATTTAGGTCGAACACTTCCTTAGATTCGGTTAAGTAATCATCCATTTCAGATTCATTTATCCTAAACTCAATTACATTTGCTCTATCCAATACTTTAGGACTAAACATATAC
>CALDUQ010000027.1 GCA_937924845.1 uncultured Flavobacteriaceae bacterium
AATGGTTATAGAAGTTTTAGTAGCTTTTTTACAAGCGTTTATTTTTACGATGCTATCTGCCCTTTTTATTGGAATGGCGGTAGAAGAACACGATCATGCACATGATCATTAATTTAGGATTTGTTTAATTAATTATATAAAAATCAAATAGTATGTACAATTTAATTGGAGCAGGATTAATCGTAATCGGCGGAGGAATCGGACTAGGTCAAATTGGTGGAAAAGCAATGGAAGGTATTGCTCGTCAACCAGAAGCAGCTAGTAAGATCCAAACAGCGATGATCATCATCGGAGCCTTATTAGAAGGTTTAGCATTCGGTGCATTAATTCTAGGGAAGTAATTCCTAAAAACAGAAAAAAAACAGTATTCTGTAACGGTTGGTTACAGAAGCTGTTTTTTAAAAATTAAACATAAACAAAAAAGGTAAAAGTTTTATTTTATGGAAACTTTATTAAACGATTTTTCGCCAGGTCTATTTGCAATGCAAATAGTAATATTATCAATTTTAATATTTTTAATGCGCAAATTTGCGTGGAAACCAATTTTAAATGCTTTAAACGATAGAGAAGAAGGCATTAAAACGGCTATTGATTCCGCTGAAAGCGCAAGAAAAGAATTAGAAAACCTACAGGCTGATAATGCTAATCTTTTAAAAGAAGCAAGAGCAGAACGTGAAAACTTATTAAAAGAAGCACGTGAGCTTAAAAATAAAATGATTGAAGATGCTAAAGAAGAAGCAAAAACTGAGGCTAACAAAATTATTGTTCAGGCACAAGCTTCTATTCAGTCAGAAAAGAAAGCCGCAGTAGCGGAACTTAAAAACCAAGTGGCTAATTTATCTATAAGTATCGCCGAAAAAGTGGTTAAAGATGAGTTATCTAATAAAGACAAGCAAGTTAAACTTGTTGAGTCTATGATTGGTGAAGCAACATTAAACTAATATTTAAAGATTAACTTTACATTTAGTAATTATGAGTAGAGCAGCAATACGTTATGCAAAAGCAATATTAAGTTTAGCTTCAGATAAAAATGAGGCTAAAGTTGTTAATGACGATATGGAGTTAATGGCAGAAAGCATAGCTCAAAGTAGCGATTTAGCAATGATGCTTAATAGCGCTGTTATAAAATCGGACGATAAACAAAAGGCTTTACTAGCAGTTTTTCCTAAATTAAATGCCAATAGCATTAAATTAATTGAACTGTTAAAAGTTAATAAACGATTAGATATTTTAAATCATGTTGCTGCAAAATACACAACATTATTTGATGAATTAGAAGGTAAAGAAGCTGCCATTGTAACTACAGCAGTGCCTTTAACAGACGATTTAAAATCTAAAGTGTTAGCTAAACTAAAAGAGTTGTCATCAAAAACAGTAGCACTAAAAAGTGTGGTTGATGAAACCATTTTAGGAGGGTTTATTTTACGCGTTGGCGACAAGCAATATGATGCAAGCGTAGCTAGTAAACTAAACAATTTAAAACGAGAATTTACATTAAATTAAAATACGCTAATATTTGTTATTAGCATCTAATATCTAAAATAAGATGGCAGAAGTAAAACCAGCTGAAATATCAGCAATATTAAAACAACAATTAGAAGGATTTGAAGCTAGTGCTTCACTGGATGAAGTTGGAACAGTATTAACTGTAGGTGACGGTATTGTACGTGCTTACGGACTTGGTAACACACAATACGGTGAGTTAGTTGAGTTTGAAGGCGGACTAGAAGGTATTGTACTTAACCTTGAGGAAGATAATGTTGGTATTGTATTATTAGGACACTCTAAAGGGATTAAAGAAGGGTCTACCGTAAAACGTACCTCTCGTATCGCATCTATAAATGTAGGTGAAGGTATTGTAGGACGTGTTGTAGATACACTTGGTAACCCTATAGATGGTAAAGGTGCAATTGCTGGTCAAACTTATGATATGCCACTAGAGCGTAAAGCGCCAGGTGTTATTTATCGTGAGCCTGTTACCGAGCCATTACAAACAGGTATTAAATCTATAGATGCTATGATTCCTGTAGGTCGAGGTCAACGTGAGTTGGTTATTGGTGACCGTCAAACAGGTAAAACAACTGTTTGTATCGATACGATATTAAATCAAAAAGAATTTTACGATGCAGGTGAGCCTGTATATTGTATTTATGTTGCTGTAGGTCAAAAGGCGTCTACAGTTGCAAATATTGCCAAAGTATTGGAAGAAAAAGGCGCTTTAGCATATACAACAATTGTTGCAGCTAACGCATCAGATCCTGCACCAATGCAAGTTTATGCACCAATGGCAGGAGCAGCTATTGGCGAGTATTTTAGAGATACTGGTCGTCCAGCTTTAATTATTTACGATGATTTATCTAAGCAAGCGGTAGCTTACCGTGAGGTATCATTATTATTACGTCGCCCACCAGGACGTGAGGCGTACCCAGGTGATGTATTTTACTTACACTCTCGTTTATTAGAGCGTTCGGCAAAAGTAATTAACGATGATGCTATTGCTAAAGAAATGAATGATTTACCAGAAAACCTTAAACCAATTGTAAAAGGTGGCGGATCATTAACAGCATTACCAATTATCGAAACACAAGCAGGTGATGTATCTGCATATATCCCAACTAACGTAATTTCTATTACTGATGGTCAAATTTTCTTAGATGGTGATTTATTTAACTCTGGTGTTCGTCCAGCAATTAACGTAGGTATTTCTGTATCTCGTGTAGGTGGTAACGCACAGATTAAATCAATGAAAAAAGTATCAGGTACTTTAAAACTTGATCAAGCACAGTTCCGTGAGCTTGAAGCTTTTGCTAAGTTTGGGTCAGATTTAGATGCAGTAACTTTAAATGTAATTGAAAAAGGTAAGCGTAACGTTGAAATTTTAAAACAAGCGCAAAATGATCCTTATACTGTAGAAGATCAGGTTGCAATAATTTATGCAGGATCAAAAAACTTATTAAAAAATGTTCCTGTAGATAAAATTAAAGAATTTGAGCGTGATTATATTGAGTTTTTAAACTTAAAACATCGTGATGCTTTAGATACTTTAAAATCTGGAAAATTAACTGATGAAGTAACAGATGTTTTAGCACAAGTTGCAAAAACATTATCTGATAAGTATAATTAATAATACCTCACTATTTATTTAGTTGAGTTTAGTTAAATAATATGGCAAATTTAAAAGAAATACGTAACAGAATTACATCAGTGTCATCAACGATGCAAATTACCAGTGCCATGAAAATGGTATCGGCTGCAAAGTTGAAAAAAGCACAAGATGCTATTACTGCAATGCGTCCATATTCTGATAAATTAACTGAGTTACTACAAAATTTAAGTGCTACTTTAGACTCAGATTCTGGAAGTAAATATGCAGAACAACGCGAGGTTAATAATGTGCTAGTCGTAGCAATTACTTCAAATAGAGGCTTGTGTGGTGCTTTTAATTCAAATATTATTAAGCAAGTTAACCATTTGGTAAATAGCACATATGCTTCAAAAAAAGTAGCTGTACTGGCAATTGGTAAAAAAGCTAATGATGCGTTTTCAAAATCGGGTCATGTTATTGAAAACAAAAGTGACATTTATGACGATTTAACGTTTGATAATGTTGCTGCTATCGCAGAATCTTTAATGCTTAAGTTTGAACAAAAACAGTTTGATAAAATTGAAATTGTTTATAACAAATTTAAAAACGCAGCAACTCAAATTATAATGACTGAGCAATTGTTACCAATTGTACCTGTAGAAACAAACTCTAACACTAATTTAGATTATATATTTGAACCATCTAAAGAAGAAATTGTAGAGCAGTTAATACCAAAGTCATTAAAAACGCAGTTGTTTAAAGCCATAAGAGACTCATTTGCTAGTGAGCACGGTGCACGTATGACAGCAATGCATAAAGCTACCGATAATGCTACCGAATTACGAGATCAATTAAAATTAACGTATAATAAAGCAAGACAAGCAGCAATTACTAACGAAATATTAGAAATTGTTGGTGGTGCTGAAGCTTTAAATAACTAGTGTGATTTAAAATATAAGTTACACGTTAAGTTTATAACATAAAAAAATCTTACTTATTTTGAGTAAGATTTTTTTTTATGGAATACTTATTGTTATTTTATCTCATATAAAACCAATATAATGCAGCGATTAAAACAAATTTTAGGATACACTTTAATAGTAATTATCATGTCTAGTTTTTCAAAATGTAGCCAAGTAAAGCTCGAAGAAAATGCACCACTTAACTTAGGTGATGTGTATTGTCAAAAATGGGTTTCTGGTGTAAAGGGCGGTGGCGCAGGGTTAATTTTAGTAATCCCTACCGAGGATGATACAGTAGCGCTTAATCAGGTTTACTTTAGAGGTAAAGTAGCCGATTTGGAAAAAAAACCAAGTAGTTATGTAGGTCGGTTTATCTCTGACGTTAATGACCCAATTAGATTAACAGTAAAAGGTGAGGCTAATACCGATGGTACTAACTCTAAAATTAAAGTAGAAGATATTCCTTTTGAGCTTGCTGATAATCAATGTGCGGTGAGTTACACCAATTCCGAAGGCAAAATAAAATTTTTTAAAATCGATAACATCAGCCAAAAAGCATCTAATAACTATTTTGGTGCGCCTAAAGGCGGAAGCACAATTAAAATTGATAACATCAAAAAGTAAGTGCTATTTAACACCTTAGGTATTAATTTAATTATATAATTGTGGCAGCAGCCTTAAAATCGTTTTTTAAAGACACCGTAATTTACGGTTTGGCTATTGTGTTGCCTAGAGTGATTAATTTTTTATTGGTTAACCTTTATACCGATGTTTTGCCAAACGAAGATTACTCAACCAGTACTGAGGTTTATGCCATTATCGCGTTTTTAAATGTGTTGCTTGCCTATGGTTTAGAAACCTCTTTTTTTAGATTCTTTAGCCAAGCTAAAGAAAAAGAAAAGGTGGTCTCTACAGCACTTATTATGATAATTAGCAGCACTATTGTAATTGGCACTTTACTGTTTTTGTTTAGAGTGCAATGTGCCAATGTTTTGGGCGTGTCGTTAACATTTTATAAGTTATTGTTGGCAATAACACTTATTGAAGCTTTTATTGTAATCCCGTTTGCATATTTACGAGTGGTTGGGCGTCCTGTGCGCTTTGCAATAATTAAATTAATTAATGTATTAGTAATTGTTGCACTTAATGTGTTGTTATTATCTAAAACATATGGTGTGCCGTCACTTCAAAACTTATTTTCGGTACAAGTTACGGTCGAGTATATTTTTATAGCTAACCTTATTGCAAGTATAATCGTTTTGCTTTTGGTAAGTCCTTATTTTTTTAAATACAAGCTTAGTTTTGATAGAAATATAAGCCTAAAATTATTAAAATATGGCTGGCCTATAATGATTGCTGGTTTTGCTTTTGTGATTAACGATAATTTAGATAAATGGCTGTTGCCAAGGCTAGAAGGTAGGTTTGTAAACGGGGCCTATAGTGCATGTTATAAATTGGCGGTATTTATGACGTTGTTTATTCAAGCCTTTAAAATGGGTGCCGAGCCGTTTTTTTACAATCATGCCCATCAAAAAAACGCAAAAATTACTTACGCTGTTATATTAAAATATTTTGTGATTATAGGAAGTTTGGGCTTATTAGTAATTACCGTTTTTATAGATGTGCTAAGTACTATGTTTATTAGTAACGACAGTTATTTGTTAGCAATTAATATTGTGCCAATTGTACTTTTAGCAAACTTATGTTTAGGTATTTATCATAATTTATCAATATGGTATAAATTAACCGATAACACACAATATGGTATGTATATATCGGTATTTGGTGCATTAGTAACAATTGTTTTTAACCTAGTTTTTATACCTAAAATAGGGTTTATGGCAGCAGCTTATGCAACTTTACTTGCCTACGCAATTATGATGATTTCATCCTATTTAATAGGAAAAAAGCAATATAAAGTACCTTATCAAGTTAATCGAATTATGTTGTACTTATTAGTAGCAGTAGCATTTTCGTTTTTAAATTTTTATGCTTTTGGCAGACATATGGTTTTAGGTATTATTTTTATACTTATATTTTTAAGTTTAATATATATATTAGAGCGGAAAGAAATTAAAAATCTTGTAAATCAATAAATGAAAATAAATATCATAAATACCTCCAACCACGCTTTGCCTAGTTATGAAACACTGGCATCCGCAGGTATGGATTTAAGAGCAAACATAAACAAAACTATTAGCTTACAGCCTTTAGAGCGTTGTATTGTACAAACAGGATTATTTATAGAATTACCAGTTGGTATAGAAGCCCAAGTGCGCCCTCGTAGTGGTTTGGCAGCAAAGCATGGCGTTACAGTGTTAAATGCGCCAGGTACAATTGATGCCGATTATAGAGGTGAAATCGGTGTGATTTTGGTAAACTTATCAAATACAGTATTTCATATAGAAAACGGTGAACGCATTGCACAGTTGGTTATTGCAAAGCATGAAAGGGCTGATTGGCAGTTAGTAAACCAGCTAAGCAAAACCAAAAGAGGTGAAGGTGGCTTTGGTAGCACTGGAGTAAAGTAATTTTTTAATTTAAACAAAATATTATAATGGCAGGTAATTTAAAAATCACAGTTGTAATACTAAGTTTTATGTTATTTGTTGGTAATAGTTATTCGCAGCAAAATAAACCCTCATTTCCATTTACCCAACAACCTAATGATGACTTGGGTGATGTTGAAGACACCTATCAAGAACATTTTTTTGAGGCTTTAAAACAACGTGGTATTGAAAATTATAAACGCTCTAATGATGAGTTTTTAAAATGCCTAGAAATTAAAGCATCAGAGCCTGTTGTGTTTTTTGAATTAGGTAAAAATTATGGTGCACTTAAAAATTACGAAACCGCAAAAGTATATTTTAAAAAAGCTAAAGCGGCATTGCCCAATAACGAATGGATTTTGGATGAGTTGTTTAATATATATTACAAGTTAAATGATTTTGAAAACGCGTTACAAACTATAAAACAATTAGTTGAGTTTCATCCTGATTACGAAGAGGATTTAGCTAGTGTTTATATTGATTTAAAACAATATAACAATGGGCTAAATGTATTAGATAAGTTAGATAAAAAGCACGGTAAATCTAAGCGCAGGGACAGCATGCGTAATATTATTTATGATGCCACAGGAAATAATGATGCACGTATTGAAAACCTAAAACAACGTATTGCCAATTACCCAAAAGATGAAAACGCATACCTTAAATTAATTTACTGGTATAGTAAAACAGGCAATAAGGATAAAGCCTATGACGCGGCCCAACAACTATTAAAACAAGTGCCAAAATCGCAACAAGTACACTTGGCTTTATATAAATTTTATTTGGAAGATAAAAAGTATGATGAGGCTATTACGTCAATGAAAATTGTAATTGCCAGCACAAATATTCAGCCAAAGGCTAAAGCAAAAGTTTTAAATGATTTTGTTAATTTTACTAAAGCTCATCCAAAATATGAAAGTGAATTGTTAGAGGCAACTACGGATACATTAAAGGATGCGTCAGGAAAATCAGACACAGAATTAGCAAATTATTATAAAGATAAGGGCGATAAGGTAAGTGCGTTAAAACGATATGAAGAGGCTTATAAAAAGGATTTATCTAATTTTGAAGCGCTTAAAAATATAATAGTACTTCACATTGATTTGAAAGCTTATAAAAAAGCGGCAATTAGAGCTACTGAAGGCTTAGAGAACTTCCCGTCACAACCCATTTTGTATTTGTTAAATGGAATTGCACAAAACAAAGTACTGCAATACAATGCGGCTATTGGTTATTTGGAAGAGGGAGTAGATTATATTATAGATGATACCACTATGGAAATAGACTTTTATAAACAGTTAGCAATTGCTTATACAGGCTTAAATGACATTAAAAAAGCAGAGCAGTATACCAAAAAAGCACAACAATTAAGAAAATAAAAAATGATAAAATTGATTAGAGCCTTTGTGCTTTTAATGCTAGTTATAACGCTAAATGCTTGTAAATCGGCAAAAGCAATTACGGGTACCAAAGGAGGTTTTTCAAGAGTTACTTCGGGGCAACTTATTAGCGCACACATAGCGGCAAAGTCTAAATTTAAAACACTACAATCAAAAATTAAGGTAGCCTATAAAAATGGTGATAATGACCTTATGCAAACTGTAACCTTACGTATCGAAAAAGATAAAACCATTTGGCTAAGTGCAGGTGCACTTGGTATTGTAGGCGCAAGAGCTAAAATAACACCTCAAAAAGTGCAGTTTTATAAACGTTTTCCTAATGAGTATTTTAATGGCGATTTTTCATTATTAAGTAAGTTGTTGGGTACTGAAGTTGATTTTGAAAAATTACAAAACTTATTATTGGGCGAGTCATTATACAATTTAAAAGCCACTGATTATAAAGTGTCGGCAAAACAAAATTTATACCGTTTGCAACCCAAAAAGCAAAATGTAATGTTTGATTTGGTGTTATTTTTAAACCCCAAAAACTTTAAAGTTAATCACCTAGAAGTGTCTCAGCCACTAAAAAGCAGAGCATTAAATATAAAGTATGCGGCTTACTCGGTTTTGGAAATGCAGCATATTCCGAAGGACATAAAAATTATAGCACAAGAAAGTGCCGATACAACTACCATTAACATGCAGTTTAAAAGCACCACGTTAAACGAGCCGCTTAGATTCCCGTTTAAAATTCCTGACGGATTTAAAGAAATTATAATTACTGATGAATAGTGTACATAAATACAAACTTGTTATTGCAATTTTTTTAGGTTGCATAACATTACCAGCTCAACACCTTAATACTCAAAAGCACTTAGAAGCTAAGCGATTAAAAATTGAAAAGGAAATAAAGCAATATAATAAGTTAATATCTAAAGAAAAAGATGAGCAACGGTCGCTTATTTATAAAATTGAAGATATTAATTACAGAGTGTCAACGCTACAAAATTTAATAAAAGTAACTAACCAACAAGCTAACTTATTAACTCGCGAAATAAACACGAATATTAAAAATATTACGATTTTACGTGATAAGCTAAAAGTGCATAAGGCAGATTATGCTAAAATGATTGTAAAATCGTACAAGAGCCGATCAGACCAAAATAAGATCATGTTTTTGCTGTCATCAAACACATTTCATCAAGCCTATAAGCGTTTGCAATACATTAAGCAATATGCAAATTACCAAAGGCAACAAGGTGATTTTATTAAGGGTAAAGCGCTAGAGTTACAAGCGTTAAACACAACCTTATTAGCACAACGCAAAGAAAAAAACAAATTAATAGCTAATAATAAAATAGCTAAGCAGCAATTAAATATTAAGCTACAACAGCAAGAGGAGCTAATTGCCACGATAAATAAAGACATTAAAACGCATCGAGCCGAAATTAAGGCCAAGGAGCGTGAGCGTATAAAAATTGACAATCAAATTGATGATGTTATTAAGGCAATTATTGCAAAATCAAATGCTGCGAAGGCAAATAAAGCTAAAAAAAGTAAATCAAAATTGGCTGTAAAATATAAAATGACCCCTGCCGAAAAATCGTTGTCAAATAATTTTACATCAAATAAAGGAAAATTGCCATGGCCAGTGCGACAAGGTAATCTTGTGTTAAAATTTGGTAAACAACGTTCGCTTATTGATAATAGTATATCTATAAATAGTAATGGAGTTAGAATAGTTACCAATACTAACGAAAAAGTAAGGGCAGTATATAGAGGCGTGGTTTCGGGTGTTGTTGTGCCCAAAAATGGGAATAACGTGCTAATAATGAAACATGGTAATTACTTTACAGTATATAAAAACTTGTCAAAATTATATGTTAAAACGGGCGATGCTGTTGCAACTGGCGATAATATAGGTGAAGTTCTTACCGATAAAGCATCAGGAAAAGCCATATTGAGTTTTGCGATTTATAAAAACCGTATACCTCAAAATCCTGCATACTGGATTGACGGTATGTAGTATTTTAACAGATTAGTTTATAGCCAAAACCTCTGGCGCTTATAATAGAAAGCGCTAAAAACGAATTGTTTAACATTAATAAACAGTGCAATTAATTTTTTTTCCATATTTGTAATTAATAACAAAAACATAAATGTATGAAAATTTTAAAACCACTGTTTATTTTTGCTGTTTTAGCCTGTAGCTCATTATTTGCTCAAAAAGAGTTTACTGGAGTAGCAACTTATAAATCTATGACTAAATATGATTTTAAGTTAGATAAATCCAAAATCAAATCAGACTTACACGCAAAATTGTATGAGCAATTAAGTAAAGGCCATAAACAGTCTTACGTGCTAGCTTTTAATAAAGAAGAATCCATTTTTAAAACCGAAGCGCAGTTGGCAGCACCAAAGCCTCAATCTGGTAGTTTGTCTATTTCGTTTGTAGGTGGCGGTGAAGATGGTGATGTTTTATATAAAAACACCAAAGAAGGACGTTACACAAATTCAAATGAAAGTTACAGTAAATTGTTTTTAATTAAAGATAGTTTGCCAAAGCATAATTGGAAACTTGAAAACGAAACCAAAACCATTGGTACATATACTTGTTTTAAAGCAACTAAAACGTATACTAAAAAGGTGCGTAAAAATAAATCAATTAGTTTTAGTATTAACGATACAAGTGATAATAAAGACGGAGAAAAAAAAGAACCAGAAATGGTTGAGAAAACGTTTACAGTAGTGGCTTGGTATACCCCACAAATACCAGTTAATTCGGGCCCTAAAAAATATTATGGATTGCCTGGTTTAATATTAGAAGTTAATAGTGATAATAAAACTATTGTATGTAGTAAAATTGTACTTAATCCTAAAGAAGATATTGAAATTAAAGAGCCTGAAAAAGGTAAAAAAGTAACTCAAAAGGAGTTTAATGACATTATGAAAAAGAAAAGTAAAGAATTGATGGAACAGTTTAAATCAAGACGAAAGTCTGGTTCAAATTCAGCTAGTTTTCACATGGGTGGCTAATATTTTTGTACCATGTTAAACCATTTTAGTTTATGGTAGTCTAAAGTGTGTAATAACTAATAAAATAAAATTTCATAATGAAGGCATCTCGCATAATAATTATTTTAGGATTAGCATTTCAATTTACATTTTCGCAAGCGGATTTTCAAGGCGTGGCAACTTATGAGTCTAAAACTACGATTGATATGGCAACGCTAACAGGGCGTGGTGGGCGACAATTAAGTGAAGCCGAAAAAAAGCAATTTGCTGAGCGATTACGTCGAAATTTAGAAAAAACCTATACCCTACGTTTTAATAAATCAGAGTCAGTTTATACCGAACAAGCTAAATTAGAAGCGCCTACTGCTGGTAATCAACAGGGAAGACGAGGTGGTTTTGGCAATAATTTTTCGCCTGGCGATCAATATAAAAGTGTAAAAACAGGTGAGCTTATTCAAGAACAAGAGTTTTTTGGTAAAAAATTTATCATTAAAGATACGTTGCCAAAATTGAACTGGAAAATGGAAAACGAAACTCGCCAAATTGGTAAATACACGTGCTTTAAGGCTACAGCAATTAAAAATGTTGAAAGTCGTGACTTTAGAAACTTTTTTAGACGAGGTAGAAGTAATGCTGACGCTAAAAAAGATTCTGCGAAAGCAGCACCCAAAAATGATAAATTAATAAAAACTAAGCAAGTTGTGGTTACTGCTTGGTATACACCGCAAATACCAGTTAACCAAGGGCCGGGAGAGTATTATGGTTTGCCGGGCTTAATTATTGAACTTAATGAGGATCGAACCACCGTGTTATGTTCGCAATTGGTGGTAAACCCCAAAGAAAAAGAGGTTATTAAAGTCCCAACCAAAGGCAAGGAGGTTACCAAGCAAGAGTATCAAGATATTGTAAACAAAAAAATGCTTGAATTACGTGAAAACTTTAGAAGTCGTAATCGCGGTAACGGTGGCGGACGTGGAGGCAGACGTTAATATATAAAGTAATTTTAGTTTAGCACAAAAAACAAATTCAAAATGAAAAATAGATACTTAACCGTATTACTTACTGTAATGACTATGGTTTGTACGGCGCAAATACAAATAGATGGTACTGTAAAAGATAGCTTAGGCGTAGCTTTAGAATTAGCAAATGTTATTGCTATTAACAAAGACACTAAGGGGCTTGAATCCTTTGGTACGACTAACGAAAAAGGCTATTATAAATTAACCTTAAAAAAAAATACAGCCTATAATTTACAGGTAAGTTATATAGGTTTAAAATCTATAAATTTAGCATATACCACCAAAGACGTTAATGCGGTTAAAAACTTCACATTGCTTAGTGATAACACGTTGGATGCAGTAGAGTTGGTGTATGAGTTGCCCGTTACCATAAGTGGTGATACGATAACTTATAATGCCGATTCATACAAAAAACAAACTGACCGAAAACTAGGCGATGTTTTAAAAAATATTCCAGGGGTTGAAGTAAATGATGATGGTGAGGTTGAGGTAGAAGGTAAAGCGGTTACTAAATTAATGGTTAATAATAAAGATTTTTTTGACGGTGATACAAAATTAGGTACTAAAAACATTCCAGCTAATGCTATTGATAAAATTGAAGTGCTTAAAAACTTTGCCGAGGTTGGTCAGTTAAAAGGTGTGCAAGATAATAGCGATAATATTGCTTTAAATATTAAACTTAAAGAAGGTAAAGAAAACTTTTGGTTTGGCGATATTACAGCTGGTGGTGGTGTATCTAATGATTTTGAAGCGGCTAATACTAATGCAGCACCTATTTTAGAAGGTGGCGAACTGTATTTATTACAGCCCAAATTATTTTATTACAGCCCTAAATACAGTATAAATTTTATTGGTGATTTAAATAATATAGGTGAAGCTGCCTTAACAAGGCGTGACCTTCGAAGTTTTTCGGGAGGCTTTAGGCAGCCTAGTAATACTAGCGGTACTAATATAAGTTTAGGCAATAATAGTATTGGGTTTTTGGCTATAGAAAACAATAATGCCTTAGATGTTAATAATAAGTTAGCCGCGGCCAATTTTAGCTACTCGCCTAAAAAAACATTAGATTTAAGTGGCTATTTAATTTACTCTAACAGTAATGTAGAAACCTTAGAAAACACGGCTACGGTTTTTACAAATTCTAATATTGCGCCAAATGAGGATACCGAAAGTCGAACGACTCAAAAAGCAGATATCGCTTTATTTAAACTAAGTGCTAAGCATCAACCTAATTTTAAAAACCAGCTTAATTATGATATTTTAGGACGAATTAATAAAAACAGCCAAACACAAAATTTTTTATCATCAGTAACAGGTGATACTAACGAGTTTGAAGAAGGCACACCGTTTAGTATTAATCAAAATTTTAACTATTATTATACGCTTAGTGCAAAGCATATTTTTGCAGTGTCGGCACAACATTTATGGCAAGATGAAGACCCGTTTTATAATGCTTTACTACAAAATGACCCCGCAAATAACACTGGCGCAGATGCGGATGCCTTTGATAATACGGCATTAGGTTTGGGGTTTGATAGGACTTTAAATACTTATAACATTTCGCAAGAGCGACGTGTAAAAACCAATCAATTAGATGCTAAACTTGATTATTGGAATGTGTTAAACACAAAAAGTAACATTAATTTTACGGTAGGTGCTATTTTAAGTCGTCAAGATTTTAATTCAGATTTATTTCAAATTCTAGATGATAATTCTATTTTTAATGCAACACCAACAATAAATGATGGGTTAAACACTAATGCTATCCGTTATGCTTTCGCAGATGTATATGCAGGTTTGCATTATCAATTTAAAACAGGCATATTTACATTTCGACCTGGTTTTACCGCACATTCATACACTTTAAATAATAAGCAGTTTGGTGAAGAGTATAAAGATGATTTTTTTAGAATCTTACCAGATTTTAGTACAACTGTACAGTTGAAAAAAAGTGAAACTTTACGCTTAAATTACAGGATGCAAACTCAATTTAATGATGTTAATCAATTTGCACGAGGCTTAGTGTTATCTAATTTTAACTCCTTATTTGTAGGAAATCCGTTGGTTGAAAACGCATTGTCGCATAATATATCATTAAACTACTCAAGCTTTAATTTATTTAATTATACCAATGTTTTTGGAAACATCACTTATAACAAAACGATAGATCAGTTGTTAAATGAAACCGATTTTTCGAGTGTAATTCGTACCCGAACCCCTTTTAATTCTACCGAAGATAATGAGGTGATCTCGGCATTCGGGAGCTTTCAGCGAACCATAAAAAAAATACGTGGTACAGCTCGTGCTAATTTTAGTTATAATAGGTTTACACAAATCATACAAGGCGCACCATCATTAAATAAAAATTTTAACCAAAGTTACACAGGGCAATTACGCACTAATTTTAGTACAGCGCCAAATATTCAATTACAATATGTTTATTCAATAGCAGATAATAACCAAGGCGGACAGGTCACTAAATTTTTTACCAAGGCACCGTCGGTAGAGTTTGATGCCTATTTGTTTAAAAAATTAACTTTTAGAACTAACTATAGTTATACAAGTTTTAGTAACGAGGACGAATTGTTAAATAGTTTTGATTTTTGGGATGCGACGTTGTCTTACAGAAAAAATGCAGATGCCAAATGGGAGTATGAGGTTAAAGCTACCAATTTGTTAAATACAGGATCTAGGACGCGTACCAGCTCAAGCGCATTTGCTGTAAATGTAAACGAAACGTTTATTCAACCAAGATACATTACCTTTAGAGTGAAATACCAGTTGTAAATAGAGAGTTGTATTTTAGCTTATAATTTAAAAACACTTTAAATGAAATTTAAAACTCTACTTATAACTTTATTTGGTCTTCTTGTTGTCAATTTACAAGCACAGAGTAATTGGCTTACAAAAAAAGAGATAACTCAAGATATTGAATTTTTGGTAAAAAGCTTAAATGAAAAATCTTCTTACGCTTATTTAAATGGTTTTGACTTTAATCAAGATTTGACAAATTATCTAAAAAAGATAAAAGATTCTACCCGACTTGAAGATTTTGGAATGTTTGTTACCAATACTTTGGCTAAAATCGGAGACAGACATTCTTCCTTAAATAAAATAAGAGGATACAATTTAAACGAATCTCTATTTTTGCCATTTATTTACGCGCCTTTAAATAATAAAGTTGTTGTTTTAAACAAAAATCAGAATAAAAAATTAGAATTACTCAACGATAAATTTCCTTATCTTAAAAAAATTGACGGTATTGATATTAATGATTTCTTGCAAAAAATCCGTCCCGAAGATATAAAAGCACCAATTGAAACATATTTCACATATGCAGTAAGAGATATTCGAGATATTGAAAAAAATTATATACTTCTCAATAAACATTTACCTAAAGAATTAAAATTGACACTATCCAATTTAACAACAAAAAATGATACAATTTTGACAGTTTCATTAATTGGTAAATCAAAACGACAACGCCCTTGGGATGAAAGGTTTGAAATAGATTATCTTTTCGTAAAAGATGATGATTATAACAAACCTGAAGTTATAGAACGCCTTTTTACCATAAAAAAAAGTATTGCATATATCAAGATTCCAGAAATGGCAAACAAAGATGAAGCTCCTCTTCTTTTTGATAAAGTCAATTCATTTATGCGATCAATTCACAAAAACAGCAAAGCTTTAATTATTGATGTAAGAGCCAATAAAGGCGGAACACGTGATTTGTTGTATGAGTTTGCAAAATATTTGGTAAACCCAGATTCTATACATGTTATAAACGTTGTGAAACAAATAACATCACTGCCATTATCAAAAAAATTTAAGAAAAACTTGCATAGCCGCTTTTTGTTTTCTTTATCCGAATTGGATAGTGAAGAACAAATTAAAGTAACTGATTTTTTAAAAACCTTTATCCCAATTTATAAATTGGATGAAAATAAATACAGCGAATACTATTTTGGATTGTTAAATGGAAAGAAGCTAAGTAAGCCAAACTTTTATTATAACAAGCCTGTTTATATATTAGCCAATGAAAAAACATTTAGCGCTGCATCTGTTTTTGTTTCTGCCTTTAAAGGAATACCAAACATTAAAATTGTAGGTGTTACAACTGATGGTTCAAGTGGTAATAGTGAATGGATTGATTTGCCTAACTCAAAATTATTCGGAAAAATAAGCACAATGGTCTCTTTTCAAAAAAACGGAAAAACTTTGGATGGTTATGGTACAAAACCTGACATAAAACTTGAGAGAGATATTAAACAAGTGCTTTGGCAATCGGATACACAGCTTGAAAAGCTACAAAATTTAATATTATCTAAAATAAATTAACAATCCAAAAAACGATAAAATTAGAACCTCATAAATGTAAAAAACTATCAGGCTTTTTTTATGTAAAATGTCCAATTCCTTTTGCTTATTTTTGAAGTCGTAATAAAAATGAGTCCTATGGAAAACCTTAATACATTTATCAAAGCACATAAAAATCGCTTTTTAGACGAGTTAATCGAGTTGTTAAAAGTGCCATCAATATCGGCAGATTCTGCTTATAAAAACGATGTTATAAAAACGGCCGAAATTATTAAACAACGCTTGCAAGAGGCAGGTTGTGATACTGTTGAAATTTGCGAAACACCAGGCTATCCAATTGTATATGCTCATAAAATTATAGATCCTAATTTGCCAACCGTTTTGGTTTATGGTCACTATGATGTGCAACCGCCAGACCCAATTGAGTTATGGGATTCTCCTCCATTCGAGCCAGTAATTAAAACTACCAAAACACACCCCGATGGTGCAATTTTTGCACGTGGTGCGTGTGATGATAAAGGGCAAATGTATATGCACGTAAAGGCGCTTGAGTTTATGACAACCACTAACCAGTTGCCTTGTAATGTTAAATTTATGATTGAAGGCGAAGAGGAAGTAGGCTCCGAAAGTTTATCTTGGTTTGTAAAACAAAATCAAGAAAAGTTAGCCAACGACGTCATACTAATTTCAGACACGGGTATGATAGCCAATGACATCCCGTCAATAACCACAGGTTTGCGGGGCTTGAGTTATGTTGAGGTTGAGGTTACTGGGCCAAATAGAGATTTGCATTCTGGACTTTATGGTGGTGCGGTTGCAAATCCTATAAACATTTTAACCAAAATGATAGCGGCATTACACGATGAGAATAATCATATTACCATTCCTGGATTTTATGACGGCGTAGAAGAGTTATCTGCCGAAGAACGTGCAGAAATGGCAAAAGCACCATTTTTGTTAGAAGAATATAAAGCGGCATTAGATATTGATGCGGTATATGGCGAAAAAACGTATACCACTAACGAGCGAAACTCTATTCGTCCAACATTAGATGTTAATGGCATTTGGGGTGGCTATACAGGCGAAGGCGCTAAAACGGTAATACCAAGTAAAGCCTATGCTAAAATATCAATGCGTTTAGTGCCAAATCAAGATTGGGAAGAGATTACAACGCTTTTTACTAAACATTTTGAGCAATTAGCACCAAAAGGGGTACGTGTAAAAGTCACGCCTCACCACGGTGGGCAAGGTTATGTCACACCTACAGATAGCACAGGTTACCAAGCTGCTAGTAAAGCTTACGAGCAAACATTTGGCAAAACCCCTATTCCGCAGCGTAGCGGAGGCAGCATACCTATTGTTTCGCTTTTTGAGCAAGAATTAAAAAGCAAAACTATTTTGATGGGCTTTGGTTTAAACAGTGATGCGATACATTCGCCAAATGAACATTTTGGAGTATGGAATTATCTAAAGGGCATCGAAACCATCCCGTGGTTTTATAAATATTTTACAGAATTATTTAAATAGTTGTTTTTAAATAAGTAGCTCTACATTTGTAGAATTGATTTTTTATTTCTACATTTGTAGAGTAAAAATAAAAACCATGCAATTATCTAAAACCGAAGAGCAGTTAATGCAGTATTTATGGAAACTAGAAACTGCTTTAATGAAAGATATATTAAGCCAATATCCAGATCCTAAACCAGCGACTACCACTGTGGCTACTTTGTTAAAGCGCATGACAAATAAGGGTTTTGTAGCTTATGTGCTTTTAGGTAAATCAAGACAGTATTATCCATTGGTTAAAAAGAAAGATTATTTTGGTAATTATATCAGTGGAATTATAAAGAAATTTTTTAATAATGATGCGTCTCAGTTTGCTTCATTTTTTACAGAGAGTACTAACTTGAGTAAAGCTGAATTAGAAGATTTACGCAGTATGATTGATACCAAAATTAAAAATAAGTAAACATGCTGATATATATTCTTAAATCTACGTTATGCATGCTTGTTTTTTTAGCATTTTATATTTTGTTTTTGAAAAATGAAAATTGGCATGTGTTTAAACGTTTTTATTTATTAAGTATCGTTTTGTTAGCTTTAATATTACCCGTACTTACTTTTACAGTATATGTCGATTTAGTGCCGCAAAGCTATAATAACACGCAAGTTTTATTTGAAACACAAAGAGATTTAGTTGTGGGTGATTTAAAAGAAAGTTTAAATGGGTTTAATTACTCGCAAATTGCACTAAATTTTGCTTATGCGTTGGGTGTGATTTGGTTTAGTGTGTTGTTTTGTAAAAACTTAGGATTTATTTTAAATAAAATAAAAAGAGGTGTTAAGTTGAAATCATCTAAAGTTGTAAAAGTGCTTTTAAAAGAAAAAATTACACCTCATACATTTTTAAACTATATATTTTTGAATCAGCAAAGGTTTGAATCTAATGCAATTCCAAAGGAAGTATTGTGGCATGAAGAAATACATGTAAAACAATTGCATACCATAGATGTTTTGCTAATGGAGTTGCTTCAAGTTATATTTTGGTTTAATCCTATAATTAATATAGTAAAGAAAGAAATTAAACTTAATCATGAGTTTTTAGCAGACAAAGGTGTTTTAAACAAAGGTGTGCCAATAAATTTTTATCAAACTATAGTATTACAATATTCAAATAATCAAGACTCATCAATCTTGTCAAATGCAATCAATTATTCATCAATCAAAAAACGTTTTACAGTTATGAAAACAAAAACTTCAAACACAAAAATTTTATTAAGAACCATTTTATTATTGCCATTATTAGCACTAGCGTTTTATAGCTTTTCTTCAAAAGAAGAAGTGTATTTAAGTAGTGTCAATTCTAAAAAAGAGCAAAATCAACATGCTAAATTAACCGATACGAAGGCATATTATTATAAGAATGTTACATTTCATATTATAAATAGAAATGGTAATGTAGCTGATATGAGTTTTTTTGAATTACCTCAAACAATTAAAGATAAATTGGTTTATCCGACATTGGAAAAAAGAAATTTGCCTACTAAAAATCAATTAGAAAATTGGAGGGATGCTAAATATGGTATTTGGATAGATGGCGTTAGAGTTAAAAATAATAATTTACAAAAATATAACGCTAAAGATTTTAGCAACTATTTTGTAAGTAAACTTCATCCAAATGCTAGAAATTACGGTAAACATTTTTATCAAATTAATTTGACTACAAATCAGTTATTTGAAGAGCAAAATAGAAAAGGTATTGTGCCACTTGACGAAGAAGTTGTAGTTACTATTAAAACTGATGAAAATGACGAATTAAAAACTTTAGGAAAGAAAACTTCTTTTTTGAGTACAACATTATCAGGTTCAACAAGTAAATTATCACAAGGGATAAAAAACAGGAAAAAAATCACATTACGTGTTGAAAACAATGTTATTTATTTAAATGGAGTAGAGGTTGCTTTGTCAAATTTTTCAGGAGCTATAGATAATTATACCGCAAATTGGGAAGTAGATGATTTTAAGTTGTTTAAATTAGATATTAAAACAAAAGATGTGTCAAACGACTTTATTATTAAATTAAATCAAGAATACAGAAAGTCAACCTTAAGTAAACAGTCAAATAGAAAAAATGATTATATCGTTTTTGAAAACAACTTCCCTAAGCCTCCTACTTTTAATTATCATAATGTTCCAAGTCCAAAACATCCAATCGAGCATATAAAGACTATGGATAAGAGAAATGCGATATTTAAATTTAATGGAAATTCGATAACTGCTAATGAAGCTGTATCAATTATTAAAAACAACAAAACGATAAAAATAAACACCGAGCTAAATGACCCAAAACCGCCAATTGTTGTACTTTTAGCGGATGAAAAATAATCATCTTAGCTACTTACTATTACTCACTATAGGAACATTATTTATAAGTACATCGGGTGCTTTAGGTAAGTTTATTGATATGCCAACACCAGTTTTAATTTGGTGGCGTTCTTTATTTGCTTTCGGTTTTTTGTTTGTGTACGTTAAGTACAAAAAGCTCAATTTTAAAATTGATTTAAAAACGCAAGGCCTGTCGTTTTTTTTAAGTGGCGTGTTTATGGGTGGGCATTGGATTACCTATTTTTATGCTTTAAAAATGTCAAACGTTGCCTTAGGGATGTTATCACTGTTTACATTTCCTGTAATTATAGCATTGCTTGAGCCCTTGTTTGTCAAAACAAAGTTTGACCCCATGCATATTGTACTTGCTATTATGGTTTTGTTAGGTATTTATATTTTAGCACCAGAATTTAACCTAGAAAACAGCCAAGTAAAAGGCATTTTGTTTGGATTACTTTCAGCACTTTTTTATGCCTTACGGACACTTATATCAAAGCAACAAGCCAAACAATATGATGGCACGGTGTTAATGATGTGTCAGGTAATGGTGCTAACTGTTGTGTTGTTGCCAACGTTGTTTATGTATGATAGCTCTGGTTTGCAAACTCAATTTCCGTTTGTGCTAATGTTGGCATTAGTAACAACGGCATTAGGACACACTATGTTTTTGCAAAGTTTAAAATACTTTAAAGTTAGCACCGCAAGTATAATAGGAAGTACTCAGCCTATTTTTGGCATTATCATAGCCTTTTTCTTTTTGGGAGAAATACCAACCATAAACACCTTTTTTGGTGGATTACTAATTTTGGCAACTGTAATTATAGAAAGTGTGAGGTCAAAAAAAAGTTAATTCATTTTAGTTCAAAATATTTGGTAAAAAATAAAGTTTTTATTAGGGTTTGTGATTAAAATATATAATTGTATTTTTGCAAACTCTTTTTGAGAGAGGAATGTTTAATTTAGAAAAATAATTTAGTGTGAACACATTAAGCTACAAAACGATTTCGGCCAATAAAGCTACTGTAAATAAGCAGTGGGTTTTAGTTGATGCCGAAGGTCAAACATTAGGGCGTTTAGCTTCAAAAGTTGCGATACTTTTAAGAGGCAAGCACAAACCTAATTTCACGCCACACGTTGATTGCGGTGATAACGTAATAGTTATCAATGCCGAAAAAATCAACTTGACAGGTAACAAGTGGACAGAAAAAACCTATGTACGTCATACAGGTTACCCAGGTGGTCAAAGAACACTTTCTGCTACAGAAATGTTTGGAAAAGATCCAGCACGAATAGTAGAAAAATCAGTAAAAGGAATGTTGCCTAAAAACAAATTAGGATCAGCTTTATTCCGTAATTTAAACGTTGTTGTTGGCGCTGAGCACAAACATGAGGCTCAAAAACCAAAAGCAATTAACTTAAACGAAGTAAACTAATGGAGGTAATTCACAAAATTGGCCGTAGAAAAAAGGCCGTTGCACGTGTTTATGTTTCTGAAGGAACAGGCAAAATTACAGTTAACAAAAAAGATGTTAATGTATATTTTCCAACACCTACTTTACAGTACAAAGTAAACCAAGCATTAACATTAACTGAAAACGAAGGTAACTTTGATGTTAAGGTAAATGTTTTTGGTGGTGGTGCTACAGGACAGGCAGAAGCAGTTCGTTTAGCTTTATCTCGCGCAATGTGCGAATTAAACGAAGAAAACAGAGGCGTGTTAAAACCAGAAGGTTTATTAACAAGAGATCCAAGAATGGTAGAGCGTAAGAAATTCGGTCAGAAAAAAGCGCGTAAGAAATTCCAGTTCTCTAAACGTTAATATTCAAAATTCGATTATAACTGTAATACAGCTTGTAATCAAATTAAAAAAAACATTAAAAACCAGTTTTTGTTATCCATGATTTTTAAAATAAAATCAGGATTTAGTTTAGCATCTAAATGCTTAAGGCGACGTAAAATTACTAACCACTTAAGTATTGCTATAATTATAAACAGAACGTAAACTATTAAAAAAATGGCTAAAGTAGAAGTAAAAGATTTACTTGAAGGTGGTGTACATTTCGGTCACCTTACCAGAAAATGGGATCCAAACATGGCACCCTACATATATATGGAGCGTAATGGTATCCATATTATCAATTTATACAAAACAGCTGCTAAAATTGACGAAGCTTCTAAGGCTTTAAGTAAAATTGCAGCTTCAGGTAGAAAAATATTATTTGTAGCTACCAAAAAACAAGCTAAAGATATAGTTGCTGAAAAAGCAGGAAACGTTAACATGCCTTACATTACTGAGCGTTGGCCAGGTGGTATGCTTACAAACTTTGTAACTATTAGAAAAGCAGTTAAAAAAATGGCGTCTATCGACAGAATGAAGAAAGACGGTACATTTATGACACTTTCTAAAAAAGAACGTTTACAAGTTGATCGTTTACGTGCTAAATTAGAAAAGAATTTAGGTTCTATTTCTGATATGACTAGACTTCCAGGCGCTTTATTTGTAGTTGATATCAAACGTGAGCATATCGCGATTAAAGAAGCACAAAAATTAAACATTCCTATCTTTGCAATGGTAGATACAAACTCTGATCCACGTCAAGTAGATTACGTTATACCTGCAAATGATGATGCTTCAAAATCAATCAACAAAGTATTAACTCACGTAACTGATGCTGTAGCAGAAGGCCTTAACGAGCGTAAAGCTGGTAAAGAAGCTAAAGCAGAAGGCGCTGATACTAAAGCAAAAGCTGCACCAGTTGCATCTCAAGAAGAAGAATAAATAAATAAACAATTACAAAATAGTTTTAAAGTCATTTAGTTTTATTCTTTATTGAATTAAATTTAAATGACTTTTTAAATATTTAATACAATTAATCAAGTTATGGTAAAAGTAACCGCTCAAGAAGTAAACAAATTAAGACAAGCCACAGGTGCTGGTATGATGGATTGTAAAAAAGCTTTGGTTGAAGCTGAAGGCAATTTTGATAAAGCTATCGAAGTATTACGTAAAAAAGGACAAAAAGTTGCTGAAAAAAGAGCCGATCGTGACTCTAGTGAAGGTGCTGCTGTGTCTAAAGTAAATGCTGATAACACTGCTGGTGTAGCAATCGTTTTAGGTTGTGAAACTGACTTTGTTGGAAAAAACGAAAGTTTTGTAAAACTAGCTAACGATTTAGCAGATGCTGCAATTAACTTTGATACTAAGGAAGACTTTTTAGCTTCTGAATTTGGAGGAATGACTGTTGCTGAAAAATTAATTGAGCAAACTGGTGTTGTTGGAGAAAAATTAGAAATTAAAGATTTCGCAAAATTAAACGCTGCATACGTAGGTACTTATGTGCATATCAATAAAATTGCTGCCTTAGTAGGTTTATCAGCTAAAGTTGATAATGTTGAGGTTGCTGCAAAAGACGTTGCTATGCAAGTTGCATCTATGGGTGCAAGTACATTATCTTACAAAGATTTTGATCCAGCTTATGTAGCTTCAGAAACTGAAGCACGTATTGCTGTAATTGAAAAAGATAATATTGAGCTAGGGCGTTTAGGTAAAACACTTAAAAACGTACCTAAATATATATCTATGGCACAATTAACGCCAGAAGTATTAGCTCAAGCTGAAGAAGATGCTAAAGCACAATTAAAAGCAGAAGGCAAACCAGAGCAAATTTGGGATAAAATTTTACCAGGTAAAATGGATCGTTTTATGTCAGATAATACAACATTAGATTTAGAGCAATGTTTATTAGATCAAAAATTCATCAAAGATGAAAAGCAAAATGTAGCACAATATGTATCAACATATGGTGACGTACAAATTACAGCTTTTAAACGTGTATCTTTAGGATAACCTTTTAAAAACTAATCTTTTAAAAACCACTTAGCCTATTTTTGCTAAGTGGTTTTTTTTGTGCTTAAAAACGCTTAATTTTGCACAACCTTTTAAACCACTTCTAATGAAATACAAAAGAATCCTTTTAAAATTATCTGGAGAAGCCCTTATGGGTGAACGTCAATATGGTATCGATCCTGTTAGACTTGCTGAATATGCTTCAGATATTAAAGAAATTATTGATAGAGGTGTGCAAGTTGCCATAGTTATTGGCGGCGGAAATATATTTAGAGGCGTTGCAGGAGCAAGTGCTGGTATGGATAGAGTACAAGGCGATCACATGGGTATGTTAGCAACGGTTATTAATGGTTTAGCCTTACAAAGCGCTTTAGATAATGCACAAGTACCAACAAGACTACAAACTGCCATTAAAATTAATGAGGTAGCCGAACCATTTATTAGACGACGTGCCATGCGCCATTTAGAAAAAAACAGAGTCGTTATTTTTGGTGGTGGTACAGGTAATCCTTATTTTACTAACGATTCGGCAGCCGTTTTACGAGCCATAGAAATTGAAGCCGATGTTATTTTAAAAGGAACTCGTGTTGATGGTATTTATACCTCCGACCCCGAAAAAAATTCAGATGCAGTTAAATTTGATAACATAAGTTTTGATGATGTACTCAAAAAAGGCTTAAAAGTTATGGATACCACTGCGTTTACATTAAGTCAAGAAAATCATTTGCCTATTATTGTATTTGATATGAATACCCGAGGAAATTTATTAAAAGTTATATCGGGCGAAAACATTGGTACAACAGTAGATTTTTAAATAAAAAACTAAAAAATAAATCATGGAAGAATTAGAATTTATTATTGACACAGCTAAGGAATCTATGCTAAATGCTATTAAGCATTTAGAGAAGCAATTTTCAAATATTAGAGCAGGTAAAGCTAGTCCAGCTATGTTGGGCAGCGTAACCGTAGATTATTATGGCTCTAAAACACCATTAAGTCAAGTTGCAAACGTAAATACGCCAGATGGCCGTACAATTACTGTGCAACCTTGGGAAAAAAATATGCTTCAAGAAATTGAGCGAGGTATCCAAATAGCAAACCTTGGGTTTAACCCAATGAACAACGGCGATACGATTATTATTAACGTTCCGCCATTAACAGAAGAGCGTCGACGTGACTTATCAAAACAAGCTAAGTCTGAGGCTGAGCATGCTAAAGTAGGGGTAAGAAATGCCCGTAAAGACGCTAATAATGATATTAAAAAGCTAGACGACGTGTCTGACGATATTAAGAAAAACTCAGAAACAGACGTTCAAACCCTTACCGATAATCATATCAAGCAAGTAGAGGAGTTGTTTATAGCTAAAGAAAAGGAAATAATGACCGTTTAAGGTTTTTATACCTTCGGAAAACAAAAAGCAGAATTGATAACATTTCTGCTTTTTTTATTTAAATTCCTTAAGGTGTTATGTATTTTAAAGAGAAATTATGGTTATTATAAACGAAAAAGATTACATAGGTAAAGGCGGTTTTCAAAAATGTTATATCCATCCTAATAACCCTAATTTATGTTTAAAAATTAGGTTAAAGCGCACCAATAAAGACCCTAGAGTTAATCGAGAAATTAAGTATTATAAAAAAATACAAAAAAATAAAGCGCTGCCTTTTATTGCCAAATATCATGGCGAGTTAAATACAAATATGGGTGTCGCCTCTGTTTATGATTTGGTTAGAGATGAAACTACAAATAAAATAGCTTTAACACTTCATGATTATTTAAAGATGGAGAATTCACTATTTACAGACGAGATGTTTCTAGCCGCATTAAACACGCTTAAAACTAAACTAATTAAGCATAAAATAATAGTTCGTGATTTAATGGGTAAAAACATATGTTGTAAAATTCGTAAAAATAACGCTGTTGAGTTAGTTATTGTCGATGGTGTAGGGCATAGAGATTTTATACCACTAGTGGATTGGTTTTCTTATTTTACAAAACGTAAAATGGATAAAATTTTTATTAAAAAGAAACTATACTCAATGCGAGAGCATAAAAAATGGGTTAGTTTTAAATATTCAAACTAAATGGTGCCATTCCATTCGGCATAAAATTGATCTAAATAGCTAAGCATAAACTCGTGTCTATGTTTGGCTATTTTTTTGCCAGTGTCGGTATTCATACGATCTTGTAAAAGCAGTAATTTTTCGTAAAAATGGTTAATTGTTGGTGCGGTTGAGTTTTTGTATGCTTTAACACTCATGTTTAAATTTGGTTTAATTTCGGGATTATAAATCGCTCTATTTTTAAACCCGCCATAATTAAAACATCGTGCAATACCAATGGCTCCAATGGCATCCAATCTATCAGCATCCTGAACTACATCCAGTTCTTTCGATTTAAAAACTTGAGTAGTATTACCACCTTTAAATGAAATATGCTTAATAATATTTATAACATGTTCAATCACATCTGGTAATACATTTTGGGTTGTTAAAAAAGCCAATGCTTTTTTAGGGCCAATAGTGTCGTCACCATTATAAAATTTGCTGTCAGCAATATCGTGTAAAA
>CALDUQ010000028.1 GCA_937924845.1 uncultured Flavobacteriaceae bacterium
AGGGGTGTCAAACCACGATGCAAACCATTTTTTTTTAGAATTCGTCATATCAATCGCGTCAAATATAGTTTTGTAATTATAAAAAGAATAATTTTGTGCCGTAAAAATAAAGTATTTTTGCATTTCATTAGACGGATGCCATGAATAATAATTTCAAAATGTTAGCCAAAACTTTATTTGGCTTTGAATCACTTTTAGAAAACGAATTAAAACAACTTGGAGCTCAAAAAATAAAAGTAGGGCTGCGTAATGTAAGTTTTGAAGGGGATTTAGGTTTTTTATATAAAGCAAATTTAGCATTGCGTACTGCTATTAAAATTTTGGTGCCAATACATACTTTTAAAGTAGTAAATGAAGCCGATTTATATGCTAAAATTAAAACTATAGCTTGGGAAAATCATATGAGTGAAACTGGGACTTTGGCCGTAGATGCTACCGTGTTTTCCGACCAATTTACCCATTCGCTTTATATAGCTCAAAAAACAAAAGATGCGATTGTAGATAGATTTAGAGAAAAAACTGGGCAACGCCCAAATGTAGATTTACGTTTTCCTGATTTAAAAATTAACATTCATATTGACCGCAATACGTGCACCGTATCTTTAGATAGCTCTGGCGAATCATTACATAAAAGAGGCTATAAAACGGCAACTAATTTAGCGCCAATAAATGAGGTTTTAGCAGCAGGCTTAGTCATGCTATCAGGATGGGATGGGCAAAGTGATTTTATGGACCCCATGTGCGGCTCGGGCACAATACTTATTGAGGCTGCTATGATTGCTTGTAATATCCCTCCAAATTTAATGCGTAAAGAATTTGCTTTTGAAAAATGGTCGAATTGGGATGTTGATTTATTTGAAACTATAGAAGAATCGCTTTTGAAAAAAACACGTGATTTTCATCATAAAATCACAGGGTTTGATAAATCTCCCGCAGCAATACATAAATGTAATGACAATATAAAAAATGCACATCTAGAGGAATTTATTAGTGTGCAACACGAAGATTTTTTTAAAACTCAAAAAGGTGGGGATAAGCATTTACATATAATTTTTAATCCGCCATACGGCGAAAGATTAGACCAATTAAACGTTCCTGAATTTTATGGTAACATTGGCACAACGCTAAAACATAATTACCCAGGTACAAATGCTTGGCTTATTAGCTCTAATATGGAAGCTTTAAAGCATATTGGGCTACGACCATCAAAAAAAATTAAACTATTTAACGCTAAGCTAGAATCTCGCTTTTTAAAATACGAAATGTACGCAGGTAGTAAAAAGGCTAAGAAAAATTAATTTACTTTTTCGGCAACAATACTAACTTTTTGATGTTCGGCATTTGTAATAAAAAACAGGTAAGTATCACCACCATCTTTAATTTTAAATTTAGTTTTTAGTTGTTGTACTGTAATAGGGAAGTTGCGCGTACTTATATTTGCTTTTGTTTGCCCAAATTTTTTCTTGATTATTTTTTTGTCAAAAGGTAAAACTTCTAAAATTTTAAAAGTTCTACCAGGAAACTCAATCAATTGGTTTGAGGTATATAAATGGGTGTGTTTATGTAATTTGTTTAGTTTAAATTGTTGCGCAACATTGTTAAACGCACCAGCTTTTAAAATTGCTGCATTGGGTTCATACAAATATTTTTGAGGTAAGGTATATGCTATTTCAAGCTCTTTTTCAGTATCCTTTTTAAAACTAAATTGTTGTATTTGTGTATGTAAAATATTAACACAACTCATAGTAATTGAACCGTCATACTCATAGCTTAATTCAAATAAAAGCTCTTTAACTTCCCCTTTAAGGGCAATAATGTGTATGTTTTTTATATGGTTTAATTCAGCTATGCCTACGGATATATCAAGCATCGGCGATACTTTTAACAAGATGTTTTTTGCTTTTTTAAACAACTCATCCAAATGTTTAGGCACATTTGGCAAACAATCATTTAAATAAAACACTTTACCTTTTGTATCATGCCTTCGGGAGGGGTCAATATAAATCCAGTCAAAAACAGTAGTGCCATTTATAATATACTCGATACCATTGGCATTAATTGTATTAATATTTAAAGCGTTTAGCACCTTATAATTATGACTTACAATATGAGACAACTTAGTGTTTAACTCGCAATGCGTAACATTAGCTACCTGTTTAGAAAAATAGTAGGCGTCAATACCAAATCCGCCAGTGGCATCAATTAATGTATTACCTTTTATAAAACTAGCTTTGTATTGTGCTGTAATTTCAGACGATGTTTGCTCAATATTTAACTTATTAGGATAGTAAATATTAGCGGTGTTAAACCAAGTGGGTAATTTAAGTTTTGCTTTTTGTTTAGCTTCAATTTGCTCAACAAGCTCTTGTATTGTTGCCGTTGTACTTTTATGACCTTTTAAAATTAAACGGGACGCTTTCGCATTTATATTTTTATTTATAAAGCTTTGATTATCTAGGTTTAATAACTTTATGTTCACTAGTTTTTATAAATTTTTAGTAAGTTGTTTTACGACCTTTACATCATATAAAAACTCTTTTAAAATCACTTTAATTGCAGTGTAACCAGGTACGGCAACAACCATGCCTATAATGCCAAAAAGTAAACCCGAAATAATGATAATTAAAAATATTTCTAAAGGATGTGATTTTACACTTTTAGAGAATATAACAGGCTGACTAATAAAATTATCAACTAATTGCGCTATTACAAAACCTATCATTACATAGCCCGTTTTTGGTAAAATAAAGTCACTAAAGCTTTGATTTATATTACTAGTCATGGTTAATGTAATCATTAATAAAGCACTAATTAAAGGACCAATAAAAGGTATTAAGTTTAATAACGCACATAAAAAAGCTATGACTATAGCGTTACTAATACCACAAATTAATAATACAATAGTGTAAATTATAAATAAAATTAACACTTGAAATATTAATCCAATAAAATACCTTGATAGCAAACTTTTAATAGTTTCGAATGATTTTTTTAAGCGCCCTTCTTTTGAGCTTGGTGCAAAAACTAAAATGCCTTGCTCAAATAAACGACTATCTTTTAACAGAAAAAAAGTAATAAATAATACCGAAAAAAGCCCTATACTAAAACTGCCAAATCCGCTAACTACAGTGTTTAAAAAATTGGGAATAACATCAAAATCAAGTTTATCTAAAATATTTGATTTTTGTAAAGTTTGCTTTACATCAACACCTTTTAAGGCAAAATAATCTATAATTTGATGATAAATATATTCTACATTTTGTTCTAATTCATCAATATTTAAAAGTGATAAATTTCTTCCTTGTTCTTTTATTAATGGCAAAAACATACGTAATAAACCAAAAATAAAACTTAAAAATAAAACCATGGTAATTACTACCGCAAAGGTGTTTTTAAATTTTAGCTTTTGCTTTAAAAAACGTACTAGCGGCCTACCAATTAATGATGTTACTGCGGCAATGGCAATGTATATTAATACCGATTGTATTTTATAAAGTAATAGTAGTAATAGTAAAACTCCTACAATTATTGAAATTGCTTTAAGTATACCTCGCGAAATAATATTAGAAGTCATTTAAAAATAAATTAAAGAGTAAATATAAAACTTTTTAATTGGTAAGTTGTTTGGTGATTTCATATAAAGCTACGTTTGTTGCCATAACAACATTCATACTACTATTAGCGCCAAACATTTCGATATGTAAAATGACATCTAATTGCTTTAAAATAGCATCTGAAATTCCAAAATTTTCATCACCTACAATCAAAGCGATAGGTTTATGTATCGATTTAAAATCAAAATTATGTATTGGTTGACTTGATGCTGTAATTTCAATACCTATGAGGTAATAATTATTAGATTTTAAGGTTGATATTACGCTGTCAATGTTTTGATTTATACGATAACCTATACTTTTTTCGGTTGCTCTAGAGGTTTTACTAACCTTTCTACCAATGGTTATGCTTTCGCCACAAAAAATGAGCTGAGTGATTCCGAAGGCATCCGAAACTCGAAACAAACTCCCAATATTAGGTGCATTTGTAACATGGTCACAAACTACCGTAATCGGAAATGTTTTTTTTGTAAACTTTGAATTATAGTGATTTAATTGCACAACTTAATTTTCAAATACATATTTTAAAATATTAGCACCCATTTGCAATGCTTTTTCTCTTACCTCCTTGGGGTCTTTATGTACAATTTCATCTTCCCAACCATCTCCTAAATCACTTTCGACGGTGAAAAGTAAAATTAACCGATTTTCATGAAATATACCAAACGCCTGGGGACGTTTGCCATCATGCTCATGTATTTTTGGCAATCCTTTTGGGAATTTAAAATGTGTATTAAAAATATTATGTGTGCGAGGTAATTCGATAAGTTCTTTTTCAGGAAATAGTTTTTTAAATTGTTTTAATATAAAAGGTTTCATTCCGTAATTATCGTCAATGTGTAAAAAACCTCCTGAAATTAAATATTTTTTTAAATTTTCAATATCTGCATCATTAAAAATTACATTTCCGTGCCCTGTCATATGTATAAAAGGGTATTGATATAGGTTTACACTACCAACTTCTACAACATCAATTTTAGGGTCAATGGTAGTGTTAATATTTTTATTAGCAAACTTTACTAAATTGGGTAAAGCAGTAGGATTACTATACCAATCACCACCACCACTATATTTTAAAACAGCTATTTTTTGTGCAAAATTTAAGGCAGATACAAATAATGCAATGGTTAAAATTACACACTTAAAATTAGATTTATTAATCATGATATCAAAAATAAAAATATTACTTGGATTTAGCTTAGCATTTTTTATATTTATATGCGTGAAAAACAACTTTTTTTATGTCGATTAAATCGAAAATTAATGAATTAAGGGAAACATTACGCCAGCACAATTATAATTATTATGTGTTGGATAATGCAACTATAAGCGATTATGAGTTTGATATTAAACTTAAGGAACTTCAAAAACTTGAAGAGCTACATCCTGAGTTTTATGACGCTAATTCACCATCTGTAAGAGTAGGAGGAGAGGTTACAAAACACTTTGCAACTATTACGCATACGCATCGCATGTATTCATTAGACAATTCGTACTCAAAAAAAGATCTTTTAGATTGGGAACAGCGATTAAAAAAACAAATTGATGGTAAAATATCTTTCACTTGTGAATTAAAATACGATGGTGCTTCCATTAGCTTAAAATATAAAAATGGCAGCTTAATAAGTGCAGTAACTAGAGGCGATGGGTTTAAAGGTGATGATGTTACCGCTAATATTAAAACTATTAAATCGATTCCGCTTCAATTAAAAGGTGATTATCCCGAAACATTTGATATTAGAGGAGAAATTGTTTTACCGTTTGATGGTTTTAACGCCATGAATAAAGCACGAATTGCTCAAGGTGAAGTACCATATAAAAACCCGCGAAATACTGCATCAGGAAGCTTAAAATTGCAAGATAGTGCACAAGTAGCACAACGGCCTTTAGAGTGTTTACTATATGGGCTTGTAGCAGATAAATTACCAGTTGACACACAATATGAAAGTTTAAAATATGCCCAAAGCTTAGGGTTTAAAGTACCTGATGCAGCTAAATTAGCACACTCAATTGATGACGTTTTAGAGTTTATAAATTATTGGGATGTTGAGCGACACAAATTGCCTTATGAAACTGATGGTGTAGTTATAAAAGTGAATAGCTTACAACATCAAGACGAATTAGGTTTCACTTCAAAAGCGCCTAGATGGGCCATGGCTTATAAATTTAAAGCCGAGCAGGTTGCTACTGTTCTTAAAACTATAAGCTATCAGGTTGGACGAACGGGAGCAATAACACCTGTAGCAAATTTAAAACCAGTTGAGCTAGCTGGTACTGTTGTTAAACGGGCTTCGCTACATAATGCCGATCAAATTAAAAAATTAGATATACGGCTAAATGATACAGTTTATGTTGAAAAAGGAGGTGAAATTATTCCTAAAATTATAGCAGTAAATTTAAACGAGCGTACTTTAAACTCAGTACCTACAAAATACATCACCCATTGTCCCGAATGCCAAACGGAATTAGTTAGAAAAGAAGGTGAAGCTCAACATTATTGCCCTAATTACTCGGGGTGTAAGCCTCAAGTTATTGGCCGAATACAGCATTTCATTTCGCGTAAGGCATTAGATATTGATGGTTTGGGAGCCGAAACAGTAGCCTTACTAGTTAATGAAGGGTTGATTTATAATTATGCTGATTTATATAATTTAACAGTCAATCAAATTTTACCGCTAGAGCGGATGGCTAAAAAGTCGGCCGAAAACTTATTAAAAGGCATCGAGGCTTCGAAATTAATTCCTTTTGAGCGGGTTTTATTTGGATTAGGAATTAGATATGTAGGAGAAACTGTTGCAAAAAAATTAGCAAACCATTTTAAATCAATAGATAATTTAAGCCAAGCAACTATTGATAGCCTAGTAGCTGTGGATGAAATAGGAGAAAGAATAGCTGAGAGTGTGGTTGAGTTTTTTAATGATATACATAATAGCACTATTATAAATCATCTAAAACATCATGGCGTACAGCTTGAAGTTTCTGCAGAAAAAATTGCTAATCAAACCTCTATTTTAAATGGCGATAGTTTTGTAGTTTCGGGCGTATTTGAAAAAATTTCTAGATCAAAATTAAAAACACTTATTGAAAACAATGGTGGTAGAGTATCAAGTTCAATTTCGTCAAAAACTAATTATTTGATTGCAGGAGCAAAAATGGGACCAAGTAAACTTGCTAAAGCAGAGCAGTTAAAAATTAGTATAATTACAGAAAATCAGTTTTTAGACAAAATAGAATATAGCGATATATAAGTATAAAATTATGCATAAATTAATAAACCTTACTAAAGATAAAATCATTATTTTATTAATTATTATTACTACAATTTTATACTTTATATTTAACTATTATGACCTTTGGTTTTCATCAGATTTAGTTCGAACTATAACAATGGCACTTTTGCTATGTTTATATTTTATTAGTGTAAAAAAAATTAACCAATCAAAAAGTTTAATTTGTTTTTTTGTATTTTATTTTTTGTCCTATTTTTTTTCTACTATTGAGGAGCTCTTATATTATACGGCCTTAAAACCAGATAGCTTTTTACCCTATACGCATTCAATTTTAAATATTTTTTTTATTCTAGCTTACCTAGCATTAATAATAAATATTTTCTTTAGTATTAATAAGCAATTTATTAGTACATATAAGGTTGCTATAATAGGCATACTATCTATAATATATATAATTAGTTTCTTTATATCTAAAAATATAAATATTGAAATTCATTACAAA
>CALDUQ010000029.1 GCA_937924845.1 uncultured Flavobacteriaceae bacterium
CTACTATTTTATCGAAAAATATTAAAGTTTTTTGCAACACCTTAATTTACAACTATATAAAATCAAACGCACAACCCCTTTAATCTTCTAAACTATTGATAACGCCTCTAAACTCTCTCGTATCATTATAAATGTGCGGGAAACTAGTTGGCTTTTTCAGTTTCTTCTGCCGTTTTTGGCTCTTGTTCAGGTTGCTTAAACAAATCTAAGTAAGCTTCTCCTATATAATCAATAACATGTGTTGCAAGTAAACTTTGATAGCCATACAAGTTAATCGCTATATCGGCAGCTTTACCATGTAAATACACGCCAAATAAACAAGTATTAATTGCAGTATAGCCTTGCGACAGCAGTCCTGTTAATACACCTGTAAGTACATCGCCCGTTCCGGCAGTTGCTAAACCAGGGTTTCCTGTGGTATTAAAATATTTTTCATCCTTATATATAGTAAGTGTATTTGCACCTTTAATTACTAAAATAACATCATATTGTTTTGAAAACGCTACAGCTTTATCGATTTTATCGAAATCAGAATTATAGCTACCTATTAAACGTTCCAATTCTTTTTCGTGAGGCGTTAAAATAGTTTGCGCTGGCAATAGCTTCAATAATGTGTTATCGAGGGCCAACATGTTTAATCCATCTGCATCAATTACTAATGGAGATTTATTTTTTTGTAAAAAATCCTTAAATGCTTTGATGGTAACAGCATCTGTCCCCATGCCTACACCAATGCCTATTGCATTAGGCAAAACGTCAAACTCAATCTCAGTAATTAACTTTTCATTTGCATCATCAGTAATAACCATTGCTTCAGGAAATGCTGATTGCATAGGTATATAACCACATTTAGGTAAATATGACGTTACCAAACCTGCACCCGACGCCAAAGTGGCTTTAGTTGCCAAAATAGCTGCACCAATTTTACCGTAACTTCCTCCTATTATTATACTATGTCCATAGGTGCCTTTATGTGATGTTTTTTTTCGAGGTATATACAATGGTAACACTTCATTTTTCCCTATCAGTGTTGCAAAAGCTGGCGCGTCATATAAATACTCCATATCAACTCCAATATCTAAAACATCCCATTGTAATGAATATTTTGATGTTGTTGGTAAAAAGAAAATTGTTTTGGGCGTGGTAAAACTTAAAGTATGACCTGCGTAAACAACAGCATTGTCATCATCTGCCAACTTATCTAAAAACAAACCCGAAGGAATATCGACAGAAACAGTATACGCTTTGGTTTGTTTAAAATGCAAAAACAAAGCTGCAATCCAATCATCAATCGGTCGATTTAAACCAATACCAAAAACGGCATCAATTATAATATCATCTTGATGTATTTGAGGAAAATTAGTAGCATCTGTTAACAATAAAGGCCATGTGCGCGACACACTTTTTACCCTATCATAATTAATCAAAAATTCTTTTGAGCGTTTATCACTACAATTTATAATATATATATTTACATTATAACCATGTGTAACAAATTCGGTTGCTGCTGCCAATCCAACGGCACCATTATTACCAATACCACAAAATATGTGTATTGGCACTTGCGCTCCGCCCATCCTAACATCAAACCAATTAAACGTTTGCTTACCAGCACGCGCCACCAAATCAATAGCCTCAATGTTTTGATTTTTAAGTGTTAATTGATCTCCTTTATATATTTGTTCTTTCGTAAATAATTTCATGTTTACAGTATCTCGTTTTTAATTTAATCTATTTTTGGCAACTCAAAGTTATTTAAAACGCTTGTTTGTTTCATAAACGTTTCAATTTCTGATGATTTTCTTGGCGCTTCCGCGGAAAGATTTACTGGCCCATTACCTGTTATCAAAATATCATCTTCAATACGAACGGCTATACCCCACCATTTTTTATCACAAGGACTACCATCTGGAATATAAATTCCTGGTTCGACTGTAACAACCATATTTTCTTTAAGTGCACCGTAAAGTCCTGGGTCATGCACATCCAAACCAATATGATGGGTTGCACCATGCGGAAAGTAACGTCGGGCTTCATTGTTATTTTTAATAATCCCTAATTGCTTTAAGCCTTTCGTAATAATTTCCATAGCCACTCTTGTAGGTTCACCAAAGTTATTTCCTATAACCGCAGCGTTAATTCCTGCTTCTTGTGCTTCATAAACTAAATCATAAATTAATTTTTGTTCGGGATTAAACGTTCCATTTGCAGGTATGGTTCTAGTCACATCAGCAGTATAGCCATGATATTCGGCTCCCAAATCCATTAAAACCAAATTGTCACCAACATTGGTTTTACTGTTTTCAACATAATGCAATACACATCCATTATTTCCTGCACCAACAATAGAAGGGTAGCCCTCATATTCGGCACCATATTTTTTATAAACAAACTCATGTACACCCTGAATTTCTAACTCCGACATAGTATTATGCATGGCTTTCATGATTTCTTGCTGCCCAATGGCAGAAATCTGCACTGCTCGTTTAATAAGCTTAACTTCTTCATCTGTTTTGATTTCACGCAAACCTGCCATAAATGTACTTAGTGTTTCGTTATCCAGATTTGTAACTGATTTTAAGTTTAATACTTTAGTTTTTAATTCTAAATGCAGATTTACATCTGAAGAATTAACATACTGCTCGATAATTTCGTCCGATTGCAATTCTGGATTATCTACTAATGCCTTGCCTAAAATTTGTGCGACATTAGCGCTGTTTTTAATAGTTGTTGATCGTATTAATTTATATGCTTTTTGTTTACTGGCGGATATGTGCTTTACAAAATTATACCCTGAATTATGTTTAAATGCCTCTATCAAACTAAATAAATCAGTAGTGTTTTTTTTATCGTCACGGTAATCCTCTTTAAAATCAACAAAAAACACCTTATCAAAATTATTATAATTAATGTTTATGGTTTTAAATGCTTTTGTAGGCAGCACTTTTTTAAACCCTAATTCATTTTTAGCACCCTCAACTCCTAGTCGCTTACCAGTCCACATTTCGGCTTTCGGGTTTTTTTCTTGCACAAAAAGTATTTCATTATAAGTGTCATTTTTACTACCCAACTGATTTTCTGAAAACAACACAAAAACCGAATTTGGCTCTTTATATCCTGTTAAATAATAAAAATTAGGATCTTGATGATATAAATAATCTACATCATTAGAGCGATTGCGTATAGGATTGACAAAAAACACAGCCACACTATTGGCAGGCATCATTTTACGAAGTGCTTCACGGCGTTCTGCATGAAATGCAGCATTTAAATAATCATGCGGCTTACCGTTTTGAGCAAACACAAACACGCTTAATGTATAAAAAACAACTAATAAAAATTGACGTTTCATTTTGTAAAATTTTCAGAGTATGAAAATACATAATATTTAGCCATCACGTTTTATATTCTTTACAGAACTTTTTATGACGCATATTAATTCAAAATTTACGTATTTTGCTACAAAATCAAACGCTATGAAAAATACAGCTTTAACAAGCACACACGAGGCATTAGGTGCCAAAATGGTTGAATTTGCGGGCTACAAAATGCCCGTGCAATATGAAGGCATTACTGCAGAACATGACACTGTACGTAACAATGTTGGTGTTTTTGACGTGTCGCACATGGGCGAATTTTTAATTGAGGGCGAAAATGCTTTAGACTTAATACAATATATAAGTAGTAATGATGCTTCAAAATTAACTATTGGTAAAGCGCAATACAGCTACTTGCCTAATGACAATGGTGGAATTGTTGATGATTTAATCATTTATAAAATAAAAGAAAACACTTATTTACTAGTTGTTAATGCTAGTAATATTGAAAAGGATTGGAATTGGATTAGTTCAAAAAATACGTTTGGCGCTAACATGCGTAATTTGTCTGACGATTACTCATTATTAGCAATTCAAGGTCCAAAAGCAGTCGAGGCCATGCAATCATTAAGTTCGCATGATTTATCTGAAATTAAATTTTACAATTTTATAATCGGTGATTTTGCTGGCATCGAGCATGTTATTATTTCAGCAACAGGCTATACGGGCAGTGGCGGTTTTGAAATTTATTGTAAAAATAATGAAGTTGAACAGATATGGCATAAAGTTCTTGAAGCTGGAGCCGATTTTGGTATTAAACCAATTGGACTTGCAGCCAGAGACACCCTAAGATTAGAAATGGGTTATTGCCTTTACGGAAATGATATTGACGAAACCACATCGCCACTTGAAGCTGGTTTAGGCTGGGTAACAAAATTTACCAAAACCTTTAATAACAGTAAGGCCTTAGAGAACGAAAAAGCTAAAGGATTAGCACAAAAATTAGTAGGTTTTGAGCTTGATGAGCGTGGCATACCAAGACAAGGCTATGATATTGTTGATGGCAATGGCAATAAATTAGGCCGAGTAACATCGGGTACTATGTCGCCATCACTACAAAAAGGCATTGGTTTAGGATATGTACCAAAAGTCGTTTCTGCTGTAGGCAGCAAAATATACATTCAGGTTAGAAAAAAGGCAATTCCTGCAACTGTAATTAAACTACCCTTTTATAAATCGTAAGGATGATTGATTACAAAACAGCATTGGATGAAATTTATAGCACGCTAAAAAATGCACCTAACAAAGGTAAGGTAGCGCGTTATATTCCAGAATTGGCACAAATTGACCCTAATAATTTTGCTATTTATTTAAACACTTTAAACGATGGTGCATACGGCGTTGGACATATTGATACCAAATTTTCAATACAAAGTATATCTAAAGTACTTACGCTGTCAAAAGCGTTTGCATTAAAAGGAAATGCTATTTGGGAACGTGTTGGAGTTGAACCCTCTGGCAACCCCTTTAACCATATTTCATTATTAGAGCAAGAACAAGGCATACCTCGTAACCCATTTATAAATTCGGGCGCAATTGTGATTGCTGACATATTGGTGTCAACATTAAAAAACCCAAAAGCAGATTTTTTAAATTATGTACGTGAATTAGCTAACGATAATAGCATTGATTACAATTATAAAGTTGCCGAATCTGAAAAAAATACAGGTTTTAAAAATTATGCGATTACCAATTTATTAAAATCGTTTAATAACTTACATAATGATGTAGATGAAGTCCTTGATTTTTATTTTCATCAATGTGCCATTGAAATGGATTGCAAACAATTAAACACTACGTTTCATTTATTTGCTAACCAAGGTAAATGTATAAAAAACAAAACACACCTTGATATTAGTAAATTAAAACGTGTTAATGCTATAATGCTTATGTGTGGGTTTTATGATCAAGCAGGTGATTTTGCTTTTGATGTAGGCTTACCTGGCAAAAGTGGAGTTGGCGGTGGCATTATTGCTGTGCTACCTAACCAATATATTATTACAACTTGGGCGCCTGGACTTAATAAAAAAGGTAACTCATTATTAGGACTTCAAGCTTTAGAACTTTTTACAACCAAAACGCAACAATCTATTTTTTAAAAAACAATGTGTTTTTATAATTTATAATGAAAAACAAAGCAGCGGTAAAAAATACAATACTAATACTGGGTGCTAGCGGTTTTATTGGCAATGCTATTTATAAAGAGTTAAATAAATACTATAAAACTTATGGCACTTATTATTCAAGTAAATTAAACGCAAATCAGCATTTTTACTACTATAACTTACTTGAAGATGATATTTTTGACGTTTTAAACTTAACAAAACCTCATATTGTCATATCGGCCCTTAGAGGCAATTTCACTAAACAAGTTATAGCGCATAAACACTTATGCGATTACGCAAGCCAACACAATACACGATTATTATTTATATCATCTGCCAATGTTTTTGACGCCTATAGTAAATACCCAAGTTACGAAACAGATAAAACTTTAAGTCATAGTATTTTTGGACATTTTAAAATTAAAATCGAAAACATGCTGCTTAAATTACCGCAAAAACAAACTGCCATTTTAAGGCTACCAATGGTTTTTGGCAATCAATCGCCTAGAATAGAAAAGTTAAAAACACAACTTAACGCAAAAGAAGCTATAGAAGTGTTTCCTAACTTAATTTTAAATGTTACAACTATAACTAAATTAACGCAACAAATTCATTACATTATAAATCAAGATAAATTGGGGGTGTTTCATTTGGGTAGCACCGACTTGGTTCATCATAATGATTTTATAACATCTGTATGCTCAAAAATTAGTTACAACACCGCAAAATTCAAACAGGTTTACACCACCAATGACGATCGCTACCTTGCCGTATTACCAAAATATAACACACTACCAAAACACCTGCAACTAAAAAGCGAACATCTAATTACCGAATTAAAATTATAACCTTTTACAAAAAGCTTTGAATTGCCAACGTATAACTTTGCAAACCAAAGCCTAAAATTACACCATGAGCATTTGGTGAAATATACGACTGGTGTCGGAATGCTTCGCGCGAAAATGTATTAGAAATATGCACCTCAACTACTGGTGTATTTATTGCTTTCACGGCATCTCCTATTCCAACAGATGTGTGCGTATAAGCCCCTGCATTTAAAATAACACCGTCATAACTAAAACCAACATTGTGTAGCTCATCTATAATTTCACCTTCAATGTTAGATTGATAATATTCAATTTCAATGGTTTTAAATTTATTTCGTAAATCAAGCAATACGTCTTCAAACGTAGTTGTACCATAAATTTCTGGCTCACGTTTACCCAATAAATTTAAGTTAGGACCATTAATAATTATTAACTTTTTCATACGGTAAATATATTTAAATATAGTGCATAAAAAAAGCCATAAAAAATTGATGGCTTTTTTTATGCAGTTTCTTATAAATTAAAAGAAAAAACCTACTGAAACTTGAATAACATTATTAGTAATTTTGAAATCATCTCCAGCATCTTCAGCGATATTAGCTAAACCAAGATTATATCTAGCTCCAAATTTTAATCCATTTTCTAGTTTATAACCTAAACCAAAATCTATTGTTTTAGTATCATCCTTTATATCAGTTGAGTCCCCATCAAATTCTGATTTAGCAGATAACAAGAATCCTACTTGAGGGCAGCCTCAACACTAAATGTTACAGAAAAATAATATTTTGCTAAAATTGGTAGATTTAAATAATCTAATTTTGTTACTAAATCATCTGAGTCATCAAATTTAGTCCCTTGTGCAGAATATACTAATTCTGGTTGAATAGAAAATTTATCAGATAACATAAATTCTGCCATTGCTCCAAAATGAATAGACGTACGTGCTTTAACATCCTCTGCATCTGCTCCTAGGGAGGCAAAATTTACACCTGCTTTCACACCAAATTTAACCTCTTGTGCATTAACACTTATCATTACTAAAACTGCAAATGCAGCTAAAACAATACTTTTTTCATAATAAAATTTTATTTTTTTATTTAAAGTGGGGTAAATGTAATTTATTTAATCTGTAAAATGTTTTTTTATATTTTTACATCATAATAAATCATGACCTGGACACAAGCCTTACACGATTATAAATTTTACCTGCAATTAGAGCGCGGCATGTCTAGCAACTCTATAAAAAGCTACCTACTAGATGTTAGCAAACTGGTTAAATATCTAAAACATCATAATAGTAATGCGTTGCCTTTAACTATTAATACTGATGATATCAAACCATTTATATACACCTTATCGGCTAGCTTAAACGAGCGTAGTCAAGCCCGACTAATTTCGGGCTTACGGAGTTTTTTTGAATTTTTAATTTTTGAAGATTATATTACCAACAATCCTATTGAACACATTGAATCGCCAAAAATAGGTGTTAAATTACCAGATACATTATCTACAGATGAGATTGACGTACTAATTTCTAAAATTGATTTAAGTCATCCCCAAGGCGAACGTAATCGCGCCATTATTGAGTTACTTTACAGTTGCGGGCTTCGTGTAAGTGAACTCACAAATCTTAAAATATCTGATCTTTTTTTTAACGAAGGATTTATAAACGTTACCGGGAAAGGCAACAAACAACGTTTTGTACCCATAGACCCACAAACTCAAAAATACATTTTAATCTATAAAAACAGTATTAGGGCGCACCAAAATATACCTAATACATATCAAGATATTTTATTTTTAAACCGACGTGGTAAGCAATTAACGCGTGCGATGATTTTTACTTTAGTCAAACAACTAGCGATAAAAGCCGATATCAAAAAAAACATCTCGCCACATACCTTTAGACATTCATTTGCATCACATTTATTAGCAAACGGTGCCGACTTGCGGTCGATACAAATGATGTTGGGGCATGAAAGTATAACAACAACTGAGATTTATGTACATATGGATAAATCTCAGTTAAAAAATTTAATAAACACGTTTCATCCTAGAAACCAAAAAGACAACTAAAAATAGTATACCGTCTAAATAAAAGTAAATAAGAGTGCCTATTTCTGCTTAAAGCTGAAAAAATTACAAGTTTTCTATTTCTTCAGGTTTACCTAAGCCATGGCAATCAGAACACTTTGTATCACTTACTTTTGAAGTTACAGATTGGCTCGCTTTTATTTTCATGTTTTTAATAGCGATTTGCTTATGCAATTTTTTATAATACGTATCAATTTTAGCCTTAAACTCAGGTGTTACATCACAATCCGAACACCAATCAGCACTAACTAAACCATGATTTTGAGCTGCATCATAATAGATAAAACTATCAAAGTTGTTTACAATAGCTGTACTTGTATTTAATTGCATAATGTCATCCTTGTTTGACCAGGACACAAAAATTAAAAGCGCAAATAGCGGCAAAAGTTTGTTTAAATATTTCATGTTTTTATTTTTTTGTTGGTGTTAAATTACACATTATTTTTAATAAAACAAAAAAATAAAAATTACAACCTATTAAAAATCAAGCTATTTAGCAATATTAACTGCTCTAGTCTCCCTAATTACGGTTACTTTTACTTGACCTGGATAAGTCATATCAGTTTGTATTTTTTGTGAAATTTCAAACGATAAGTTTGATGCTTTATCGTCATTTACCTTTTCACTTTCAACAATTACACGTAATTCTCTACCAGCTTGTATCGCGTAAGCTTTTTTAACACCATCAAATCCAAACGCAATATCTTCAAGATCTTTTAAACGTTGGATGTACGAATCTAATACTTGACGACGCGCGCCTGGACGTGCGCCCGATATAGCATCGCATACTTGAACCACTGGCGATAACAACGATGTCATTTCAATTTCATCATGATGGGCGCCAATCGCATTACACACATCAGGTTTTTCACCATATTTCTCTGCCCATTGCATACCTAATATAGCATGAGGAGTTTCCATATCTGCTTCAGCATCTGGCACTTTACCAATATCATGCAACAAGCCTGCGCGTTTAGCTAATTTTGGATTTAGACCCAATTCAGCCGACATGATTCCGCATAATTTAGCCACCTCTCTTGAGTGTTGTAATAAATTTTGACCGTAAGATGAGCGGTATTTCATACGTCCAACCATTTTAATTAACTCAGGGTGCAAGCCATGAATACCAAGATCAATTACCGTACGCTTACCTACCTCTATAATTTCTTGATCAATTTGCTTGCGCGTTTTTCTAACAACCTCTTCAATTCTTGCTGGGTGAATTCGACCATCTGTCACTAACTTATGCAATGACAACCTAGCAATTTCACGTCTTACAGAATCAAAACATGATAAAATAATAGCTTCTGGTGTATCATCAACAATAATTTCGACACCTGTTGCTGCCTCAATTGCTCTAATATTTCGTCCTTCTCTACCAATAATACGGCCTTTTACATCATCAGATTCGATATTAAATACCGACACACAATTATCAACAGCTTCCTCGGTACCAACTCTTTGTATTGTATTGATAATTATTTTTTTAGCATCTTGTTGGGCTGTAAGTTTAGCTTCTTCAATTGTATCTTGCACAAAAGCCATGGCATCATTTTTGGCTTCATTTTTTAATGATTCGATCAATTGTGCTTTTGCTTCTTCTGCCGAAAGGCTAGAAATAACCTCTAATTGTTTTACTTGATTTTTGTGCAGTTTTTCAACCTCAGCTTCTTTTTTATTTAAAAATTCTAGACGATAATCGTAATCTTTAATTTTTGCTTCAGCTTTTTCAACGGCCTTTTTTTGCTTTGCAAGCTCTGATGATATTTGAGACTCTTTATCACGTGTACGTTTTTCGGCTTCAGCCATTTTTTTGTCACGTGTTAAAATCACTTTTTCATGCTCAGCTTTTAACTCAATAAAGCGCTCTTTAGCTTGCAGTATTTTATTTTTTTTCAATGCATCAGCATCTAATTTTGCCTTTTTTATTATGGTATCAGCTTCTGCTTTTGATAATTCGATGGCTTTTGCTCCTCTATTTTTTTCTAATATCTTAGAAATAACTATGCCTATACTTAGTCCTAATATTAGCCCTCCGGCAAATATTAATATGGTATTTGTATCCATGTATTGTTATGATTAATTTGTAAAAAAAATGCCCACATTAATTATGTTTTGTATAAACTCCTTATAAACAGGTTTAGGGTTAACAAACTGATCAAGGGTCTGCCCAAATAACATAAATGCTATTAGCAGCGTGCTTTTACAGCTTAAACTCACCCTTTTTAAAAAAGTAAACGTTGAGTTTATCAAAAAAAATAATGCAGGCAGTATCTATATTTTATTTAAAAGAACTTGGTTTAGATGGCTATGTTGTTTAATAAGTCATCCAAATTACTTAATCTGGATTGTAGCGTCTTATTTAAATTTGTATCATCTATCTGTTTTTGCTGATTTTGAGATGCAAGTTGCAATGCACACATTGCTAAAACATCTTGTTTATCTTTAACAGAGTAGCTTTGCTCTAATCGGGTAATCATTTGATTTATTTGTTGCGTCGCTTTACGCAGCCCTTCCTCTTGAGCTGGCTGTATTGTTAATGGGTATACCCTATCAGCAATAGATAATTTTATTTTAAGCGTGTCTAACATCAATTTAAATGATTCATTAATCTGAGAGTTGAGCTATACAATGATCTATATCTCTAATTAATGTGTTTATTTTAAGCTTAGCTTCTTTTTTGTTTTCGTTACTACCTAGTATTGAATTAGCGAATTTTAATGCCTCATATTTTTCTTTCCAAGACATTAATATCAACTGTTGTTCTTGATGTGTTGCTTCTGCATGTTGTAATTGCAGCTTTAAATTTTCATTATTTTGTTTTAAAACATCATATGCTTTAACCAAATTTATGATTTTTTGCTCTACAGAGTTAACAACGGTCTCAATCTTATTCATTTAAAAAATTCAATACCAACACAACAAATTTAACATTTACTAATCATAAATCACAACAGATTTATAAGTATTTTTTTTTAAGTGTGTGTATCACACTATAATTTATTGCTATCCGTTATTAAATTAATAGTTTTGCATTTTCTTCATATTTTAAAATCAACATGAAAGTCACTCCCCTTATTTTTATACTATTAATGGTATGTAACCTTAACGCGCAATCGCCCTACCCTCAAGATTACTTTATAAGCCCTTTAGACATTAGCACAGAGTTATCGGGTAGTTTTGCCGAGCTTAGGTCTAATCATTTTCATTCGGGTATTGATATGAAAACACAACAACGCGAAGGGCTTAATGTTAAGGCTTCAGCCGAAGGCTACATAAGTCGTATAAAAATATCGCGATGGGGTTATGGCAAAGCACTTTACATTACCCATCCAAACGGATACACAACTGTATATGCTCACTTAAAATCATACAGCCCTAAAATTGATACTTATATTAAAAAAGCGCAATACCAAAAGGAAACTTATGAAATTGAATTATTTCCTAAACAAGATGAACTAATGGTATCTAAAGGCGAAATTATTGCTTTATCAGGTAATAGCGGTAGCTCTGGTGGGCCTCACCTTCATTTTGAAATTCGAAATAAAAAACAACACCCTATAAATCCAATGTATTTTGGCATAAAAGTACCTGACACGCAAAGGCCTGTTGTGTTTGATTTGTATGCCTACCCTATTAGCGGTGACGCACATATTAATTCGGAAATAAAAAAAACAAAAATAGCATTACACCAAACCTCAAACGGCAACTACAATACTAAAAACATTTCTGCTTTTGGCAAAATAGGTTTTGGTATAGTTACCTACGATCAGCATGATAATGCGCCAAACAAAAATGGCGTGACTGCGATTGAAACTACTTTTAACGGTAGCAAAAAACTTTATATCGATTTTAAATCGTTTTCGTTTTACGAAACCAAACACATCAATCGCTATTTAGATTATGAACATTATAAAACTAAAAACTCACGTTTACAAAAACTATTTATTGAGCCCAATAACCCGCTTAGCATTTACAAACAATCAAACAACCAAGGCTACCTTAATATTGCAGATAGCACTGACAACATATACAAGATTAGTATTTTTGATTTTGAAGGCAATAAAACAACTGTTAATGTTAATATATCTGGAAACAAAAAAAACAACTTAGCCTTTAAAGCTGTAAAAACCTACAATCATTATATATTTCCTGATCAAGATTATAATTTAAAAGCACAAAAGGTTAATGTTAACTTTGAAAAAAACACATTTTATGACGGTTTTTTTATGAATTTTGAAGTTAGTAATGACACCATAAAATTACACCATGATGTTGTACCTACAAAAAAACCGTTTAGTATAAGTTTTGACACCAAACACTACAAGCAAGCAGATGCTGAACAACTTTATATTGCAAAAGTAGTAGACAATTATAAAACGCAATACACACCTAGTGTGTTAAAAAACAACACACTAACTGCTCAAGCTAAAGTTTTAGGCACTTATGTTATAAAAACCGACAGTGTAAAACCACAATTAAAAGCAATTAACTTTAAAAACAATAAGTGGCTAACTAACGAAAAAAAATTAAAAATTTATGTCTCTGACAATCAATCGGGTATTAGCAACTATCGCGCTACAATTAATGGTAAATGGATTTTAATGGAATACCAACCTAAAAAAAATCTTTTAGTTTATAATTTTGACTCTACAGTTAGAACAAATGAAAAGCATGATTTTAAATTAATTGTTGTAGATAATGTAGGTAATAGCGCTACACTTGAGAAAACTTTTTATAAAAAATAATTAATTTTCATTAATAAATGCCACACTATGCGCTGCTACTATTGCTGCTGTTTCGGTACGCAAACGTGTTTGACCAAGTGTAACTGGCTTAAAATCATTTTGTAAGGCCTGCAAAATTTCTTTATCTGTAAAATCACCTTCAGGTCCTATTAGTATCAAAACCTCTGTTTTGGGCTGCACTTCATTTTTTAAAGATTTTTTAGCCGCATCTTCACAATGTGCAATAAAAATTTCTCCTTGATGCTTTAAATTAACAAAGGTGTTAAATTGTATTGGTTCGTTTATTTTTGGCAAGTAATAATGAAGTGATTGTTTCATTGCCGACTGTAGTATTTTTTCATATCTAACTAACTTAACATGCTTTCGTTCGCTTCTATCACAAATAATAGGTGTAATGGTATCGACACCAATTTCGGTTGCCTTTTCTAAAAACCATTCGTATCTATCATTAAGCTTAGTAGGCGCTACAGCAAGGTGTAAAGTATATGGTTTTTTTTCATGAAACACATGCGACACCACCTCAATTATGCATTTATTTTGGTTTGCCACGGTAATTACTGCTTTAAAACACCAGCCTTTACCATTGGTAATATGCAATACATCGCCTTCCTTTTTACGTAGTACTTTTACAACATGCCTACTTTCTTCTTTAGAAAATGCAAACTCGCTAGTTTGCTCACTTAAATCAGGATTGTAAAACAATTGCATAGTTAAAATTTTAATCGTGCAGAGGCCGTTATATCTGTTTCTGCAAACTTGTTTTCTAAAAACTTTAAATACCCTACAATGGCAATCATAGCTGCATTATCGGTAGTAAATTCAAATTTAGGAATAAATGTATGCCAGTCCCATTTTTTTTCGGCAGATAATAAAGCGGCTCTAATTCCAGTATTTGCCGAAACTCCCCCACCAATTGCTATTTGTTTAATACCTGTTTGGCTAACTGCTGCCTTGAGTTTATCCATTAAAATACCAATAATTGTGTACTGTATGGAGGCACATATATCATTTAAATTATCTGAAACAAAATTAGGATTAGTTGCTTGCTGTTTTTGTATAAAATATAAAATTGCCGTTTTTAATCCCGAAAAACTAAAATCTAAACCTTTAACTTTTGGCTTTGTAAATTTAAATGCCTTTGGATTTCCAAGCTTTGCTAATTTATCTATTTGAGGGCCTGCTGGATACCCTAATCCCAAAATTTTACCACTTTTATCATAGGCTTCACCAACCGCATCATCAATTGTTTCGCCCAAAATAGTCATATCAAAATAATCATCAACTTTAACTATTTGCGTATGTCCTCCCGAAATTGTCATTGCTAAAAAAGGAAAACTTGGTTTTTTTACGTTTTCTTCATCGATAAAATGTGCCAAAATATGCGCCTGCATATGATTAACATCTATTAAAGGTATTTTTAACCCAAAAGCCAATGATTTAGCAAACGATGTCCCCACAAGTAATGACCCCATAAGCCCTGGCCCCCTTGTAAAGGCTATAGCATTGAGTTGGCTTTTTTTTATATTGGCTTGTTTTAAGGCTTGATCAACAACAGGTACAATATTTTGCTGATGCGCTCTCGAAGCCAGCTCTGGCACTACACCACCATATTGTTCATGTATTTTTTGAGTTGCTACAACATTGCTTAATATACGACCATTACAAATTACAGATGCAGCCGTATCATCGCATGATGATTCAATTCCTAAAATATAAATGTTTTTGTTATTCATTTTAATTTAATGGCATAAAAATTGCGCTTACTACTACTTTTTACAAAAAAATAGTTACTACAAATAACCGAAATTTTTAAAACAAAATTACCACTAGTTGCACAAAACATTAAGCTAAGTAAGTATAAAAAGTTATTTTAGCTGAAAAAATAAATAGCATTAAAAAAATATTAAAAATAGCGTGGAAAATTACAGCAATTATTTTGTTGCTGCTTGCTATATTTTTTATTTCATTTTTAATTCCTGCGGTACAAACTAGCGTTGCAAACCGTATTACTAATAAATTAAACAAAACCTATAACACCAAAATTAACATTGATAAAGTTAAACTACAAATTAATGGTAACATTGCGCTAAACTCTATTTATATTGAAGATTATAAAAATGACACTTTAATAAGTATTGAAAAACTAAACACCACAATTGTTAGTTTAAATAATTTTATTAACGGCAAATATACTTTTGGAGATATTTCAATTGAAAATTTATATTTCAATTACAAACATTATAAAGGGCATCACAAAACAAATCTTGACGAGTTTATATACAAGTTTAAAACTGAAGAAAAACCAACAAAACAACCTTTTTTAATTTCCTCTAGCGACATCACTATAAAGGGGAGCCAATTTAAGTTTACCAATGAAAACTTAAACACTCCTGAAATTTTAAACTTCAAAAACCTATTTATAAACACCACTAACTTTGTAGTTAACGGCAGCACAATAAACACTCGAATTAATAAACTTTCATTTTTTGAAAATCGTGGTATTTATTTAAACAACCTTCAAAGTAATTTTTTGTTTTCAAAGGACAAAATGAGTTTTGAAAATCTTAAAATAAATTCAAAGCATTCGGTTTTAAAAGGTGATTTAAATTTTAATTATGCTTACAAAGATTTAAAACACTTTACCGATAAAGTTAATGTAACAGCAAATTTTAAGGATTCGCAAATTGCCCTTAGTGAGGTTAAAAATTATTATAAAGAATTGGGCAACACCGTTTTTGTAAAATTAAATAATGCTAATATTAGTGGCACTTTAAATAACTTTAAAGCTAAAAACATACGCGTTACAAGTGCTAATGACACAAAAATATTGGGAGACATGCAATTTCATAATATTTTTAACAAAAGCCCTTTTGTAATGGAAAGCAACTATAAGCAGCTTACCACTACACGCGCAGACTTAATTAAAATATTACCCAACCTACTAAAACGTTATCTCCCTAAACAAATTGATAGTTTAGGAAAATTTACAATAACTGGCAAAACCGTATTAAGCAAAACAAACCTTGATGCTACAATAACAGCTAACACAAAAATTGGCAACCTTACTTCCAAAATTACACTTAACGCTATAAACTTACCCGAAAAAACAACATATAAAGGCTTAGTAACAACCTCTAAATTTAACCTTGGTAAATTATTAAACAAAAAATCTATTGGCGAAATCTCGTCAAACTTACTCATCCATGGCAAGGGGTTTACATTAAAAACACTTAATAGTTTTGTAAAAGGTAAACTCACCAAGTTTAACTTTAATGCTTATGATTATAATAACATTGAAGTATCAGGTAATATTAAAGATCACATTTTTGATGGCAAATTAAAGGTTAACGACTCTAATTTAAACTTAAATTTTAATGGTTTAATTGATTATACAAATACTCAAAATAATTACAATTTTACGGCAAGCATTAAAAAAGCCAACCTTAATTATTTAAACTTCACTAAAGATAGCATATCAGTTTTTAAAGGGGATGTAACAATAAACATGAAAGGTCAAACTATTGACGACGTCGTAGGGCTAGTTGCTTTTAACAATACCAGCTATAAAAACACAAAAAAAACCTATTTTTTTAAAGATTTTAAAATTTCGTCAACTTATAAAAATCAGTTACGCTACATAAACTTTAACTCACCCGAAATAATTACAGGTGATATTAAAGGTATCTTTAAATTTAAACATCTTTTACCATTAACTGAAAATGCCTTTGGAAATATTTTTACCAACTATAAAGCTTATCAATTTAAAGATGCTCAATTTATTGATTTCGATTTAAATATACATGATAAAATAGCCGAGGTATTTGTACCTAACTTAAATCTTAAAGGATTAACCACTCTAAAAGGTCATATTGAAAATGATGCTAAAAAATTTAAATTAAAGTTAACCTCAAATGGCATAAAATATAACACTAATGAAATTAATGATTTACGACTACAAATTGACAATTCAAACAAAGTATACAACACTCAATTAAGCATTAAAAACGCTGATGTTGGTAATTACAAAATTTCTGACATGTTTTTAATTAATCAAACCAAAAATGACTCGCTTTTTATTAAAACAGAATTTAATGGCGGGTTAAAAAACAATGACGCCTACAACTTAAGCCTATTTTACACCATAAACAATGAAGGAAAATCGGTATTAGGTTTTAAAAAATCTACCTTTAACTTCAATAAAAATAAATGGTCAATTAACAAAAATAGAGATAGCAACCATAAAATTATTTTTGACAGAGGATTCAATAATTTAGATATCAAAACGATTGACATTACTCATTTGAACGAAAAAATTTCAATTTCAGGAAATATCATCAATCAAAATCAAAAACATATCGAAATTAACTTTACGCAAACCAACTTAGACAAAATAACACCTAGTATCAAAAATTTTAAACTCAATGGTATAGTAAACGGTAATGCTGTAATTATACAAAATGAACAAGGCTATTTTCCTGAGTCAAATATAACAATAGATAATCTAGCCGTTAACAACTTTAATCTAGGGGCATTTAAAGCTAATGTTGTTGGTCAAAAAACCTTAACCAATTTCGATATTAATATGAGTTTAAAAAATAGCAATTCTAAATCGTTGTCAGTTATCGGTAATTTAAACGCCGCCACTAACAATCCAAATATAGATTTAGAAGTTGATTTTGATCAATTTATACTCAATCCCCTATCACCACTAGGTAAAGATGTTATAACTGATATTACAGGAAAAATTGACGGTAATGTAAGAATTAAAGGTAATTTGAGTAAACCTGATATTATTGGCGATTTATTTTTAAGTAATGGCGGTATAAAAATACCCTACTTAAATGTCAATTATAATTTTAATGAGCAATCTAAAATCGGATTAAACAAACAAACATTTTATGTTAACAACCTCGGCTTTAAGGACAACGACACCCAATCAAAAGGGCTATTATCAGGTCAAATAAGTCATCTCAATTTTTCAAAATGGATGCTTGACCTTAACATCACATCCAACAACCTTTTGGTTTTAAATACAACCTACAACGAAGATAATCCTTATTACGGAACCGTTTTTGTATCTGGCGATATTTTTATCAAAGGCCCTACAGAAGCTTTAGTAATTAGCTCAAACACAAAAACAGAGAGCGGCACCACCTTTGTAATTCCGATTTCAGAAACCGAAACTGTAGGAGCTAGTTCATACATTCATTTTATAACTCCAGATGAGAAAAAAGCAAAACTTGCTGGGTTAGATTATACAATTAATAATACCGCAGGGTTAGAACTTGAGTTTAATTTGGACATAACAAATGATGCTGAGATTGAAATTGTATTAAATAAAGACACTGGACACGCTATGAAAGGTAGAGGCGTTGGCGACATATTAACTCAAATTAATACCAATGGTAAATTTAAAATGTTTGGTGATTTTTTTATTGAAAGCGGAACGTATAATTTTATTTACGGCGGCATCATCCAAAAAAAATTCGTTGTTAAACCAGGAGGTACCTTGGCATGGACTGGCGCTCCGCTTAAGGCTGATATGAATATAACTGCCATTCATAAAGGTATTACTGCTAATCCATCAATATTATTAGACAACCCCATCAATCAAAATATCAAAACTGAAGTAGAAATTCAACTTACAGGTAGCCTTGAACAACCAAAACCATTTTTTAATCTAAATTTTCCAGATGTAGGATCGGCATTAAACTCACAATTGCAATATAGATTAGGTGATAATGATACTAAGGAGTTTCAAGCTATTTCGTTATTAACCACTGGAAATTTTAGAAGTGATTTAACCTTTAGATCTCAAGATGCAATTGGTATATTTTCGGATCGTATAAAAACTATGGTTAATGAACTTTTATCTACTAATTCTGATAAAATTCAATTTGATTTTGATTATCAATTTGGCGAAAACAACCCCAATTTTGAATCAGAAGACAGGTTTATTGCAGGGTTTACCACAAAAATTAGTGATAAAATTTTAGTTAATGGTAATATAGGTGTACCAATTGGTGGTGTAAGTGAATCGGCAGTTGCCGGTAATGTAGAAATTGAAGTTTTATTAAAAGAAGACAGAACGCTATCTATTAAGTTTTTTAATAGAGAACGTAGTATACAAACTTTTGGCGAACAAATTGGTTACACCCAAGGTATTGGGCTTTCTTACAATGTTGAATTTGACACTGCAAAAGAATTATTGCATAAAATTTTTAAATCAAAAAACAAGTCGCAAAAAAAACAAAACTAATCTAATATAGTTTAAGTTTTAACATCTAAGGCATCTCTCAAAGCGTTACCTATAAGCATAAAAGCAACAACAAGACTCATAATACAAAAACCTGGTATTAACGCCAAGTAAGGTTTTCCTAAAATAATATAATTATAATGATCTTTTATAATACCTCCCCAACTTGCCATTGGCGGCTGCGCACCTATACCTAAAAAGCTTAATCCGCTTTCAATCAAAATAGCCGAAGCAAAATTAGCTGAAGCAATTACTATCACTGGCGCCATAATGTTTGGCAAAATATGGTTTACTATAATTCTTAAATCATTATATCCAAGTGCTCTAGCGGCTGTAACATACTGTTTTTCTTTTACACTTAAAACTTGTCCACGCACTACTCTTGCAACCTCTACCCACATTGTTAAACCTACTGCTATAAAAACTTGCCAAAAACCTTTACCTAAGGCTAACGTAATTGCAATAACTAAAAGTAATGTTGGTATTGACCATGTTACATTAATTATCCACATAATCACTGCGTCAATTTTTCCTCCAAAATACCCCGCAATACTACCTAAAACAATACCTATAAAAAGAGACACAAAAACCGCTACAAAACCAATAGAAAATGAAATTCTGGTTCCAATTAAAATTCTACTTAACAAGTCTCTACCATATTTATCGGTACCAAATAAAAATGTTTTATCAGCTATGTATGTTGAAACTGGCTTTTTAAATGCTTTGAGGGGTAATGATTTTATTTGCCCTTCCAAACCATCACTAGCATATTCGGTATAAATTAAATACTGCGAATTAGTTTTAAAGTTTGATATAGGGATTTGCTCATTGACATTTTTTTTTCCTGAGTATAAAAATTGAAACAGGTTTTGATCCTGAGTTTTAGTATTTTGATTGGGCAAAGTAAGCATTTGCACTTTAAATCCTGGTGGTTTTGAGTGTATTGCCAAATGCATTTGATTTGCATTAGCCGAATTATCGGGAGCTAAGGCATAGGCAAACACCGACACCAAGCCAATTATAACAATAAAAACAAAACTAAAAACGCCCCAAAAGTTTAACTTAAACTTTTGAAGCGCAATATGCATTAATGAATTTTTATTAACCAAAGCTGAGTTAATCGTTAATATGGTTGCTTATGATAATTTTTTTAGTGTCGCTGGGTTTTTTAAGATCTATTAAAACATTTAGAGCCTCGTTAATGTATACATCTTTATTTAAATTACTGTGCCAACGTTTACGTTTTTCTTTTAAAACGGTATCAGTTGCAATTAAATTTTGCTCATAAGGCAATGATTTAAAAGTAAGATTTGACTTATAATCTTTAATTTTCTCAAAAGATTTTGCCTCATTTTCTGCAATTTTTAAATTGTTTATGTAGGTATTGTAATTTAATGAAAATATATATTTATCTCTTGCTTTCTTAATCCATTTTGCATTTTTATCTATTAATTGAAGCTGAGGGTCTTTCAACATTCTTTCTCTACTATTTTTTATCGCTTTAGCGTAATTAAATTGCTTTTCAAACACTTTATAATTTGCTGCAGTAATTTCATCCCAAGGTAATGGATCATCTTGATCCTTCTCACCTATATCAATATAACTGTATCGATCAGGAACCACAACATCACTTTTAACACCCTCTAATTGGGTTGAGCCGCCATTAATTCTGTAGTATTTTTGAGTAGTATATTTAAATGCGCCTAAATCACCACTTTCATTACCTCGTATAAATCTATTAAGATCTAAATATTGCTGTACGGTACCTTTGCCAAAAGTTTGCTTACTCCCTATTATTATTGCTCGTTTATAATCTTGCATGGCAGCCGCTAATATTTCTGATGCTGATGCCGACAGCTCATTAACCATAATAACTAACGGGCCATCCCAAACTACCGATTCATCCTCATCACTAAGTATTTGTTTTGGTTTACCAGTAGCTCGTACTTGTACCACTGGCCCTTTTTTAATGAACAATCCTGCTAAATCTACTACAGTTTTTAAGGATCCTCCACCATTGTTTCGCAAATCAAGAACAAGTCCTTGTATGCCTTGCTTTTTTAACCTTTCAATTTCTTTTTTTACATCAGATGCAGCATTTCGTTTATTATAATCTTTAAAATCGGCATAAAAACCAGGTAAATTAATAACACCAAATGGTATTTCATTTTTTTCAACTAAAGTTGCTTTAGCATAAGTTTCTTCTGTTTCAACTATATCTCTTACAATCTCTAATTCTTCAATAGTACCATCTACTTTTTTAAGGGTTAATGTTACCGTTGTACCTTTTGGTCCCTTAATTAGCTTAACGGCATCATCAATTCGCATACCTACTATACTCACAGCCTCCTTCTCGTTTTCTTGTTTTACTTTTAATATTACATCGCCAGCCTCAAGTTTATTTTGTCTCCAGGCAGGACCGCCTGAAACCAATGATACTACCGAGATTTTATCTAACTTTTTTCTTAATTGTGCCCCAATACCCTCTAGTTTTCCCGACATTTGTATGTCAAAACGATCTCTTTCAACAGGTGCAAAATAAGATGTATGTGGGTCAAACTCCTCAACAACAGCATTTAAATACATTGCAAACCAATCCTCACGACGTCGATCATCAAAATAAGTGAATAACTCTTCAAGAGCATTTAAAGTTTTTTCTCTAGCCTCAACTTCAATACGCTTAACATCTACATCTTTCTTTGTTTTAGATTTGTCATCTTCCGATGAATCTAATAAATCATGGTAGTATGATAGCGCCGAAAATTTTAATTGACTTCTCCAACGTTCAGTTAATGCTTTATTATTTTTTGCATATGGTAAATTTTCAAAATCGGCATTATACTCTTCGTTCGCATTAAAATTAAATGGTTTTTCTAAAATACGTTTATAAAGCAGCTTTGCTTCAGCATGACGCTGAATTAATCTGTCGTGAACTAAAACAAAAAAATCAACCTCTCGCTGTTGCAATTGATCATCAATTTTATATTTATATTTTTCAAACTCTTTAATATCCGACTTTAAAAAAAAGCGTTTAAACGGATCTAATTGTAATAAAAAATTATCAAATACGTTTTCAGAAAAATCATCATCAATAGTTTTTGGGCTAAAATGTCCTTGATCAATCACGTAAGTAATCAATTGTATTAAAAGTTTTTCTTTATCAGAATCACCATCAAACTTATTAGTAGTAAAACTACAAGATGCAAATGCAAGTAGTAGCGCTATAAGCAATACATTATATTTTTGTTTCATTTATTAAAGGTTTTACTCAATGTGTAAAGTAACAAAAAATTACAACTAACCTATATGTTTTAAGTTATAATTTTTTGTTAAACGATATCTATCTAACGCTCAAAATATTTGTATTATTTTTGTTCATCATTCAATTTTTTTTAGCTTTTATAATCAATGACAAATAAACCCTTAATACTAGTTACTAATGACGATGGTATAGATGCACCTGGTATTACTATACTAAAACACATAATGCTTACTATAGGTGATGTTGTTGTGGTTGCACCAGATGGGGCTAAAAGCGGGATGGGACATGCTATTACAGTAAGTAAAATATTAAAATATAAAAAATTACCCAGCACAATAAGCAACCTTGAAGAATATAGCATAAGCGGTACGCCTGCCGATTGTGTTAAATTTGCATTACATGAATTATTAGACAAAACTCCTGATTTATGTGTTTCGGGCATTAATCACGGCTCTAATACATCTATAAATGTTGTATACTCTGGCACAATGGGCGCTGCTATCGAAGCAGGCATAAATAACATACCCGCAATTGGTTTTTCATATTACGACTTTTCATGGCAGGCAGATTTTAGCCACATAAAACCCTTTGTTTACAAAATTGCAGCTTCGGTATTAACTAACGGACTTCCAAAGGACTGCGTATTAAATGTTAACTTTCCGTCAGAAAAAACCCAACCTAAGGGCATTAAAATATGTAGACAATCTAAAGGAAAGTGGCTTGAACGTTTTGACAAACGCAGCAACCCACATGGGCAAAATTACTATTGGCTAAGTGGCCATTTTGAAAATCAAGACGAAGGAAACGACACCGACGAGTGGGCTGTAAAAAACAACTTTGTTGCAATTACCCCTGTATTATTTGACCTTACCGCACACAAGCATATTGACAAACTAAAAAAATATAAATTTTAATGCATAAAAAAAACGTTTTAATAGGATTAACCATAGGGTTAATAGCAAACATAATAGGACTATTAATTATCACACAAATTTTTGGAAAAGGCGATGGCATATTCAAGGTGCTTAACAATGCTATTGCCAATGACTTTTTAGGAAAACTACTTAGCTTAGCAGCAGTACTAAATATTATTACTTTCTTTTATTTTATATTAAAAAAGCAAGACGCTAAAGCAAAAGGCGTACTATTGGCAACAATGCTTATTGCTTTATTAACATTATTACTTAAATTTTTTTAAAACCATAATAATTGAAAACTACCACACAAAACATTACTATTGACGGTATTGACAAAAAAATTTTACGCGCTTTAATGAAAGATGCCCGCACGCCCGTATTAGAAATTGCTAGACAGGTAGGCATATCGGGAGCAGCAATTCACCAAAGACTTCGTAAACTTGAACGCTCAAAATTAATTACGGGTTCGAAGTTTATTTTAAACACCAAAATATTAGGCTACTCTACTATTGCCTTTGTAGGTATTTTTTTAGACAAAGCAATGAGTAATAACGATGCTGTAAAGCAACTAAAAAAAATACCCGAAGTATTAGAGTGCCATTACACTACAGGTAATTGGAGTATTTTAATTAAAGTACTAGCACAAAATAACGAGCACTTGATGCAATTGCTTAATACCGATATTCAAACCATTAATGGTGTATCACGAACAGAAACTTTTATTTCATTAGACCAACAAATTGACAGGCAAATAAAAATATAATATGTTAATCACCCGTTTTTTTGTGCTTTCATCTAAAAAAAGTCAAAAAAAACAAACGCTTAGTTAGTAATATTTAATTTTGTTAGCAATAAACCAACAAAAAATAATATTTACATGAAAAATGTAATAGCAACATTAATACTTTGTATTAGCATAAACTGTTTCGCTCAAGTAGGAATAGGAACAGAAACACCATCGCCATCAGCTCAGTTAGATATAACTGCAACTGATAAAGGACTTTTAATTCCAAGAGTGCAACTGGTAAATAGCACTGACACTACTACAATTTCCGAAGGCAATATTGAAAGCTTAATTGTTTACAACATGGCTGCCATGGCCGATGTTACTGCAGGATATTATTACTGGAATGGCACATCATGGGTAAAACTATTGGCTAGTACTGATGATAATTTTGACACTACAGATGACGCCCTAGCAAATAACCCTGCAAATATGAGAGTAGAGCTAGCAACCAATAGTGATGGCAATACACCTCGAGCTGTTGGGCAAGAATTTGTTGTTTTAGATAATGGTACTGTTGGTATTGGTACTGCTACGCCTTCAGATTCTGCGCAATTAGAGATAGTTGCACCAAACAAAGGTATACTTATACCCCAAGTAGCACTTACAGGAAGTGATGACACCATGACAATTAATGGTGGTAATACTGAAAGCTTATTAATATACAATACAGCGACTGTTGCTAACGATATAGCACCTGGCTATTATTACTGGGACAATACAGCTTGGACAAAATTAATTGCATCAAATGACAACCAATTTGATAGCAGT